>JBAWZH010000014.1:0-29721 GCA_037143135.1 bacterium
TCGGTGAGCAGTTCCTCCGGGGAGAACACGCGCAGGTCGTGGGTTCGCACGTCGAGCCGCTGGATGTTGCGGCGCGTGCCGATCCACAACCGACCGTCGTGCAGAGCCAGCGCGGTGACGCCATTCAGGAAGTCAGTGCGATCGGCATCATGGTTCCGAGGCTTCACGTCGTAGTCGAGGGGCGTGGCGTCCAGGGCGAAGGGTTCGAGTCTGAAGTGACTCAGTCCGGTTGGCGTCCCGACCCAGACCTCGCCGTCCTGAGCCGCCAGGCACAGCGCGGCGCGCCCGAGCAGGATCCGCGTGACGGGTCGGCCGACGAGGTCGTACACGGCCACGCCCCAGGGGTGCCCCGCGTAGACGTGTTTGGCGTCGGTGGCCAGACTGAGAACCTGGCGATGCGAAACAAGGATGCGCGCGCCGGCCGGCGCGTTGATCCAACCGATGTCCCGGCGCTGCGCCACGGCGGGCCATCCGGTCTTGCGCCGCTTCACCTGCCGCTTGGCCGCGCAGTCGGGCAGGGCACGCCAGGTCGCGTCAAGTTCGTCCAGCAGCGCCGTATCGGCGAGTTGAACGGCAAGCGCCAGGCATGCCGCGATGTCTTCGGGCAGATTGTTTTCGTCGCGATAGACGTAGGACTCGTTGGAGCCTGTCCACCACTTCCCGAACGGCGGGGCGCCGGCGGCCAGTGCGCGGATTAAGTCGCGCGTCTTGTCGGCGCTGCCATTCGCCGCGTAGAGATGCAGCAGGCGATAGGCGACATCGAAGCGGTTGCGGAAGGGCAAGGCTGAGGTCGAGCCCTTGAACGGCGAGAAGAGCCGGTCGGATTCGGGCGTGAGCAGCGACTCCAATAGCGGGATGGCGTCCATCCCCTCGCGACCTTGCTCCAAGGTGTACCAATCCAGGTTAGCCTGCACATGTTTCGGGCAGGCCTTCAGCACGGCTTGCACGAACGAGCGCTGCGCGTCCTTGCCGGCGTTGGCGAAGCGTTGCGCCCAGGTGGGATAGGGGTCGGCTCCGGCTGGCGCCATACGAATGGCCTCGGTCGCCGCCGTTGCGCAGTCGGCCCGGCGATCAGTCACCCAGAACAAGGCGGCACGGATCGCCGCGTTGGTGGCCTGCGTCATCTGCCGGTCAACCCAGGCCCGGAACTCGGATTCGCGTTGGGCCGTTGCGAATCGTTGGCGCACCGCCTCAAGCGCGCCGGGGTTGTCCAGGCCCGCCTGGGACGGGCCCTTGCGGGTCAATCGCTGCAAGACCAGGGCCAGCACTTCGTTGGTCAGACCCTGGCCACTGTAGAGGCGTTCCAGCCGCCCGTTCAATTCTTCGGTCACTTGTTCCGGCGATGTGGGCGGAGCGAACAATGCGACGGCCCGTTGCGTCATCATGGATGCGGCCGAGTCACGTTCTTCGGGATCCGACGGCGTCAGGGGCTGTCCGCTCCCGAGCAGTGCCAGCGTTTTCCGATAGGCGTCGATGGCCTCAGGGGCGTGCCGGTATTGCTCGTAGACGTGCCCGAGCCGGTAGGCGCGCGTGAGGTCGTTCAGGCCGGCCAGGTCAAGGGCGCGGATGTCGGCCGTTAAAGCGCCGGACGAATCGCCTTGGAGCGTGCGAACCAGGGCCAGCACGCGCCACGCGGCGGGCCGGCGGACGGCCAGCGCCTCCAGTTTGCCCGCCAGTTCGAGATCCCGGCCGGCCTGCTTCCAGGCGCCGAACGCGAGTCGCACGAAGTCGCGCCGGGCCAGACCGCCGGAGTAGCCTCGCAATCTAAAGCGCTTTAGCACCTCCTGACCGACGGTGCGGGCCAGGGCGTTCGGGTCGCGATCCAGGTCGAGCGACTCGAACGGTTGCCACAGGATTTCCAGGGAGTCGTTAGTGCGTCCGCGTTGCCGGAGGAAGGTCGCGTAGTCCGTCGCGAACTGCAGGCCCAAGGCGTCGAAGCCCCGGGCCGACGGCGCGGTTTCGCCAGTGGCGGGCGGCGTGCCGTCGCCGCCGGGGACGCCGTTTGTCGTGCCACCGGTCGCCATCTCGGCTGCGGCCGCCATGTGATGTTTCCAGATCCGGGCGTACTCTTCGGCGGCTTCGTCCCACGCCTGCAGCGCGATGAACCGGCGGATCAGCCAGTTGTCGCGATGGCTGCCCGGTCCCCAGGTGAACGGTTCGGCAAGCCTGTCGCCGCCCGGAGCGGCGGGTGGTTCCGCACCGTAGAAATCGGCTGGCCGTCGCGGATCGCGCAGGGCTTGCCGGTAGACCGTCAGAGCGTCGTCTTTGCGGCCAAGGCGAAGGAGCAAGTCGCCCTCTACCAGGCGCGCCTGCACCCGCACGACGGGCGACGTCGTGTCCAGCGCGCGGCAGGCGGCCAGACATTCCTCCGCGTGCGCCCGGCCGATGCGCGCCGCCAGCCAGGCCGCGTACGGCACGTCCAGATACGCTTTGAACGCGGGGACAGTCTGTCCTTCTTCGGCCAGGAGGCCCGCCTCGTGCAGGCGGTCTTGTGCCATGCCGTTCGTCGCGATCATCATGACGGCCATTGCCGCCGCCATCACTGTCGGGTACGTTCTGCGCTCCATGGCCGCCTCCCGTGCTTTATTAGATGAACTCAAGTGAAGCTCTTATCCTTCCCGGATCTCGGCGGACACCCCGGATCTGAGCGTGGCCTTGATCTTGTCGTGGAACCCGTTGGCCATTTCGTCGGTCAGGGTCTTTTCCATGGAACGATACGTCAGACTGTAGGCCAGACTCTTTCGGCCCTTGGCGACCCCTTCCCCTCGATACACATCGAACAGTCGGATATCCACCAACTCCGGCGGGGCAACGGCCCGGATCGTCTTCAGGATGGTTTCATGAGAAATATCATCACTCACCACCATGGCCACATCGCGATCCACGCTCGGGAAAGTCCCGATGGCCGCGGAAACGGGCACTCGAAGGGCATTCGCCAGCAACGGCGCCAGATCAAGTTCAAGCACCGCCACGGGATCAACCAGCCGCCACTCGTTGCGAACCCGCTCGCTGACCAGGCCCATCGTCCCGGCACAGGCTCCGGAAATCCATATGCTCACGCCCCGCCCATCCTGATAGCAAGGCCTATTCACAAGTTTCAGCACGAGATCCAACCGGGACAATCCGCCTGTCACACTCTCGGACACATGCTGTGCCCTGCAGAGTGATTCCAGGATGCCTGAGATCCACTGGAACATCTCCTCGTCCTTCACAGGCGGGGTTTTCAACATTCCGGCGCGACCAACGGGACCCATCAAACCAATGCATACCCGATCAGTCTCTGTATTGTTTCCGGACTCATCCTTGAAGAACACACGGCCCATCTCAAAGAGCGCCGCTTCCCGCGCCTGCCTCGCCCGGTTCCTACCCAGTGTTTCAATCATCTGGGGAATGAACGAGTCACGCAACACCGTATGATCCGCACTGATGGGATTGGGCAGCACCACGCGCTTCCCCGGATCACCGTGTCCGACCAGGTCGAGCAGACGACCCGAGAGAAAACTGTAGTTCATGATCTCCGACAATCCGAGGCCGATCAGATTGGCACGGCAGGCCAGAATAGCACGGTTCGGTTTATCATCGGCGCCGGGAATGATTTTGGCAACAGGTGACGGTGAGGGCACTTTATCCAAACCGTGAATGCGGGCGATCTCCTCGATCAGATCGGCCTCCTGCGCCAGGTCAACACGATAGGCCGGAATCTCCACCACACATCGCGTCTCGTTCCGCGATACGAGGCCAAGTCCCAGCGCCTTGAATATCGACAGAACCTGCTCCCCGGAAATCTGGATCCCGAGTAAATCCCGGGCGCGGTCAAACCGTAACGACACCTGGCCGCGCACCGGCCGTGAGGGAAACACATCCAGGACTCCCCTGGCCGCGACGCCGCCTGCAAGTTCCACCATCAACTGGGCCGCCCGACGGCTCGCCCAGTCAACATTTTCGATATCCACGCCACGCTCAAAACGGTAGGAGGAGTCTGTCGAGAGCCCCAACTTCTTGGATGTCTTCCGGATATCGGAGGGTTTGAAATAGGCGCTCTCCAGCAACACGGTTTTCGTGGCGTCCCGGATTTCGCTACCCGCCCCCCCCATCACCCCGGCTACGGCCACGGGTCGGCTGCCATCGGCAATCATCAGCATCTCCGGATTAATCTCACGGGCCGAACCATCCAGTGTGCTCATGGCCTCACCGGCCTTGGCCCGGCGCACCACAATTTTATGCCCCTCCAGCAAGTCGTAGTCAAAGGCGTGCAGAGGCTGCCCGCATTCCAACATGACATAATTGGTGACATCCACGACATTGTTGATCGGCCGAATCCCGGCAGACGACAGCCGACGTTGCATCCATGGCGGACTTGGCGCAATGGCAATACCCGAGATCAATCTGCCGGTATAACGGGGGCATCCGGCCGCATCATCAATCGTAACGCTCACCAGACTCTCGACAGGACGCGATTCCTCCTTGACCACGGGCATCGGCACCTTCAGCGGTTTACCCAGCAGGGCGGCGACTTCGCGGGCGATGCCGATCAGGCTCAGGCAATCCGGACGGTTCGGGGTGACCTCGAGTTCCAGTACGGTTTCCGGCGGCCCGGCAATTTCAGAAAACGGGGTTCCCACTTGGGTCTCGGACGGCAGGATCATCAGTCCGTTATGATCCTCCGAGAGGCCCAGTTCATCGGCGGCACAGAGCATGCCGAATGAGTCGATGCCGCGCACCTTGGCCTTCTTGATTTTCATCCCGTTCGGAAGCAGGGTTCCGAGGGTGGCCAACGGCACCTTGATCCCGGTGGCCACATTGGGCGCACCGCATACCACGGTCAGCGTTTCCGCCCCGCTATTCACCTGGCACACCGTCAGTCGGTCGGCATTGGGATGTCTCTCGACCGAGATGACCTCGCCTACCACGATCCCCGTGAAATCACCGCCGATGGACTTGATTCCCTCCACTTCCGTTCCAGAGAACGTGAGCAACGAGGCCAACTCCTTGGGGGTCAGATCAACATCAACATAGTCTTTCAGCCAACTCAGTGGAACTTTCATGATCAACCTCTCAGGAAAACTGGGACAGGAATCTTACATCGTTATCATACAGCAGCCGAATATCCTCGATACCGAACTTGATCATCGCAATGCGCTCAAGTCCCATGCCGAAGGCGTATCCGGTGAACACCTCGGGATCGTAGCGGACAATGTCAAAGACCTTCGGATTCACCATGCCGGCGCCGGAAATCTCGATCCAACCACTGTTCTTGCAAACCCGGCAACCGGATCCACCGCAGACATGGCAGGAAAAATCATATTCCACACTCGGCTCGGTGAAGGGAAAGAAATGGGGACGGAACCTCACCTTGACGTTGGGCCCCATCATCTGGTGGGCAAAAAACGTGATATCACCCTTGAGGTCAGCCATGGACACCTTGTGATCGACGTATAGCCCCTCGATCTGGTGGAAGTTCGCGCTGTGAGTGGCGTCGGTCGTGTCGCGTCGGTAACAACGACCGGGGGCAATGATACGGATCGGCGGCTTGCAACTCTCCATGACCCGAATCTGGACCGGCGAGGTTTGTGTACGCAGCAACGTCTTCTTATCCAGCCAGAATGTGTCCTGAGTGTCACGCGAAGGATGATCAGCCGGCGTATTGAGCGCGTCGAAGTTATGGTATTCCGTCTCCATATCGGGGCCATCGGCCACCGTAAAACCCAGTATACTAAAAATCCTGATGGCTTCCTCGATGACCTGTGTCACCGGGTGCCGGGTACCTGGTTGGCGCCATGCGCCGGGCATGGTGACATCAAACTGTTTGTTCTCAGCAACCTTGGAGGCGGCTGACAGGACGGACTTACGCTCATCGAGTACCCGTGTTAAGTCCTGCTTCAATTCATTCGCGCAACGCCCGAAATCACGGCGCCCTTCAGGCGGAACCGACTTCAGGTTGTCCATGACATCCTGAAGCACCCCTTTCCGGCCAAGGTATCTGATCCTGACCGCCTCAATGTCACTCAGGGTTCCAGCCTGTCTGGCCTCGTTAATCCCCTGCTCCTTCAGCGCAATTACATCCTGAATAGTCATTGTTCACCCGCTCCCGCAACGCCATTTTGGCGCGGTAAAAGGGTGATAAATTACTGTAACAGGGCACGGCTGTCGAGATTAGACAATATAGACAGACCCGGGGACAAAAGGATTGAGGTCAGGGAACCAATGTGAAAGCATGCCAGCCCATGAATCCTGTGTTTTGTCCAGCGCCACTGACCCTGCGTGGGGTGCGTTTTGAGATACCGCTTTTTTGCGCCCCCATGGCGGGGATCACTCATAGCGCCTTCCGCCGTCTGCTTTCGGATTTTGGCGGGTACGGCGCACTCTTTACCGAAATGCTGGCAGCCAAGATGGTTATCCACGAGTCTCTTGAAAGTTCACCCTGGCTGAAGCGTCGCCCGAGCGACGGCAAAATCATTTATCAATTACTGGTTGTCGATACCGTGAACCTGGCCCGGTGTGTCGATCATCTGGCGCCGGTTGCAGGCGACGGAATTGATATTAATCTAGCCTGCCCGGCCGCCACGGTACAGGTTCAGGGTGGCGGCTCAAACCTGTTTGACGACCCGGATCGGCTTCGCGAGATCATCCGGGTCATCCGACAACGGTTCCATGGGCCCCTGCTTGTCAAAATCCGGCTGGGCCGTCCAACGCCTCATTGGCGCGCCGTTCTGAGGGACAGACTACGATTGTTCGAGGACGAGGGAATCGATGCCCTGACCATGCATCCCCGCTTTGCCGAGGAATCGCTGAACCGTTTTGCGGCCCGTCATACTCTTCAGGCTGAACTGGTTGCAGAGACCTGTCTTCCGATCATCGCCAATGGCGATATCACGGGCGCCGACTATATACGGGATCGCGAGTCTCTATTCAAAACCTCGGCGGGGTTGATGATCGGCCGAATGGTGGCGGTTCGTCCCTGGTTCTTTGCCCAATGGCATAACCCGGAGTTGAAGATTACCGTTGCCGAGGTATGGAACCGATACTGCGGTTATCTTTCCGATGACTTCGCCCCCAAGCAGGCACTGACCCAATTAAAAGGTTTCACCCCCTATTTTGCCCGAAATTTCGTTTTCGGACATACCCTCTTCAGAGCAGTCCAGAGTGCGACAACGTGGCCCGCCGCCCTTGATCGCGCGAACCAATTCCTCTCATCCTCCCCAGCCCTGTCGCAGACCCTCTCTCTCAGCGGCCTCTGACCCATCCTGCTCGTCATAATCCTGAGTTCGACGACCTCAATTCAAAATATTAGTTCTGTATTGGCTCACTGTTTCCATGCTAATGTTTTTCAGAACGAGGTCAGAACTTTTAAAAGGAACCCTGTCATGAATAGAATCGCCATGGTCGTTTGTGTGTTCATCTCCTGCCTTGCTGCCCGGGTGGCGCCGGCGCGCCCCAGCGCGGAAACGACCCCCTGTGATAATCCTGTGGCGGCGCATTATGCCGCGCTGAAGGACGCGGTTCCCGCCTGGGTCACAGCCCTGCCGTGGAACCGCACCGTCAACATCACGGACGCGAAAGGAACCAACGATGATGAACGCGTCCGTGCGGCGCAGACTGAGGTTGTCAAGCGAGGCGGAGGCGTCATCTATTTTCCCGCCGGAACCTACACCTTCTCGGACGACATCCGCCTGGAAACTGGCGTCATCCTCCGCGGTGAGACGCCTGTTGAAGGAAACGCCAAGAGCGACCAGTACGCGCCCCGAACCCGGTTCGAGTTCCCCTCCTATCGCCCCTCGATGGAAGGCGAGGGAACGCCCATCGGCACCGCCTTCAAATGCATTCGTCTCGCTGAACCGGCCAAGGCGGGCAATTGCGGAATCGCCAACATCGCTATCAACCGCGGGCACGTGTACTTTGAAGAGGGCCCGGATCACCTTGTTGGCAGCAACCGGTTTGTGTTCGGCTGCCTCCTATCCAACACGGCGGCGGCGGATCCAACCATCCCCAACAAGGAATACAGTCAGCAGGCGCACCAGCGCTTCACAGCCCGCCACCGTGCCGCCATTCACATCTTCAGCGGCGAAAACATGTTTGTCGCCAACAACCGCCTCCCCAAAAGTGGAGACGGCAACTTTCTCGTGAAACCCTACACCCTGGTCAGGGTGCTCAATGGAAAGGGACAGGACTTTACCTTCAAGAGCAAGAAGCCATTCAAAGTGGAGACGCTCGAAGACGGCGTCGAATTCGACTACGATAACCGCCCCGGCATTTACGCCAATTTCGCGAAAGTCGGTTCCGTCGGGCACGACCTCCCCAATGGAACACCGGAGACCTTTCCCCAGGGATTCCGCAAGGGGATCATCCTGCGCGACAATTACATATACTGCTCGGGCCGTTGCGCCATTGCCTTCGCGGGCGACGGCGTGGTCTGTTCCTTCAATACCATCCGTTATCCTGCCGGACTCCGGCGCCCCACCACGACCGGCCTCGTGGCCTCTGACGGCTCCGCCACGAATGATAACCGCGCCATGACAATGCGCGGATACCGATGGCATGTGGAAGGCAATGACTACGAGGTGCACAGCAACACCGCGTGCGACGGCCACACCAAGATCAACGACGGCGAAGGCATCATGCACGAAAACCACGACAACTCGGCGGTGCGCGGTTCCGACATGATCGGCAATACAGGCAACCGTTACCTCTGCCTGTGGGTGATGGATATCGACGGCCTGCTCATTCAAAGCAACAAAGTTACCGCAGGCGGAGCGGCTATTCATGTCCTGAGCGGCGACCGTCCTGTGAATAATCTTAAGATCCTGGACAATGAATTAACGCAGGGGCACATCTCGGTGTCGGCCACAAACGCCCGGAATATCGAAATCGCGCGGAACCGGTTCACCGGTCAGGGTCAAGGTAAGATCAACGTGGATGACACGACATGGACTCATGACAACGTGAACTTCGCGACTGAAGTCCACAAACCCCGCAAGAAATAGCCGATCAACTCGCGCCCGTATGAGTTTAATCCTTCACCTCAAAGCAGGACGTGAAATTCCGATCCTCCGCGGCCATCCGTGGATCATGTCCGGGGCCATCTCGCGGGCTGAGGGGAACCGTAACCTGGACGAGGCCGACATCGTGGCCGCCAACGGCACGTTTCTCGGGCGCGCCACGGTTCACCCTTCCTCTGAAATCCGCGCCCGTGTTTTCACGACTGAGGCCGGAGTAAGTTTGGACGCACCCGGTATCCGCCGTCGTCTGCAACTCGCCATAGAACGCCGTCAACGTTGGCTCCCCTGGGGCCTCACCACCGCCGCGCGTATCGTTTCCTCTGAGTGTGACGGCCTGCCGGGTCTGATCGTTGACCGGTATGCCGATACTCTGGTCGTGCAACTTCTCACCGCACCCTGGGAATCACGGCGTGATTGTCTGGTGGACTGTCTCAAGGATAGTCTCCATCCGAAAACCATCTGGGAGCGTTCTGATGTTGACGTGCGCCGTCACGAGGAACTCGAACCCCGGAAGGGGTTGCTGGCCGGAATTCCACTCACCGGCCCTGTTCACTTCATCGAGAACGACCTTCGTTTTCTGGCCGACGTGGAGGAAGGACATAAGACCGGGTTCTATCTGGATCAGCGTTCCAACCGTCAATGCCTGACCCGCTGGATCACGCAACTTGGCAAGCCCCGCGTACTGAATGTGTTTGCCTACACCGATTCCTTCGGAATCTGCGCCCTGAAAGCAGGGGCAGATCGCGTCCTTTCCATCGACTCCTCAGCATCGGCAAAGGGGCTCGCCGAAAAGCAATTGGCGCTGAACCCGGACTGTGATCCCGCCCGGCGCGACTACCGGCTTGGCGATGCTTTCGACACGCTCCGCCAACTCCGCGATGCCAAGGAACGGTTCGATGTAATCATCCTGGATCCGCCGAAACTGGTGAGCCGGAAGGCCAAACTGCAACCGGGGTTGAGGGCCTACAAAGACATCAATCTGCTGGCCTGCCAACTGATGAATCCAGGGGGAATTCTCTTCTCCTTTTCCTGCAGCGGGATCGTGGATCGCGAACTATTCGGCAAGGTGATCGAGGGCGCCGCCCGCGATGCCCATCGTCCGGTTCAGTTTCTGGATCACCTTGGGCAACCCCCTGATCACCCCCTCAAACCCGGTTTCGCGGAGTCAGAATACCTGAAAGGATTCGTGGTCGGATTCTAGACCGCAACTCAAGGCATTTCGCTCAAGGATCGTTCGTGAGCCAGACGGGTGACTGTCTCCCAGTCGGTATCGGGAGTCTGGTGGTCGGTCTTCACCAAGGCATCCCAGTACAAACGCGCCAACTGCTCAAATCCCTCGCCATACTCCGGAACCTTGAGTCTCCGCCAGATATCCGCACGGGCCAGGAATCCGACCACGCGATCACGTTTTGAGATGGAACTCAAGGCCTCCGCCTGACCGACCTCCTGCTTGACAAAATCATCCAGCGACGCCCTTCCCTCAGTTCCCCCCGAAGAACGCCTCAACTCCTTCAGAGCAACCTCCGCATCCGCCTTCCGCCCGAAGGCATAGAGATAAACCGTGGACTCCCTTAAGAAACGGTTTGCCACGAGTCCGGTCAGGGAATCCGCATACTGTTTTTCCTCAGACAAACGGCGGACTCCCTTGATGGCGAGATCGAGACGAGGCCCCTGTTGATAGATCTTCCGCTCGGGCAAGAACACCAGATGTCCATTCTTCATGCTTTCGGTCAATCCCATCCAGACGAGCCGGTCGCACCAGCGCGCATCAGGTTTCTGATAGGGACGCCCCTTGAAGCCCCAGTACATGGCATGAGTTTCCGGGAGACGCCAGTCGAGAGGGCCATAGGACTCATCCATCGCCTTCATCACCTCCGGGTTCAGTCCGATCTCGGTAAAAGCACGGGACATCTCCGGATGTTCGGCAAGCACGGCGTGGTTCAGCATTCCGCCCCCCATGCGCTCAGACATCTCGCGGGCCCAACTGATTCTGTAAAACATCTTTGCCTCGTCCCAGCGTCCGCCGACTTTATCGAAGTAGAGCCACCCCAATTCCCAATACAATTTGGGATCGCCGGGATTGGAGGGTATCCCCTCATCCCGGAGTAAGCGGATCCCGTTCATCACCCAATGCCAGCGATCCGAGGGATCGGGAACAACCGCCGTGATATTGTACGCCATATTCCAGGCATGATAGATCCACACCTCCGGATAGCGCGGTTCAAGGCGGGTGATCCAGTCGGCAAGTTGGGCAACTTCAAAAAAACTTCCCCGATCCTGTAACTCCGATGCGCGTACCCAGAGCATATCGGCAAGCAGTCCCCTGAAACCACCCAGGGCCACCGTCACGAAACGCACCCCCGGCGGGGCATCGAGTCGCATGGGGCGGAAGGCATCCGAAACGTCCTTCCTTTCAGAGTGCGCCCCGAACCAGGCCGCAAAGGAAAAGCAGGCCAGAGCAAATACGACCCAACCCGTGCCTTTCGCTTTAGAAATCATGAATAATCCCTGGACTCCCTCTCTTTGAGGGGGGGCGGTGCTTGGTATCCCTTACCACTTTTCCCTGTGCACAAATTCAGAAATTGTTTTTCGAATTTTGGCGCGGGCGACCTCGGCGGGATATCCCAGCGGTGTCAGAGCTACAGGCTCAATACCCGCAGGCAAGTCAAGGATCGCACAAACCTTGGCCGCATCGAAGGCGGCGATCCAGCAGGTCCCAAGGCCTATATCCGCCGCACACAGGGTGATGTGATCCATCATGATGGCGGCATCCACATCGCCGTAGTTCTTACCGTCACCCCGAACCCATGCCTTGGCCGGCTCCGCACAGACAACGATGACGACCGGCGCATGCCTGAACCAATCCCTCAGATAGACCCCGTTCATGGCGGGACGTTTCTCCCCCTTATGGAGGACAATCAGGTGCAAGGGTTGCCGGTTCGCCGCCGTCGGCGCCAGACGCGCCGCCTCCAAAATCGTGTTGATCTTATCGTCAGGAACGGGCTTCGAGTCATAAGCGCGCACGCTGAACCTTTTATTGACTAGATCAAGAAAGTCCATGTTCTGCTCCTTTTTAACATATCGCCTGAACTACACGGTCACGGTTTCCCAAGTCCTTGCTTACAACACTATCAGAAAACCCACACGTCCTCAAACAGTCAACAACCCTTTCTGCCTGATCAAAACCAATCTCCAGAAAGATCCACCCACCGGGACGAAGAACACGGCGCGCCTCGATGATCAATCGGCGGATCAGATCCAGCCCGTCTGGTCCGCCGTCAAGGGCGGACATCGGCTCATGTTCCCGGATATGACGGGGAAGGCAATGACAGTCCTCGGTCGTAATATAGGGCAGATTCGACACCACGGCATCAAGCGAGACCGGAGCAAAGTCGGCCAGCAAGTTACCCGGCTGGAAATGAATTCTCCCGGATACACCGCACCCGGCGGCGTTCTCGCGGGCCAGTGACAAGGCGACCTCGCTCAGGTCAACGGCCCTGTAATCGGCCTGAGGTTTCGCCAGCGCCAAACTCACCACAATACATCCGCTCCCTGAGCCGACATCCACGATGACGGGTTTCTCCAGCGCCCAGAGAGAGGCGCAGGCGAGCACGGCTTCGACCAGCGACTCCGTGTCCGGTCTGGGAATCAGCGCCCGTTTATCGGTCTTGAACCGCCGCCCCATAAACTCGGTGTCTCCCAGAACGTATTGCAGGGGTTCCCCGGCGCCAATCCTTTTGATTCCCTCCCGAAGCCTGACTAGACGGTCTTCGGGGATCGCGGTTTCGAAACGAAGATAGAGATGGAGACGCGGACACTTCAGGGAATGCGCCATCAACTGTTCCATGACCAGGCGCGAATTCTCAACCCCTTTGCCGGCCAGGTAGCCGGCGCCCGACTGCAGGACATCGAGCAACGTTTTCATCCTTTGACGGACGCCATTTCCTTCTGGATGCGCAGTTCAATATCGTGAGTCTGAAGCGTCCTGATCAGTCCGTCAATCTCGCCTTCCATAAAACGATTGAGCGTATAGATGGTGAAATTGATACGGTGATCCGTCAACCGGTTTTGAGGAAAGTTATAGGTTCGTATTTTCTCGCTGCGGTCACCCGAACCAATCTGGGTACGGCGCATGTCCCCGCTCTTCTCCTCGTCCTGGCGCTGTTGCCAGTCCAACAGGCGGGCCTTGAGGACATTCAATGCCTTTTCCTTGTTCCGGTGCTGGGACCGTTCGTCCTGGCTCTGCGCCACGAGGCCGGTGGGCAGATGCGTGATACGGATGGCGGAGTACGTGGTGTTGACCCCCTGCCCGCCCGGCCCTGACGAACAAAAGATGTCGACCCGTATGTCGGCGGCGGGAATCTCGATATCATCCACCTCGTCCACCTCCGGCAGAACAGCGACCGTCGCCGCAGACGTATGAATCCGCCCGGACGATTCCGTGGTCGGCACACGTTGAACCCGGTGGCAACCCGACTCGTATTTGAGGATCTGGTACACATGGTCGCCTGTAACCGAGAACACGATTTCCTTGAAGCCGCCAACGGACGAGGGACTGGCATCAATGACCGACATTTTCCACCGTCTTCCGTCGCAATATCGGGTGTACATCCGGAAGAGGTCGCCGGCAAATAGCGCGGCCTCGTCGCCCCCCGTACCCGCGCGGATTTCCATGATAACATTACGCTCGTCATTGGGATCCGGCGGCAAAAGCGCACTCAGCAGATCCTTTTCAGCCGACGGGTAATCGTGTTCCAGACCAACCACCTCCTCGGCCGCCAGGATCTTCAGGTCAGGGTCGGAGTTCTCGGCCGATAACAACACGCGTTGTTCCTCGAGATCACGCTTGATCCGGAAAAAGACATCCGCCTTGTCGAGAATCTTCCGGAGTCGGGAATGCTCCTTGGCGGTCTCGCGGAATTTTTTGGGGCTGGCGGCAAGGGCGGGATTGGAGATACTCGCCTCGAGTTCCCTCAATTTATCCGCCAGTTTATCGATATAGGCTTTTTCAATCACGGAAGAACCCCGCGGGAATCCGGCCACACCATGCTTGACGCCAATGAGCGCCGCCCCTAAAACAGAAAAAAGGCCGGAACCCTTCTCGGAGTTCCCGGCCTTTTCCGACATACAAAATAACTACTTCTTGGCGTAACGCTTGCGGAACTGCTCGACGCGGCCCTTCGCATCCACCATGGCGGTACGGCCCGTATAAAACGGGTGACAGACCGAGCACGCGTTGATATGCATCGTCTTGCTTGTGGACTTCACGTTCACAATCGTGCCACAGGCACAGGTAATCGTCGCATCTTGATAATCGGGATGAATATCCTTCTTCATAGTCCAACCTTTCTTCCAAAAAAGCCGCGTATTAGTACCCGATTCCACCGCCCAACGCAATCAGTATTTTATGTTCCGAATCCTTTTCAGGCATCCAGCGCCTGACGCAGTTCCTTCACGAGATCCGCCAGCCGCCCCGCGGCGGCAGCCTTGACGAGCGCGCTGCCGACCACCACGCCGTCCGCATGCCGTGCCGCATCACGGGCCTGGGATCCATTGCTGACGCCAAACCCTGCCGCCACAGGCAGATTTGTGTGTTGTCGAAGCCGGATGAGATGATCGGACACATCAACCGCCATTTCAGCCCGAGCGCCGGTGACGCCTTTGACCATGATATAGTAAACAAAACCACGGGCATCCTGGAGCAGGATTTTCAACCTGTCATCAGGGGTCGTCGGGGCAATCAGGGTTATAAACTCCAATCCGACCTTGTCCAAATGCAGCCGCAACTCCCCGCTCTCCTCAAACGGAAGATCGACCACGAGAAAAGCATCCACTCCCGCCTCAGCCGCATCGCGGGCCAGTTTTTCATACCCGTAACTGAAATAGGGATTCACATATCCGAACAACACGATCGGGGTCTGGTAATCCTGGCGCAGACGTCTCGCCATGGCGAGCACCTTGGAAACGGTCGTTCCCGCCGCCAAACTCCGTTGTCCGGACGCCTGAATTACCGGACCGTCCGCCGTGGGATCCGAAAAGGGAACACCCAACTCCAGTACGTCCACCCCGTTGTCCAAGGCCAACCGGCAGTTCCGCTCAGAGGTCTCCAGATCCGGATCCCCCGAAACCAGAAAACCCACCAGGGCTTTCCGATTCTGCTGCTTCAACCGTGCAAATGTGTTTTCAATCCGACTCATAATACTCCTTTGGAGTCTCTCGTCTCGGGTTAGGAATAATCTTATTCCGACTTCTGGTTGGCATCGTATTCCAATACGCTCTCAAGATCCTTGTCGCCGCGACCGGAGAGACACACGATAATCGAACCCTGGGGGCCGACGTCCTTGGCCCGTTTCCGTGCCTCGGCAAGGGCATGACTTGACTCCAGGGCGGGAATGATTCCCTCCAACAAAGCGAGTTCATGGAAAGCGGCCACGGCCTCGGAGTCCGTGATGCCGTCGTATTCAACCCTCTTCAGGTCGGCCCACAAGGCATGTTCGGGACCAACGCCGGGATAATCCAGTCCGGCGCTGATGGAATGGGCGTTCTTGATCTGACCCTCCGCATCCTGGAGCACATAGGATTTACTCCCATGCAGGATTCCGGCCCGCCCGGCTTCGATGCTTGCCGCGTGTTCTCCCGTGGCTATTCCGTGACCCGCCGCCTCGACTCCAACCATCCTGACGCTGGGATCATTCAGAAACGGAAAGAACATGCCGGCGGCATTGCTTCCGCCGCCGACGCAGGCAATAACAAGATTCGGCAGGCGGTTTTCAAGTTCAATCAACTGTTCACGGGTCTCGATACCAATGACACTCTGGAAATCGCGAACCATCATGGGGTAAGGATGGGGACCAGCCACCGTGCCAATGACATAGAAGGTGGTGTCCACCGCAGCCACCCATTCCCGGAGCGCCTCGCTCATCGCGTCTTTAAGCGTCCGGGTTCCACTGCTGACCGGAATCACGCGGGCTCCAAGCAAGTTCATTCGCTTCACATTCGGGGCCTGGCGGCGGATGTCCTCTTCGCCCATATAGACATCGCACTCCATGCCAAAGCGGGCGGCAACCGTGGCTGTAGCCACGCCATGCTGCCCTGCCCCTGTCTCGGCCATGAGTTTCTTCTTCCCCATGCGGCGCGCCAGGATGGCCTGTCCGAGGGTATTATTCACCTTGTGTGCGCCAGTATGGTTCAAATCCTCCCGTTTGAGGAAGATTTTGGCCCCGCCGAACGCCTCAGTCAGGCGCGGCGCATAGTAGAGAGGCGAAGGCCGCCCGACATAATGTCTCAAAAGTCCCCTGAATTCGGCATCAAAGGCCGGATCCGCCTGTGCCGCCCGGTACGCCTTCTCGACTTCAATCAAGGCCGGCATCAGTGTCTCCGCCACATACCGTCCGCCATAAATCCCGAAATGCCCACTGGCATCCGGCATATTATTAAACCCAACAGTACTCATATCTCGCTCCCCTTCGTGCCTTCGCGTCTCCGCGAGAGACATCCTTCGTCTGCGTCTCGAACAGCCTGGATAAAGGCCATGATCTTCCCGAGATCTTTTTTCCCCGGCAATGACTCCACGCCACTCGACACATCGACCCCGATAGGGTTGACGCGCCGGATCGCCTCGGCAACGTTGCCAGGATGAAGCCCTCCCGCGAGCATCGACCGGTGCCGGGCGGAAAATGAAGCCGCCGCATCCCAATCTGCCGTCACCCCGGTTCCGCCATACGCCGGGGAAGCGGCATCGATGACATATCGTTCCGCAGGCCAGGCCGTCGGCGAGGGAGTCCACTCCCCCTCCTGCATCCGAACTGCCCGCCACACAGGAATCGTTATGCCCCAAAAGCCGGATGCGTCTTCATCGCCATGCAACTGGATCGCAGAAAGTCGGCATTCTTCCCAAACTTTTTGAACAAACGCGGCGGATTCATTGACAAAAACGCCGACACACTTTGACCTCGCGGGAAGCGCGTCGCAAATCGCCTTCAGTTTACCCGCCGTCACCCCCCTCGGTGATTTCGGATAGAGCACAAACCCCAAATAATCCGCCCCTTGCTCCAGCGCCCAAAGGGCATCGACCACATTGGTCAAGCCGCATATTTTAATGCTGATCATGGCGCCCTTGATGATTTCAGGTTTGAGATTGAGACAGTAGTTTTTTAAGGGATTTTCCCGGAAAGGTCTCCCGCAGGAACGACTCGCCGATCAGGAAACCGTCGTATCCGGCGCCCATCAATCCCCGGACATCCTCCGCCGTCCTGATCCCGCTCTCGGCGATGCTCAGCCGGTCATCCGGAATCATCTTCGCCAGTTCATGGGCAACGGCCAGATCCGTTACCAGGGTTTTCAAATTCCTGCTATTCACCCCGATTATGGCGCCTTCACACGCCAGCGCCACCCTCAACTCGTCCGCCGTGTGAACCTCAACAATCGTTTCCAGATTCAGTTCAAGGGCGGCCTGGTGATACATCTGACACTGCTCGGGCTCCAGAGCGGCGACAATCAGAAGAATGACATCCGCACCCCATGCCGCCGCCTCGGCCAACTGATAGGTGTCACAAATAAAGTCCTTCCGCAGTAGCGGAAGATTCACCACTTTTCGCACCGCGCGCAGATCGCCAGGCGAACCCAGGAAGTGATGGGGTTCGGTCAGCACCGAGATCCCCGCCGCCCCGGCCGACGCATACGCCTGGGCGATGGCAAGCGGATTGTAGGCTGGCCGGATTTCCCCGGCAGAGGGACTCGCCTTCTTCACCTCGGCAATAATCCTGGGAACCGGACTCTTTCGGAGGGCTTGCGTCAAACTGAAGTAGACCGTGCGCTTCTCGGCTTCATCGAGAAGTTCATTCAGAGAAACCTTCCTCTTGGCGGCGGCCACGTCCTTCTTCCGCTCCTGCATGATCCGCGATAATATGTTTTCGTCTTCACTCATCGTTGTCACCGTGTCGCCATGACCAGCCCCTCCAGGGCCTTCAAGGCATTCCCGCTGTCGATCGACTGACCGGCCAGTTTGAATCCATCCGCAAAATCGTTTGCCTTCCCGCCGGCGATCAGGCCCGCCGCCGCGTTCAGGCACACAATATCACGGCGCGGTCCGGTCTCGCCTTCCAATATGGCCCGGGACATTCTGGCGTTCATCACCGCATCGCCACCGGCAAGAGAGGACAGTGACGCATAGTCCTCCATGACCGACAAAGGGTCAAAGTTATACGTGCGAATGCTCCCATCGCGCAGTTCGCTGATACGCGTCGTTCCGGTGACGGTAATTTCATCCATGCCATCCTGGCCATGGACAACAAAAACCCTGCGACTACCCAGCCGTTTGAGAACTTCGGCAAACATTTCGGTAAGTTCAGGGGCAAAGACACCCAGCACCTGATACTTGGCTCCCGCCGGGTTCGCGAGAGGGCCCAGAAGATTGAACACCGTCCGAAATCCCAGTTCCTTGCGCGGTCCCATCGCGTGTTTCATGGCGGGATGAAGTTTCGGGGCAAAAAGAAACCCGATCCCGACCTCGTGAATACAGTCCTCCATCACATCCGGTGCCACATCAAGGTTGACGCCCAACTCGGCCAGGACATCCGCCGACCCGCATTTGCTGGTGATGGAGCGGTTGCCATGTTTGGCAACGGGAACCCCCGCGCCGGCAACGACGAACGCCGCCGTGGTGGAGATATTGAAGGTCGCCAGGGAATCGCCGCCGGTTCCACAGGTATCCACCACCGGCTTGCCGCGCGGATCCACAAACACAGCATGGCGACGCATAGACCGGCTGGCTCCGGCCAGTTCGTCAACGGTCTCGCCCTTCATCCGCAGCGCGGTCAGGAATGAACCCAACTGGGCCTGCGTGGCCTCGCCACTCATGATCAGGTCAAAGGCCGTCCCCGCCTCCTGCTCCGACAAATTCTGCCGGGCAATCAACTTTTGTAATACGGTCTTCATGATTTGAGATTTGTGATTTGAGACTGATGATGATCGGCGACAATCTCCAGGAAATTTTTCAGCAACTTCTTTCCCGCAGGTGTCAGGACGGATTCGGGATGGAATTGCACACCATAGGTTTGATGAGTGGCATGGTGCATTCCCATGATCTCGTCATCCTCGCTGAACGCATCGGCAATCAACTCCGGCGGCATCGTTTCCTTCAAGACCGCCAGTGAATGGTACCGCCCGGCCTGGAAAGGATTGCCCATGCCCTTGTATAGTCCCTGACCGTCATGCCGCACCGGCGAGACCTTGCCGTGCATGATGCGCTTGGCATTCGATACCGTGGCGCCAAAGGCCACGCCCAGAGATTGGTGTCCCAGGCACACCCCCAGCACCGGAATCCGCCCGCTCATGCGTTGGATCAGGGCCACCGAGATTCCCGCCTCCTTCGGCGTACAGGGGCCCGGCGAGATCACCACGGCCGCCGGATGGAGCGCCTCAACGCCATCAACGGTAATGGCGTCATTTCGGAACACCTTGATATCAGCCCCGATTGAGGCCATGACCTGAACCAGGTTGTATGTAAACGAATCGTAGTTATCAATGAGCACGATCATAAGGCCTCTCCACTCAAGTCAAGTCCGTGCGCCGCCAATTCAACCGACTGCTGCATCCCGCGCGCCTTGTGACAGGTTTCCTCGTATTCCTTCACCGGATCCGAATCATACACGACCCCGGCTCCCGCCTGAACAGAAACAACCCCTCCGCCAACTTCCAAGGTTCGGATGGTAATCGCCAGATCCATATTGCCGTCATATCCAACATACCCCACGGCTCCCCCATAGGCTCCCCTTGGTTCGGGTTCCAGTTCATGAATGATCTGCATGGCCCGGATCTTCGGGGCGCCGGACAACGTGCCTGCCGGGAAAGTCGCCCGGATGACATCATACGCGTCAAACTCCTTGCGCAGCACTCCCTGAACATGCGACACCAAATGCATCACATGACTGTAACGCTCGATAACCATATAGTCGGTCACCTGTACGCTCCCCATCTCAGCAATCCGTCCGATGTCATTGCGTCCCAGATCCACAAGCATCACATGCTCCGCTTTTTCCTTTTCATCCGACAGCAGTTCATCCGCCAGGGCGCGATCCGCGGCATCCTCCGCCCCGCGCGGGCGAGTTCCGGCAATGGGCCTCAATTCGACCCGGTTGCCGGTCAGGCGAACCATCACCTCCGGAGACGACCCGACGAGTGTCTGACTGCCGATTTTAAGAAAGAAGGTGTAAGGCGACGGATTCAACAGACGAAGGGCCCGATACAGATAGAGAGGAGGAATATCCGACTTGGCACTGAACCGTTGACTGAGAACTGCCTGAATGATGTCGCCGGCATAGATATACTCCTTCGCCTTCGCCACCATGCCGCAGAATTCATCCTTCGTCATATTCGACTCAAATCGAACCTCCGTCCCGCCCGCGTAGTGAACCGGTTCAGCCGGCTGATTCAAGGTATGCTCGATCCCCTCAATCTCGGATAGGGCACGGCGGTAAGCCGCCTCCGGAGACGGTGAATCCGAGGGCCGGGTACACACCACAATTTTGATGGTGTGGCGGATGTTATCAAACACAATCATCCGGTCAGCCTGGACAAAACGGCTGCGCAGGCGCATTCCGTCGCGTCCCGCCTTGGGGTTGGGCATGGTTTCAAACTCGCCCACGGCCTCGTAGCCGATAAACCCGACGACGCCACCGATGAACCGGGGTAAACCCGGCGCCGTCGCCACACGCACTCCTTTGAATACGCGGCGAATCTCCTCCAGTCCGTTGCCCGGCTTGCGGTGATCCACCTCGAGAAAAGGACGCGGATCAATCCCGACGAAGGAATACCGGCCCCACTTCTCGCCGCCCTCCATGCTTTCCAGGAGAAAGGCATTCTCCCGGCTCATAAACCGCTGCAAAACGGAGACCGGCGTTTCCATATCCGCCAGCACTTCCTTGACCACCGGCACGATGTCATAGTCACGCGCCAGTCCCGCATAGGTTGTTTCATTGGGATACATAATGTTTCTATGTATAGAAACAACCGGACGGGAAGTCAAGGGGATTAATACGAAATTTCAATCTCGCAGGAATGCCCGTTTAGATCCCAAGGGGTCGGCTCGCGTTCCGTCCTGTCCACACGGTCGCACGAAAGGCATAAGGTTTCGGTCATGATGGTATCCCTGAACTTCATCACGGCGGCCTGCACGGCCTCATCCCCGACAAAACGCACATGAATACGCTGGGTGACTTCCAGATCAGCCGCCTTGCGCATGGCCTGAATCTTGCTGACCAGTTCACGGGCCATCCCCTCCTCAACCAACTCGGGGGTCAGGGCCGTGTCCAGCGCCACCACAATGCCGCCTTCCGCCGCCACCACACTGCCTTCACGCGGCAGATGCTCGATGATCACGTCGTCCAAAACCAACTCCACGTTCTTCCCCTCGACGGTAACCGTCAGTGACTCACCGACCACCAGCGCTTCCACCTGCTCGCTCTTCAGCGCCGCGATGACCCCGGATGCCTTCTTAACCAGCGTTCCAAGTTTCGGGCCCAGGCGGGCAAAGTTCGCCTTGACTTTCAGCGTGGCAAAGTCGGATTCATGCGCCCTAAACTGAACCTCCTTGACGTTCAGTTCCTCCAGAATAATGTCCTTCAACCCGGAGATACTGTGAAGCAGATCGGCATTTCGGCAGGCCACATGCATCGTCTGGAGCGGTTGGCGCACCTTGAGGTCGTGCGCCGAACGCAACGCCCTCCCCAGCACCACCACGGTCATCACCGCCGCCATCCGGGATTCCAAAACAGGATCCCGCCGCCGGCTGTCCCCCTGCGGAAAGTCGCACAAATGCACCGACTCCGGCATCCCGGCCGTGCGAAGGTTCCGGTATAGGGCCTCACTCATGAAAGGAATGAAGGGCGCCGCAATCTTGGATAGTTGCAACAGAACATGGTAAAGTGTCTCATAGGCCTGCGCCTTGTCTGCGTCATCCTGGGATTTCCAGAATCGGCGGCGACTGCGACGGATATACCAGTTGGTCAGATCCTCGATGAAGCGCACAAACGGCCTGACCGAATTCTGCAGGTCATAGTTGTCCATCGCCGTCGTCACATTCGTCGACAGCGTTTCCAGGGAACTCCGGATCCACCGGTCCAACACGTTCTCAGTCTGGATTCCCGATACGGGATTCTGACTTCTGACTTCTGGATTCCAGTTGTCAACATTGGCATAGGTCACAAAGAACCCGTACGCATTCCACAGCGGGATCAGCAGATTCCTCATCAAGTCCTGGACGCCGGCCTCGGAAAAACGGAGGTCTTCCGCCCGGACAACGGGAGAATTGACCAGGTACAGACGAAGCGCATCCGCCCCATACCGGTTAATCATGGAGGTCGGGTCGGGATAGTTCTTCAGACGCTTGCTCATCTTCCGCCCGTCCTCGGCCAGTACCAACCCGTTGACAATGACATTCCTGAAGGCAGGACGATCAAACAGCGCCGTGGCCAGAATGGTCAACGTATAGAACCACCCGCGAGTCTGATCCAGGCCCTCCGCGATGAAATCCGCCGGGAAATGGGACTCAAACTGCTGCCGGTTTTCAAACGGATAATGCGCCTGGGCGTAGGGCATGGCTCCACTTTCAAACCAGCAATCCAGCACCTCGGTGATGCGCTTAAGCGTTCCCCTTCCCTCGCGCGAGGGGATCTCGATCTTGTCCACAAAGTGCTTGTGCAGATCCGTGACCTTCTGGCCCGACAGCGCCTCCAGTTCCGCGGCAGACCCGATACACACCACTTCCTTGCCGTCATCACTGCGCCACACCGGCAGCGGAGTGCCCCAGTACCGGTTCCGGGAAATATTCCAGTCACGAGCCTGTTCCAACCACTTTCCGAAACGCCCGTCCCGGAGGTGATCGGGAACCCATTTCGTCTGGCTGTTGGCCTTGAGGATGCGATCACGCATGTGTTCAACACGCACATACCACGCCGAAATCGCGCGGTAGATCAGCGGGGTGTCGCAGCGCCAGCAATGGGGATAACTGTGATTAATCACCCCTTGGTGAATCAATTTTCCCTCATGCTTCAAACGCTTGATGATGTCGGCATCGGCTTCCTTGACGAATCGCCCCAGGTAGTCTCCGATCTCGGCGGTAAAGCGGCCTTCCTCATCAACCGGACAGGGCGCCGGCAACGTCTCGGTCTGCCCGACACGGCTATCGTCCTCGCCGAAACCGGGCGCGATATGAACCACACCGGTTCCGTCCCCTGTGGAAACGAAATCCGCCGCAATAACCCGGAAAGCCCCCTTGGCCTTGAAGTTCGCGAAGTACGGGAAAAGCGGCTCGTAGGACAACCCCACCAGGGAGGAACCCGCGACCTCCTCCAGAACCTCGAAGGAGGAGCCCTTCTTGTAGTAGGCGGCGACCCGATCCTTGGCGAGATAGTAGAGGGCCTCGCCGTCCTTGATTTTGAGATAGACGATATCTTTGCCCACGGCTAACGCCATATTGGACGGCAGGGTCCAGGGCGTGGTGGTCCAGGCCAGCACATACGTGTTGTCCTGTCCACTGACCTTGAACCGGATGGTCACAGCCGGATCCTGGACATCGGCATAGCCTTGATTCGTCTCAAAATTGGACAGCGGGGTTGTACAGCGCGGGCAGTACGGCACGATCCGGTGTCCCTCATAAATCAGTTCCTTTTCCCAGAGCGCCTTGAAAACCCACCAGATGGATTCCATATAGTTTGGATCCATGGTCTTGTAGTCATCATCGAAATCAACCCAGCGGCCCATGCGGGTGACCACCTCGCGCCATTCGCGTGTATAGCGCAGAACAATACTCCGGCAACGCTCGTTAAACACGTCCACGCCCATCTTTTCGATCTCGCGCTTGCCGCTGATCTTGAGATCCTGCTCAACCTCGTACTCCACGGGAAGACCATGGCAATCCCACCCGAAGCGACGGCTGACATAATGTCCCCGCATCGTTTGGTAGCGGGGAACGATATCCTTGATGGTGCCGGCAAGAAGATGCCCGTAGTGGGGAAGGCCGGTGGCGAAGGGGGGACCGTCATAAAACACATACTCCGGGGCACCCTTCCGCTGTTCGAGTGAACGCTCAAAGATGTGCCCTTCCTGCCAGAATTCCAGGACATCCTTCTCCTGGGATGGAAAATCCACTTTACGGGAAACCGACTTGAACATGATTCCTACCTTTTCGCCGTTCTCTTATGTGTGGTCCGGGGAACTCCCTTGGCCACGGCCTTTTGAACCACTTTCCGGAACGATGCGGGGCCGTATTTCAATTCATGAGATCCGCGCGTGATCTTGCACAAACTGATACCCAGTTCCAAGGCAATCGCCCGCTGGGTAACCCCCTGTTCCAAGAGGCAGACCAATCTCCACCGCAATGCAATTTTTTCACGCTCGGGAGCGGTCAATAACGTGGAGAGAACTTCATAACACGGTTCCTCGCCCAAGTGGGCCAGGGCCGCCGAAAGTTCCCGAAGCGCCGACGCAGCCTTGGTGTTTGTTTTGGACATCAAGCAGCGGTCAGAACTTATAGGTAAGGAAACCGCCAAATTCGACATCGTCAAACGCGAACTTGTTCAAGCGGCTCCAGGATTCGAAGACATAGTAGGCGTTGGCCTGAATGCTCAAACGGCTGCCGAGCGGAACGTTCAATCCCAGCACCCACTGCCAATACAAGTCCATCCACCCGTCCTTGCCGACTGAATTTTTGGTATAGGTGGAGAGGATGCCAAGGCCACCCTGAAAGAGGCCGTCCGTCAACAAGAGATTGGCTTCAGGGGTGATTCCGTAATCGATATCACTCCGATCAGCAAATTCCGGCGTGAACCCGCAGAGCAACTGCAACAACCCGCTCTCATCATGAATTTCATATCCCAACTCATAGGTTAAGTCGCCATCCGCATACGGAAGTTCCGAGAAGACCGAGTGTTGGGTGTGATAACGGACACCCACATCAAGCCCATTCGCCCCCGCCGCCATGACCCCGCCCGACAACACCGTCAACAAGGCCCCGATAGAAAAAAGCAATTTAGTTGTTTTCATGGCCGACATCTTAAACATCCCCCTGGCCAATAACAAGAACGATCAGACCTTCGCCGCAGATTCCGGAAATACACCTTTTGGAGCATATGACCTAGACAGGTTCAAGGGACTGAACCGCACCAACGGCCCAAAAGCGCCGGAACAACGTGTTCCGTGCGCAGAATACGCGGCCCCAACGACACCATTTCAAATTGATGAGCAAGCAGGAGTTCCAGTTCATAATCCGTGAACCCACCCTCAGGCCCCACGGCGAGAGAAACCTGTCCGCCAGGGACGGCGGGACTCGTGCGACTCGTGCCGGGATGGGCCACCCAGCATCGCGATCCCTTCGTCAGTTCCGGGAGATCATCCTCCACAAAAGGCTTGAAAAGCATGTGCCGGGTAATCTCCGGCAACACGGCATCCCGTGCCTGCTCCAATCCCAACACCATTTGATCTCGCAGTGCATCCGCCTCAAGCCAGGGACTATTCCAGTAACTCTTCTCCACACGATAGGCGCCGAACAAGGCAATACGCTTAACCCCCATGGCGGTGACGCATTGGAGGATCCGGCGAAAACACTTGGGCCTGGGCAAGGCCAGCAGGAGCGTCACCGGGAGTGGAGGAGGAGGGTCTTCGGTGAGGGAGACTTCCAGTGACAAGCGGTCGCCCTCCCGTTCCGTGATGATCCCCTCTCCGACCCTGCCGTTTAGGATCCCTACACGAAGCCGTCGCCCCACATCAGCCTGATGAACCTCACGCACATGGTCAGCCCGTCGCCCCGAAAGCGACACCAGCCCCTCCCGCACAAAATCATCCGGATATAAAAGAATCAAGTTCATCAAAGTCTCTCACGGAGGTCCCTGCGGCGTTCTTTCCCCTACTCGAACGTCGGACGTATTCACCCAAATCAGGCAAGGATAAACCGGTTTCCGGGCGTTATCAACAGGGTAAATAAATCTGAAACGTTTCAGAAGAGATGTTGGAGAGATACTTTACGCTACAGGAATGGCCTTTTACCTTCTCCGCAGTCACCCTCATCGGCGCCCAGTAGAACCGGCAATTCTGAGGAAGGCAACTCCTCCACATCTTTGAGTCGGCGCTGAATGAGCCGCGACTTTCGGGCGGCGTCCTCAATGGAATCCGAGGCCTGGTGCAATTTCTTCTGAACCGACTCCAGATGGTCGGTGAAGCGGCCGAATTCGGTTTTCACGGCCCCCAGCAGTTTCCACACTTCGCTGGATCGCTTCTGGATCGCCAGTGTACGGAACCCCATCTGAAGAGCATTGAGAAGGGCTGATAACGTGGTCGGTCCAGCGACGACGACCCGGCAGGTCTGCTGAAGGGCCTCAACCAGGCCGTTCCGGCGAATGACCTCAGCATAGAGTCCCTCGATCGGCAGATACAAAATGGCAAAATCCGTGGTGTGGGGCGGGCAGATGTATTTATCCCGGATGTCACGGGCACATTTCCGGATCTGCTCCTCCAGCCGCCTGGAGGCCTCCTCCGCCTGCACGGGATCCGATCCCTCCTGCGCCGTGATCAACCGTTCGTAGTCTTCCTTGGGAAACTTGGCATCCAGGGGAATCCAGACCGATGTCCCTTCCTGTTCATCACGACCCGGTAAGCGGATTGCAAATTCAACCCGTTCCGCCGAACCGGGTTTCGGCGCCACGTTTGTGGCGTACTGCTCCTGCGTCAGGATCTGCTCCAAAAGCGCCCCCAGTTGGATTTCGCCCCAGGTGCCGCGTGTCTTGACATTCGTCAGAACCCGCTTGAGATCCCCCACCCCGTTGGCAAGTTCCTGCATCTCTCCCAGTCCTTTTTGAACCATCTCCAGCCGCTCACTGACAAGACGGAACGACTCACCAAGGCGCCGTTCAAGTGTCCCCTGGAGTTTTTCGTCAACCGTCTGGCGCATCTGGTCAAGTTTGCGGCTGTTCTCCTCCTGAATCTGCTGCAACCCGCCGGAAACGCTCAGGCGTAACTGCTCAATTTTCTGTTCATTGGATTGGGTCAGGAGTCCGATCTGGCGCGTCATCTCGGTACGGTTTCGCTCCATCTCCTCCCGCAACAATCGCTCATTGCGTTCCAAGGCCTTTTCCAAGGTGTCCAGCCGGGCCTGAAGCGCCGCGCTGTCGCCTGGGTTTTTCCTCCATCCCAAATACCAGCACGTCGCCAAGGCCGCGCCGATGACACTCACTAAAATGAAGACCGTATCCATGTGCGGGAGGGTATCCGATCGGCCCGCCCAGATCAACCCGTTTGAGTTTTCATCCGATAAGTCAGACTTGCGTCCCGCTGGCAACCGTATAGACTGCTTTGCGTATGAGCGTGAAAGTGATGTCAAAGTTTCCCGGCGGCAACGGCGCCGATATCGAGCTCCTTGCCGGCGGGCCCATTCCGGAAGTCCGCTTTGCCTCCGACCCGCATGGAGGCACAGAAGCCATGTGGTTTTACATCCGTCTTGAGGAAACCGCGCCAGACCCGGCAACCCAAACCAAAGTGCGGCTCACCTGGGTCTATTTCGACACGGTTCCGGGCGCAACGGAATTGCCGTCTTGTCTTCCCGTCTGTCTCGTTGCCGGCCAGTCGTGGACACGTCTCAAACAGGGCGAAGAGACGCGAACCCCCGACGGACGCCGACAACTCTCCTGGTCTATTCCACACCCCGCCCCGTTCGTGGAGATTGCTTTTTGCTTCCCTTATGGCCCCCCCGACATGGATGCCGTCCTGGATCGCTCCAAGGACTATTGGCAGGCGGCTCCCATCGGCCTGAGCCAGGCCGGTCGCCGCATTATTCGCCTGCATAACGCCGTTGGCGTGCCGGGAGGAACGCAGCCGGGCATCTATATTGTGGCCCGTCAGCATGCGGGGGAGACGCCCGGATCATGGGTCCTTGATGGTTTCCTCCGGCATTGGGCCCAGATTCGCAAGGGCGCGTATGTCATCTGGACTGTTCCGTTGGTTGACATCGATGGCGTGATGCTGGGTCATTACGGAAACGGCGCCTATCCCTATGACCTCAACCGGGCCTGGGGGAAACCCGCAATGCGCCACGAGGCAGGGGTGATCCGACACGACGTGGAGCGATGGAAGGCCCGCTGTCGCCCCATGCTGGCACTTGACCTGCACGCACCTGGCGCCTGCGAGCGGGACGGTGTTTACGCATACGTCGCCAAGGATCAAAGTGGAGCCATCGCCGCGGAAGAGACAAAGTGGTGCAACGTACTCCAACATGAATTACAGACGGAATTTGCCGCTCCGGAGTTCAGACGTGGCCAGTCCTCTCCCTCAAACCCGGAGACCCCCGACTTTGCCTCAACCATGCGAACCGAAATGGGCGTTCCTGCGCTCACTCTTGAGATTCCGTATTCCCATGTGGCGACCACTGTACTGACACAAAAAAGCTATCGCGAAATCGGCCGCCGCCTGGCTCTCGCCATCCTGCGTCGGCACGGCTAATTGGATTACCGAGGTTCCGGTTGACTTCCTCAACACAGTAGAGCGAGGTAACAAGTTCCCAATGCCGCCGCTGATAGAAAGTGGTCACTTATGGCGGTATTTCGCTCGGAATTCCTTGGCATGGCGGTATTTCTCAATCTCCTTGGCCGACACCTTCCCTCGATACAAGGATCGGAACTGCCCGTCTTCACGGAAAATCAGATAATAGTACTCCCTCCCCTTGATCATGCGGCGGACAAGACTCCCCCGCGGGAGTTTCGCAAGTTCCCGCTCGTAGTTCTTCTGCATCTCAAGGGAGTTTTCCAACTCCTCTCTAAGCATACCTTTGATCAACATGGCCGTACTCCAATTACTATACAACAACGCCATTAGACTATCAGGAAAAGATCCCGCTCGGCCTCGCCATGGCGCTCCAATCGTTGGGCGGCAATGCCGAGTATGTGCTGCTCGAAACGGCTGGGCGGAACGCGCTCGACTTCCATATCGCCTACTACATCGGCACGCTGTCGGTTCAGGATCCATCGGCGGGGTTCCACATCATCTCGAAAGACTCCGGGTTCGATGCGCTGATTAAGCATCTCGCAGGAAAAGGCATCGTGGTGTGCCGGTCAGCCGACATCGCGGGGATTCCCCGTCCGACACCCCACGCCGCGCTCGATGCCCAGGTGCAGACGGCAGTCAAAGATCTGATTCGACGAGCCGAAGCCAGACCGCGGACAATGAAGACGCTCCGCAGCACATTACATTCACTGTTCCGGAAGCAACTTTCCGACCAGGAACTGAAAGCCCTTCTTGATGCTTTATGCAAGCAGGGCAAGGTAAAGATCGACGGGATGAAAGCGGCCTACGATTTGCCGGGCAAGGTTACTATTCCAGCGTCACCTTAAATCATCATTTTGCCAGCCATTTCGGGGATTCTAAGGTCAGGAATTACACTCATTCCCGTCATAACTCATTCTGCATCAATGAACTCTTGTGGCGAAGCCACGCCCCCCTCATGACTTCGCTTCTCATGGGTGTCCCTTGTTCCCTCGGGGGCGCGTCTTGCGCTTCGGTTTGGCCGGGTGTTTCAGCGCCCATTCTCGCTCTGCGGCGTTGAACTCCTCCACTATCCGCTGCACACCGTGCTGTGCCCGAGGCAAGTTGGGATAGTGCCGGATTATGAACGGGCTCAGGGTCATCGGCTTCTCCCTGCGTAACACACACCCTTTCTCTTCTGTCCCGCTGGCACCGATCCATA
>JBAWZH010000015.1:0-29269 GCA_037143135.1 bacterium
GCGCCGGCTACGACGTCATTATGCCCCGAGAGATACTTTGTTGCGCTATAGACCACGATGTCGGCGCCCAGTTCAAGAGGACGTTGAAATACTGGTGTCAGGAAGGTGTTATCCACGATGGATAGTACGTTGCGTTTCCTGGCCATATTGGCGATCACTCTGATGTCTGCGATTTTCAGGAGGGGATTGGTCGGAGTCTCGATAAATATACCGCGAACCCTGGAGTCCTGTAACGCGAGGGCAACCGCCTCTGTATCAGACGTATCCACATAAACGGCGTCCATACCCAAAGGGCGGAACACTTTTTCAAGAAGTCGGTAGGTGCCCCCATACAGGTCTTCTGTCACAATGATGCGATCCCCGCTTCTAAAAAGATGGAGTACAGCATCGATGGCGGCCAGACCAGAGGCAAAAGCAAAACCCTTCACCCCGCCATCGGCGCTTGCCAGGGTTTCTTCCAGAACAAGCCGCGTTGGGTTGGAAGTACGTGAGTAGTCAAAGCCGGTACTCTGCCCCAGACCGGGGTGACCAAAAGAGGCTGTTTGATAAATCGGAACCGATATGGATCCGGTTTTTTCGTCACGCCTGTTACCTGCTTGCGCTAATAGAGTTGAAAGTTGAAGCGTCATTATTTCTATCTCTACTCAATTAATAGACAAGGTAATATATATATTAATGTGTGTCAAACTCAAAATTCAATATATTTTCGATATTGTTGTCGAAATGAATTGATTAATGAACAAATGTTTGTATTTCAAAATATTCGCTGATATACTCCCTAAAGTAAGTGGATATAGTATAATTATCTTCACTAAAAAAGGTGTACTATGAAGATCTCGACGAAAGGGCGTTATGGGTTACGGGTCTTGTTGGATATTGCTACGCATCAGGAAAACGGGCCTGTTATTCTTCGTGATATAGCAAAGCGCCAGCGTATTTCAGAGAAGTATTTATGGCAAGTGATCAATCCCATGAAATCGGCAGGGTTTGTCAACTCCTCCCGTGGAGCGAAGGGGGGGTATATGCTTGCCAAAGGGTCGTCCGAAATTACCTTATTGGACGTAATCAGCGTCTTGGAGGGTCCGGTATGCGTGGTGGATTGTGTTGATGAACCGGCGACCTGTGATCGTAGTTCAGTATGTGTAGCGCGTGCAGTTTGGAGTCGGGTCGAGGACTCGATCAAGGCAACAATGAAAGGCATTACGCTTAAACAATTGGTAGAGAACGAGAAGACTCTCGAGGCGTCAGTGTCATTAAGTTACGTCATCTGATATTCTTGGCGATGGCGAGGGGATTTAGCGGGGCGTGGTCGAGATCAGGGGGCCAACTGGGGTCCGCAGGTTGCGATGTTCCAAGCGTGTGATGCCGTAAAGAGTTGAGATTTGCCGGTTGGATTCATTAAGACTGGCTTTATCAAGAACGATATCAATTCCGGATGCCGTTTGAGTCGTGACCCGTGTTATTCCCCCGTCCTTATCCCGAATGGCAAATACGTCCTGCATCGTGGAGATGGGCTTGCCATTGACACGGGTAATCACTTCGTCCCGGATATTTTGATATCCTGCTGTAATGGGATGAGGTAAAACCCGGCTCAGAATAACAATCCGGTCACCCGGTTTTTCCGGCGCCTGGGCACGAGTCAGAAAAAGATTCACCAACCTAGGATTACCACGCATGATCCACTGTGCCCCATTGGCCAGCAGATAGTCGGCGGACAGTTCGCGCAAAATAAGTCCGCCCTCAACCAGGTATTCGGCCTGTTTTCCTTCAACATTCATCGGCACCAGCGCTCGGGAATCATCATAAGCATCCAGTATTACCTGAACGTCTTCCTTCTTTTGGTTACGCCAACGGGTGACGGTAATCGTCTCGCCGGGATGGCGCCGTCCAGAGATCTGGTGCACCATCATCAGGCGCCCGAAATCAGGATCATTGTAATAGCCCTGTGAATCGACACTCTGTCCGTCCCAGGAGAGGATGACATCGCCTGATTGCAGAACCCCCGAGGTGCAGGAGCCGGGAATTGTTCGCAACACAAGGACGCCCTTGTCGTCGTCCGGCAACCCATAATACTGGCGCTTCGCCGGTTCGAGAAGAGGCGCCCACAGCAATCCTGCGACAGCCACACCCCTGTAGGGAGGGTGGTCGGCCGCCTCGACGAACCGTCTGAGGATGGCGGAGGGAAGAACCTGGCTTGTCTGGCTTCCCTCATTGTATTGCATGACTAATCCGACCAGATTGCCGTCATGGAAGGCCGGCGTGCCAATGCGGGCGAGTTTGAGATCAGTGAGCACCTCAAAGGTCAGAATACTTTGGGCAACACTGGGAAGCGTGGCGACTTCAATTCCTGTTATTCGTCCGTCCCCATTTTGTTGCTGACCCGACTCGTCGAATTGGGCCAGTTGGATCTTCGCTCCTGTTTTTACCGTCGCACTCCAGCCAACCGGGAGTAGGCCGTCCGTCGGAGCCGACAAGAGGGCGGCGTTGACTCTCGGGTCGGCCACCACGATACTGGCCTTTGCCTTGACGGCACCGCCCGGACGGCGGATCTCCACAAGAACAGCGTTCCTGACCAGATCTTCCGTCGTGATGAGACGTCCTTCCGCGATGACGACGGCATACCCAGCCCGGCTTTCAGGTCGGCCTTTTTTCCAAGGGATTAACGCGTCAAAACGCTGGGCGGTCACAAGCACTTCCACCACACACCCGGCAGGATTATTCGTGTCACTGGCAGGCGCCTGCGCGACACAAATCACGATGATAAACAGGGCAATGAGGGCTTGTTTCACGGCAGATGTTCCTCGTTTTCAAAATAGTGGGAGGCGGGAATATTGTATTGCGACAGAATGTCGGTATCCGCCTGATCCATCAGGCGGGCGTCCAGAATAAGTGGGTTGTCATTGCCTTCGAAGCGGAATATATGAAACCCGGCGGACGTCTTCTTGAGTGCGTTCTGGATATCCGAGAGTTGAAGGATTGAAACCCCATTAACCGAGGCCAGGATCTGGTTGAGGTGACTCGAACAATAGGTGTTGATGGGATGGGGCAACCGACCCGTCAGGATAACGAACTGTTTCCTGCCCTTGTGGAGGTGATCGAGTTTGGCGTACTGGGAAGTGTAGAGAAGGCGTTGCGCTGCCGGTGTGTTCAACTCGTTTCCGAGCGTGGCCATATAACCGCGGCTCAAGGGTGAAAAAACAAGTCCGCCTGCGATCAGGTATTCAGGTTTCCGGTCGTAGCTCTGGCGGAAAATGAAGGGATCCTGTCTGCGCTTCAATGGCACAACGACGGCCTCCGTCTTCTGGTTACGCCAGAGAGTCAGAAAGATGCGTTCGTTACACTGTTTTCGCTCAACAAACTCGGTATATTCAACACTGTTGTTATCGAGCGTTACAGAGCCGTCTTGCGCAATGGGGTGCCCGTCGATGGAGACAAGTACGTCGCGCGGTTTCAAAAGACCGGCGGCAGCGCCGAAGGGATCCACATACACCACCGCCACGCCACCGAGACCGGGCGGCAATCCGAGATCGCTTCGCAGCGCGGGGTTGCTGGTCTCGAGATGCTCGACTCCCAGTTCCGGGTATCCGTCGTAGGCCCCATCCTCAATATCCTTCAGGAAATGTTCAATGACGGGAAGCGGTATGGTGTAGCCGAGGTTCTGCGCGCCCATGATGCCCTGAAAGGCGATGGCGACCACCTTGCCGTTAAACAGAACCGGACCGCCGCTGTTTCCGGGATTGATGGCCGCGTCGACCTGCATGGCAAGGTGGGAATCCACAGTACTGTGCGTATAGAGACTGTAGTCGATACGGGATACCACTCCCTTGGTGAGCGATAGCCGGTCGCCGCCCATGGGATACCCGAGAACCAAAACGGAATCATTCAAGACCGGCAGAGTCGTCCCAAACGTCACCGGCGCCGCGTGGTCAAAGAAGGACTCATCCTTGACCTGTAACACGGCAATATCGCAGTCATGTCCGATAAACGCCACCGTAGCGGGGACTTTTCTGGCTTCGCCCTCCCGCTGGACTTCGATGAAACGGGCGTCTGACACGACGTGCGCATTGGTCATGATCCGCCTTCCCTTGATGATAAAACCGGATCCGCTGCCGCTCGCAGGCGGACGGGACTGCCAGGGTTGCTGGAAGTCCTCCTGCTGGACGGTGACGTAGATCTTGACGACGGACTGGCGTTCACGGGTGAGTCCGGCATGACTCGTGTCCGGCAGGAAGGCCAAACTCAGAGACAGAACGGCCAGAACAACATGTTGCAGGTATTTCATTCGATTGTGCATGGGCGCGAGAATAGCGAAGTGTGCAGGTTATTTCAAAGATTCTTGCAAAGGCTCAAACTGAAGGGCCGTAATAGTCAGGTTCACGGGACCGGGCGGTTCTTTGACGTTCACACTGAACACGAGCTCCTTGATCAACGAAAACCCGGGGGAAGCGGGAAGAATGAAAGTCACTTCACGGGTCTCACCGCCTGTTTCTTGCAACGCCAGTTTGGCCTGGTTCATGATAGGCGGGGGAGCGCCCTGCGGTTTGAATTGAAGCGTGACGTCAGGCAGAGTCTGCTTGGACCGGTATCGCAACACCAACTTTCCATTCGACAAATTGAATCCGTCTTTGACTCCGGACACCACCGCAACACAGGGTTGCTCAACGGTCAACCCCTCCAAATGAAATTCACCGGCTGAACGCCTCACCTGGATAGCCCCCCCGGCTGACCAGGCAAACACGGAATTGGCTGGCGACAGAAGATCCTGGGATTGGCCGCGTTTGTTCCATTCCTCAAGCCGCGGTAACAGGGAGCGGGAATCCAAGTAACGACGCATGGCGTCCGGACCCGTTCCCAGAAGATTCAATGCCAGTGACAGGGTATGAGCCGATGTCTGGAAGCGAATCGGTTTTCCTGACGCCATGTCCAGTCCCTCCCAGGGGCCGTGTTCAGTAAGCAGTTGGGAGGATAGGGCCTGCCAATGCCGTGCCAGAAACGCCTCAATAAGATCGGGCTCAAGCAGGTAGGCGACACCGAGGGTATACAAGGAGGGGCTTGTGGTGATACGTTCGATATCCGTAACGGCGAGTTCGGGGATTCCGAGCCGCCCCGTGTATTGAGCGCCGTTTCCCGTGTAGGCTTCGGATAGAAAACCCGGATGGGAATGCAGGTCGCTATAATCCACGGCTGCCAGTACCGCATTGGAAAGCAGGGTTTTCCAGGATGGGGTACGAAGTTCATCCATCATCAGGCCTAACCCGAGAATCTGGAACAGGGATCCATCCCAGGCCGCTGTGACCGGGATTTCGGTTCCCGTGCGAAGGGTGTAGAACTTCAGGACGGATCCCATTTGGCCCAGTATCGTTGAGGGGAAACCGAACCGTAGAATGACAAACTGGGTCGGACCCCGGAATTCATTGATCAGGTAATCATTGTGCGCGGGTTCGTCATCCCAGCCGACCCTATGCTTCCGCGTCGCATCCCAACCAAAATAAAATCGTCCCGCGCTGACATCGTAAAGGTGTTCGTAACCCACTTTCTGGGCATCTAAAAATGATTCCATGTCCTGACAGAGCGCGATGAGATCGGTGCGGCTCCGAAGATCGGGATGCTGAAGCATCCCGATGGCTTTGCCGATCGAGGAAGACAAATTGGCGTTGTCGCCAAAGATAATCGTGACCACACGCTGATCCAGGATTTCCAGTATGGCGTGACGATCAGCCTCATTGTCAAAAGGGGCTAATCCGCCCTTGAATTGGCTTGCTCCATAGTGGGAACCGCGACGGATTTCACCTCGTTTCCCTTGATTCCTGAGTTCAATCCACTTTTGAGCCCTCAGGGCGTCCCAAATCGCCTTGCCTTTTTCCTGCCCGAACGATTCGGCGAACTGGAGAAAGGTCACATCGCCGGCCAGGGGGGCATCCTGCTGATCAGGAAGGAAGGCGAGGAAGTTTACAAGGAGCCCGCGATCAGACAGACGGGGATTACGTTGAATGTCCCGTAACGATTTTACAACCCGGGTGAGTTCGGCCTTGGCCCGCCTTCGGGAAAGTTGGGGGGTATCAGCCTGACCCGCTATTACTACGCTAAGCAGTTCAACCCACTCCCCGATGGCGGTCAGTTGAGTGAATTCCCGGAGATGAAGGGTCAACCCGGGATCATTATTCCAACCCTCGACGGGAAAACCGGAAGCGGGGTCAAAGACGCTGTTATCATCCGTCACGTACTGGAAACAGTTGGCCAGAAGGGCTCGGGCATGAGTGTGGCGGGCCGGAATGGTTGGGAAACTCACGCAAGCCGGTTCCGTGAGGCGGGAGGAAACACAACCCGTTAATCCGAGCGCCAGAATGAACGTGGGTAACAGAGTGGGCTTAACCATGCGCCCATCCCTTGACATTCACGGGGATCAGGGGGCCACGGGAAGACTTCCAGTCTGCAGGAAAGTGTAACTGGCCGTTCCCCAGACTCAGGCCCAGAACGCCTTCCATGGCCTGTCTCAACATCCAGCCAGCCGCTCCCGTGTAGCCGTGCCAGATCATCCGGCCCGGATCAAAGGAGGTCAGCAAGTCGGCGGCCTGCTTGTTGGGTTGTCCGCCGTAGGTCTCAATGTTCTCCGGCGTGGTGTGCGAGAGTGGTGCAATCTTATCCCAGAGACGCCACGCCGTGTCCCGGTACTGCCGGGAAAGATCATCCTCGCCCCGTGATGACGCCTGTTCAGCGAGAATTCGAGCGGCTCCCACGAGCCACTGGACGCCGTGGCAATACATACCGTTTTCCCGAACCCCTTCAGGGTAACTGCTGCTTCGGCCCAGATAGGGTTGGCTGTCAACTCGCAGGGAGGGCCATCCCAGAAGAATCGCATTATCTTGCTCCAGGATCGATAGGGCGGTATCGAATCCTTTTCGGGCGTGCTCCGGATTGAGTCCGGAGAATACCGCCCACGCGGCTGTCAGGGCGTCGATTTCCCATACGCCACTCCCCTTGATCCCAATTTCGGTGCCGTCATCATGAATCGCCCGAAGGTACCGATCCTCTCGCCAGCATTGCTCCAATGCCTGCCGGAGTTTGGCCTGGTGGTGCTGGTAGCGAAGCCCCCGATCCGTTCCTTCCTGTTCCTCAATGATTCCGGTGAAACCCGTCAGAATGATATCGAGAAAGAAACCCAGCCAGACACTTTCACCCCGGCCTTCGCTGCCGATGCTATCCAGCCCGTCATTCCAGTCTCCCGTTCCCATCAGGGGTAATCCGTGCGATCCCATCCGGGTCTCAAGCACGCGGTCAAGGGCGAGCAGGCAGTGTTGATAAACCGTGTCAACCCGGGCGGAGCGAAGGGGCACAAACCCCATTCCCTGTTTGCCTGCCGGAAGTGGGGCAAAGGGTTGTTCTGCCTCAAGATACGGGGTTTTCTCAAAAAGAATGGAGTGATCTCCGGTCATCCGGATATAGTCCGTGACCGCCCAGACCAGCCATAGAAGATTGTCTGAGGCGTGGGTGCGTGCGGCCATTCCGGTTCGGTTACCGGAAAGAACATGAAACCAGTGCACGACATCGCCTTCCAGAAACTGCTGCGCCGCGTGAAGAAGGATTTGACTCCGGGCGATGGCGGGGTCGATCCAAATCAGATTGACGGCATCCTGAAGTTGATCGCGGAATCCATACGCGCCGCTGGTCTGATAAAACCCGCGTCGCGCCCAGATTCGTTCGGCAAGAGCCTGGTAGGCCAGCCACGGCAGGAGTTCGTCAAACTCAGGCCTCGATGTGGTTACCGTAAGGGAATCGGCAAAGGCCAGCCAGGAGGCACGGGTTAACTCGAGCGCCTTCCGCGCCATGGGAACAGGACTGTAATTGCGGATAAGCGCCAATGCCGAGAGCGGGTCGTCTGCCTGTCCCAGAAGGAACGAGACCGTGGCCTCTCCCTGCGCGGGAATTTCGACTTCGGTGAGAAAGGCGGCCACGGGATGGTGGTCGTCGGAGAGGTCGGTCGCGGCAGTTCCATGTTCCACCATGAAGGGGCGTGTGACATCGGAGTTCACCCCCATAAAATGGGTGCGCACGATTTCAGGAACTGTGGCGGGACAGGATAGCACAGCAAAGGCGGGTCCCTGGCGGAACGTATTACCGTGGTTTTGATACAGCAGGGCGCCGGTGGCCTCATCCCGTCTGATGATCAGGGGGGCGGCATGTTCGGGCTGATCGGCCAGGCACATCTGAAAAAACGGCGCCAGACGCAAAAGTCGCGGCCGATCCTGATGATTGCGAAGGGTGAGAAGATAGACCGTAACAGCCGCCTCCGGGGGGACAAATACAGTGAGTTCGGTTTCCAGTTCCGCCTTGCGCATTCTGAATATCGCCGTACCGTCCACGCTGAAATCGGTCTCATAATTGGACGACGAGTCGTTGAGCGGATGATAGGTCGGTGAGAACCATTCATGAGTTTCAGGGTCAAACAGATAGAAGGCTTCCGAGGGGGCCTCGCGGGTTACGGTGTCGGCCCAGTCCGGGGTCAGGCGGTTTTGCTGCGAGTTGCCGTTGGAGGTGGTGTGGAGACCGCGATTGGTAACCATGGTCACCTGGTTGAGATGGTTGGATAGCGTATGATCATAAGGCCGCGGCGTGAAGGGGGTGTGAATCCGCAATGTCCGCCCATTGTTGAGTGAGGTGTGGTAGGGCCGGGTGATGCCGGACGGAATTTCGCCATGTCGAACAGGATGACTACGGCTGGCTTCGGGTGGCTTCAGCAAGACGTCCTCGGTTGTTTTTAAGTGGAGTAAAATTTGTTTTTCCGCTTCAGAGCGGGACTCCGCCATGCCAAGCGCGAGCCGGATGGTCTGATGGGAGTCCGCTGGCAGGAGGAGCGGAATGCACAGACTGCCAATGGGATCAAACGTCGGATGAAGCCCGGTGTTACGTGTCGGCGAGAAAGCCAGCGATTCCAGCACACGCGCATGCCATAGGCTTCTTGCCCGGCCGATAAAGTCAATCCTTGAGGTGAGATAGCCGCTCGCGGGCGTGTCGGATGCCAGAAACCCGGTAAGCCCTGTTCGAGCATCCCAGGCAGTCAGTGTTCGGCGCCCGACCGAATAGTCCATTTCTGAAAACAGTCGGTTGTACTGCGTGTGGCCTCGATCCGCTTCCGTTCTGTTTAACACCCATTCGAGGTAGGGGACGACGGCCAACTGGCGTTGGCGTCCACTCGTGTTGGTGAGGGTGAGAGTCCAGAGTTCCGTTTTCCCAAAGGGGTCAGGCAGGGATATTTTGAGATGGGCCCGAATTCCGTTGTTATCCTGAAGGATGACAAGGCTGTCATCGGTTTCCATTAAGGAGGGCGTCGGCGCCCGCGTGCCGGGAAAGTTGCCCAGAAGCGGCCAGGATCGGTCTATCGCGGCAGGGGCGGCGCTCTGGTCAACAAGGAAAAGAATCCTGCCCGCCGGTTCGAGGGGGTCATAGGACTGGCGGGTTAGATCATACCCGCGCTCAACACTCTGGCTGTGGATAGCGCCGTCGTGCCGCAGGATGACCTCATAGGCCGGGTTGGAGAGCGATAAGTCGGCGGTGGCCCTATCCGGCGCGCGGTGTTTCAAACGGCGCCATCGAATGAGTGTCAGCGCCAGAATGATGGGAATGGCCGTTGCTACAGCGATACAGAACTGGATGTGCCACGGTTGCCGGAACAACAGAGTAAGGAGTGTCGGCGCCTGCCTCGCCTCAAAGGCCTTGTATCCGTTCCAGGCAATGTCCCAATCGGCGCCCATGGGAATGTAGTAGGGGATCAGCAGAGGAGCCCAGGTTGCGAATCGTTTGACAGCCTCCGGAATACAGCGGCCTGTGGACCAGGGCGCAAGTCGGCGTGCCAGCCGGCTTTCCAGCCGATCCACTCCGATGAAACTCAGATTGACCAGTGTGGCCACGCGCAACCCCATATGATCCAGCCAGATCAGGATTCGAATGGAGTCATACGCCAGAAGACTGGTGAACAGACTGAGGCTCCAGGCATGGAAGTCATCGGGCGATAGCCGAACCTGCTGGACGGTGGCCACAACCGTCCGGATCGCTCCGTCCTGGTTGTACCAGGACGGTTCGCCCATCGGGCGCAGGAATGTGTTGATGATGGGCGCCATCCAGAGTCCCCACCGCAACACAAAGATCATATTTTCACCCAGGGATCGGAATCCGTCGCGCGAGAACAGATTGCGTATGGGACCGACCTCCCGTTGGAAGGCGGCCCGCATGAAGGTGGCATTCAACGCGAACAGCCATGCCGGGATGGCCCAGACGATCACGCCGGTGACGGATTCGTAGAATAACAGATTGGCGCCGCCCGTCACCTGTCCGAGTGTGATGAGTCCCCATTTATTGAGCAGGGGCGTTACCGTCGTTGGGGAGGGAGCATGTCCGATGGAGAGATAGGCCGCGAAACGCTTCAGCACCAGGGAAATCTGGTTCCCATCAAGGTAGAACCCGATGGCCGCGCCGATAAGCCCGCCCAACATGATTTCCATGACGATGGTTCGCCAGGGAGAGGGGCGGCCTTTCCCTCGTCCGGCCAGCAGGGCGTCACGCAGTAGTGTGACCCCGGCATAGGTCGCCGCACCAATGCCAAACCCCGTGATCGCGCGAGCCCCGGTGCTTCCCAACGGCAAATTGTGGAGGATACACCAACTGAAACCAAACCCTGCCACAAGTCCGCGCGTCCAGAGAGTCGCATCCGAATACGCCGCCCGCAATCTCGGAAAGAATGAACTGCTGCCGTCAAAGGTTTCAATGACCGTCTTGACGAAGGGAAAAACCATCGCGCCAAGCGACGCGGACACAAGCAAAGGGTGGGCGGAAATGAGAAGTCTGAACCATGATGTCCCGGCCACAGCGCCCATGGCCAGAAGGATGCTAATGAAAACCCCGCCATAAATCGCCCCGCGCTGAAGACCGCTCCAGGCGTTGTTGAATCCGGCTTTCCAGCAGGGAGCCGTGCCTCTGATGGCGTCAAGAACCATCCCGGTCATCAGATACACCATGCCCCACAGTCCTGCCTGGGAGAGCATGACGGCAACGATAACCGCAATCGCCCTGAGCGGAGCCGGCCACTGGGTCAGAAGCGATCCGGCGCCAAAATCGGCAATCCAGGAAGCCAATACGGACGTAGTCGCACAGACCATCGTTACAAGCAGAAGACGAATAGAGGGGAGTTTCTGCTTCAGCATCAAAGTCAGAATCGCGGCCAGTATCGCGAGAAAGACCGACAGGATCACAATACGGCCCAGGGTTGGACCCCCGATGTCTGCCAGAAGCACCGGGGCATTGAGCGTCAGAAGCAGGCCGATCAGGAATGGCAGGGCGACCAGAGTGGCCGCGCTGCGCGGGCTCCAGCCCCGGTGCCGGGCAAAGGCCCGCCCGATGTTCACGCCGAAATAGAGTAGCACAACACTGGCGGCGGTTACAGGGGCGAGGGTAACGAGGTGCCGCCACTGAACCGGCGCGGTCAACACGTCGATCGGGCCCGCCGTTCCCGCGAGAATTCCGGTGACCAAGGCATCCGTTGCCATATCCGTTAGTGATGGAGTCCGGCCCAATATGCCGGTTCGGATGATGAAACCAAGACCGATTCCAAGTGCGGCCAGGATGAGGGTAGGCATCCACGGCGGTGTTCCGTGCAGGCCGGTATGATAAACGGCCAGCGTAAGGGAAAACGTCGCGACAATCGCTACGCCACCCGCCAAGTCCTTAAGACGATCAGTGTTCATGTCCATATCAGGCGGCGCAGTATAATCAAAGAAGCGGCCGGGATTCCAGACGATTAATAATGATCCTGGTCTGGAATTCTGTATCATGAGGCAGCCGCACGGGAGAACCTTATGCCATCACATGCTGACCTTGCCCGTTTCAGGGCAAATTTGAAAGAGGAGCGCAATGCCATCACGCTCTATGAGACGTTGTCCTCACTGGAGAAGAATCAGGACTTGTCGCTATTGTACAAGAAACTGGGGGCCACTGAACGTGGTCACGCCTTGGTGTGGGAGCGGAAACTTCAGGAAGCTGGGGCTGACATTCCGCCCTGGCGGATCGATTGGCGAACCCGGGCGCTGGGTTGGCTGGCCAAACGGTTCGGTGTCCGGTTCATTCTGCCGACGATCGCTGGAATTGAACAGGCGGCGGGGAACCGGTATGACGACCAGCCGGAAGTAAACCAGACAGCCATGCCCATGGACGAACGTTCCCATGCCCGCATTTTCAAAATGATCTCAGGTAGGGATACCGGGATGGCGGGGAGCGAGGTCGCACGAGCGGAGGGGCGTCACCGTTCGGCAGGCGGGAATGCGCTGCGTGCAGGAGTTCTGGGCGCGAATGACGGGCTCGTCTCCGTGTTGAGTCTGGTGATGGGCGTCGCGGGCGCCGCGATGGACTCCCATGCTATTCTTGTGACAGGACTCGCGGGGATGCTGGCGGGCGCCATATCAATGGCCATGGGTGAATGGCTCTCTGTTCAGAGTTCCCGTGAACTCTATACCCGTCAATTGGATATAGAACGGCAGGAGCTGCTTGAATCGCCTGAAGAAGAAAAGGAGGAATTGGCGCTGATTTACCAGTCCAAGGGGCTGTCTTCCGAACAGGCGCGCCAATTTGCCGATCAGATACTGTCGAATCCAGCCCATGCTCTCGATACGTTAAGCCGGGAAGAGTTAGGCTTCGATCCAGACGAACTGGGCGGTTCAGCGTGGGTGGCCGCGCTGACCTCGTTTCTTCTTTTCGCGGCAGGCGCGATCATCCCGATCAGTCCCTTCTTCTTTACGCATGGCACGACGGCCGTATTGTCGAGCGGGGCCGTGAGCGCCGTGGGATTGTTTGTCATCGGGGCCGGAATCACACTGGTCACCGGGCGCAGTCTGTGGGTTTCGGGTTTCCGGCAAATACTATTCGGGCTCGGCGCCGCAGTGATTACCTACGGCATCGGCCGATTAGTGGGTGTTCAGATTTTGTAAACCCTATTTTTTGGGGACTTTTATGCCTTTGAAGCGTCCGATGACAGGCAGTTTGCCGACAATCGGGCGGGCATAGTCAAAAAAGACCTGCGTCACGTCGTTGCCGCTTTTCGAGATGAAGTTATCCGGCACATGACGGGTTTCCTTGGAGACGTTGGCCAACGGCACGCGTTCAAAAAAGACAGCGTACTTCTTGCCGGGTTTACGGCGGATGGCGATGGAGCCGCTGGGTTCCTTACCCTTGAGTGCTTCCTTGACCGCCAGAATACCGACCGTGCGTGCTTCCTTGGCATCGACCTCACTGACAATGCCGGGGAATGAACGTTGAAGGTATCCGAAGGTGTCGGCCCGGACGCGGGTGATGGAGGTGCGATTTTTTATCTCGGTGGCAAGCAGGTCGCCTAGCGCCCCGGTGCCGCTGAGTTGCACATTGCCGTGCGAGTCCACTTCCTTGGAAAACTTGGCGGCGATGGCCGTGCCATCGGCATCCGCAATGCCTTCGGAGACGGCGATTACGCAACGTCCCAATTTCTTGTAAACCTTTTCAACGTCAACGGCGAACTGATCCATTGAGAAGGGCCGTTCCGGCAAATAGACCAGATGCGGGCCGTCGTCCGGATAGACGCGGGCCAGGGCGGCGGCGGCGGTCAGAAAACCCGCGTGGCGACCCATAATAACATTAATCTTCACGCCGGGAAGGGCCCGGCTGTCCAGATTGTCACCCATGCTGGCGCAGGCGACAAACTTGGCGGCGCTACCGAAGCCGGGGGTGTGGTCATTTTCACGAAGATCGTTGTCGATCGTCTTGGGGATATGGTAGCAACGCAGGTCATACCCGACTTTCTTAGCCTGCTCATTGATGATGTGCGTGGCCTCGGCGCTATCATTCCCGCCAATGTAGAAGTAGAAACGGATGTTATACTTCTTGAGGATTTCGAAAACCTTGGCGCATTCCTCGTCTGTAGGTTTCTTGCGGGCGGATCCGAGGGCGGAAGCGGGGGTATTGGCAACGGCCTCCAGTGTGCTCAGGCTTTCCTTGCGGAGGTCGATAAAGTTCTCCTCCAGGATGCCTTTCATTCCGTGCAGGGCGCCATAGATGGCGCCGATTTCGCGTGATTGTTTGGCTTGCAGGATCGCGCCCACAAGACTCTGGTTGATGACCACCGTCGGGCCACCACTCTGACCGATCAACATATTTCCCTTGGCCATAATCGATTCTCCCATTTACTTGTTAAGATTAATCAGCGGTTTGACAAAGGAATGCAATTTGTCATAGCGGACATCGGGGATCAATGAGAAAACGCGCCTGTCAGGGCGAGTATCACATTGCGCGAAAATCAATAATGCGATATTCTGGCATCACTTCGCTCGTTAGCACAGTTTGGCGGGGTTTGCACTCACTCCCAGTAAAGATTAATGAGGAGACGTATATGAAACGATTTCTTGCGGGTTTGCTTGGCGCGGGACTCTTGATGTCCGGCGGGTGTGTGACGATGGTGGATCAAAACGTCATGGCGCAGCAACAGGCTGACATGGAGAAAATGCGTGAAGATGTCCAGCGCATTCAAGAGAAGTTGAACGGCATTGAACTGGAGCAGCAAAATCTGGCGCGCGATATCGGCGCAGTCCGCAGTTCGCCGAAGGAGGATACCGTTGTTCGCAACCGACTGGACACGCTTGAACGACAGGTTCAATCACTGGCGGCGGGTCGCGATGCGGATCGGAAACAGATCGTCAATCAGGTCGCTTCCCTGGTCGGATCCTCCGGCGGCAGTTCATCCTCCGGACACTCCTCCAGTCGCGGAAGCGGCTCCCAGACCGGGTATGAGCATGTTGTTGAGTCCGGGCAGACTCTGTCTGAAATTGCCTCCGCTTATAAAGTGAGCACAACGTCCATTAAGAAGGCTAATAATCTCAAATCCAATACCCTCCGAGCCGGACAAAAACTGTTCATTCCAAAGACCTGATCACGTCACCATGAGAGCGCTCGCCCTGATCAGTATCATTCTGTTCGCGTCCGTGATTCGGGGGATGGGCAATGATGTCGGGAACACCGTCTTGGCGCCTGTCGGCGTGGACTTCTTTTTTGAGCAGGGTTGTGAAAGTTGTGCTGAAATCAAGCGCGACATTGTGCCGGAGTTGGATCGGCGATATGCGGGGGCTTATGAACTTCACCCGTGGGACATTAACATTCAATCCAACTATCTTCGACTTGTGGTGTTTCAAAACCGACTGGGCGTGACAGCCAATGAACCTGTCTCCATGGTTGTGGATGGACGGGTGTTTCTTGCCGGTTTGGCGAAAATCAAGACAGACGTGTTTGGGGAGATGGAGGCGGCGCTGGCACGGCGGATGCGGGAGGAGTTGCCGCCCCCTGTTCCGGCCATTTCGCCCGCATCCGCGCCTCTACTGAAACAGCGACTCGAGTCATTTACATTAATGGGGGTTGTTTGGGCGGCGGTGGTGGATAGCATCAATCCCTGCGCCATTTCCTCCCTTGTTTTTTTTATGAGTCTTCTTTCCGTGGCCAATATCGGTGTGCGAAGAATGGGGTTGGCGGGCGTATCCTTTCTGGTGGCCTGCTTTATGACGTACATGGCTATAGGATTCGGGCTTTTGAAGATTCTTGAATTTCTCACGGCCTTCCACGGTGTTAAACGGATTATTGAACTTCTGTTGATGGTCATGATGCTGGTGTTCGCCTTCCTGTCGTTTCGCGATGCGTTTCGTTATCATCGTACGGGTCGCCCTGAAGATGTTTCCTTGAAACTGCCCGCCGCGCTTCAGGCGAGAATTCATCGTGTTATGAAAACCGGATTGCGAAGGCGGAACCTGATCGTCGGCGGCCTGGGGATCGGGGTGAGCGTGACGCTTCTGGAGAGCGTTTGTACAGGCCAGGTGTATGTGCCCGTTTTGGTGATGATGATCAAGAGCGGACAATCCATGCTTCGCTCAGCCTTGTATCTGTGCCTGTATAATGTCATCTTCGTGCTTCCGTTGGCCATCGTCCTGGCCCTAACCTGCGCAGGAATGAGTACTCCGGCGCTGGTGGACTGGAGCCGGAAAAATGTGACGATCAGTAAAATCCTGTTGGGAGTGTTCTTTCTGGTCATGACAGCGCTGATGCTGGCATTGCGATAGACCGGGGAACGTCAGGCGTCGAGTCGAGTTGGGAGGCATGGAGAACATGACGAAAAAGAGTAAAACAGACAACGTGCAGGGAACTATTCGTCTCATGGCGGCGCAGGCGAGATCCATAGCGGACTCACGCCGGATTAGCGCGGAGAGCAGGGTGGTCATTGCCGTTATCGGTCGCGACAAAGCCGGCATCATGGCTGGAGTCACGGCGATCCTGGCGAAGCGAAATGCCAATATTTTGGACGTCAACCAGACCATCATGAGCGATTTATTCACCATGGTGATGCTGGTGGACATCAAGGGCATTCACGTCCCCTTTTCAGATCTGAAAACCGAACTGGAGGAGCATGGGCGTCAGTCCGACCTTTCGATCATTGTTCAGCATGAGGAAATATTCAAGGCGATGCACCGGGTGTGACGCATGTGTGGTGAGGGCGATATGGTTTGAGGTGAAAGATGGCAATCAGTTCTGAGGAAATATTTGAAACGCTGGGGATGATTCATGCCCAGAGACTGGATATTCGCACGGTTACCATGGGTGTTGATCTTCATGACTGTGCCGGTTCGGATATCCGTTCTGTCGCCCGGAAAGCCTATGAGAAGGTCATGCGGTCGGCAGAGAAACTGGTTCCGACGGCCGAGGCCGTGGCGCGTGAATACGGCATTCCGATAGTCAATAAACGTGTTTCGGTGACTCCCGTGGCGTGGGTGGCGGCGGCCTGCGAAACCCGTGATTATTCCCCGATTGCCCGCGATCTGGATCGCGCCGCCCGTGAGTTGGGCATTGACTTTATTGGCGGATTCTCGGCGCTTGTCCAAAAAGACATGACCCCTGCTGGCGAGGCTCTGATCCGATCCATTCCTTGTGCTTTGGCGGAAACGTCCAGACTCTGTTCCTCGGTCAATGTTGGCACGACCAAGGCAGGAATCAACATGAATGCCGTCGCTTTAATGGGGCAGATCATCAAGGAGGCGGCTGACCTGACTGCTGAAAGCGGGGGATCCGCGTGTGCACGGTTGGTTGTGTTCTGTAATGCGGTTGAGGACAATCCCTTTATGGCGGGCGCTTTTCTTGGAGCGGGCGAGGGGGATGGCGGGTTGTCCGTGGGGATTTCCGGCCCCGGCACCATTCGCGCGGTCGTGCAGGCCATGGGGAGGGATCTTGATCTTCAGACCGTGGCTGAGGAAATCAAGAGGGTGGCTTTCAAAATAACTCGTGCGGGCGAACTCGTGGGACGCAAGTGTGCCGCCCGGCTGGGCGTCCCCTTCAATATTATTGATTTATCACTGGCGCCCACTCCCGCGCCGGGCGACTCGGTGGCGGATATTCTTGAGGCCCTCGGATTGGATCGCGTCGGCTGTCCCGGAACCACCGCCGCCCTCGCGCTTCTAAACGATGCAGTCAAACGGGGCGGGGCCATGGCGACCAGTCATGCCGGCGGCATGAGTGGCGCATTCATTCCGGTGAGCGAGGATGCGACCATGGCCCGGCGAGCCGCAGAAGGCGCCCTGACGATTGAGAAACTCGAAGCCATGACGGCCGTCTGTTCAGTCGGCCTGGACATGGTGATTGTGCCGGGTGACACCACGCCTGAAACCATTAGCGGAATCATTGCTGACGAAGCCGCCATTGGCATGATTAACAAGAAGACCACGGCGGTGCGGCTGATACCGGCTCCCGGGAAAAAAGTTGGGGACGTTGTTGATTTTGGCGGGTTGTTGGGCGGAGGGGCCGTGATGCCGGTCAATCCTCATTCCTGTGCGATATTCATCAGGCGAGGCGGACGCATTCCCGCGCCGTTACAGGGCTTGAGTAATTAGCCGGAGGGCGGATGCAGGAATACGAAGGTCAGACCCCTGAGACAGGGAGCGGGCGTGAAAATGCCTTCTTTTTGTTCGTCATCCTGGCGGTTACTCTGATTGCCTATGCGCCGCTGATCAGCGGAGTGTGGGAGTTGAGTTCCCGCACCACGCAGGCCACGAATGCTTTTGTGCTGCTCGGAGTGGTGTTTGTCGATTCGTTGTTGTTTGTGTTAAAAGTTCGCCGATTCCATCCCGCTATCAACGCGCATGGGTTGTTGTTGTTCGGGTTATCCTGCATGGCGCTGGCCGTTGCGTCGTTTACCTCCGTCTGGCCTTTTGCCGTGATGGGATTATGCCTGAACGCGGGAGCACTGCTGTCCTTTTGTTTCGGACGAAAGGGAGTCGCTGTCTTTTATCCTGCGCTGGCCGGATTCGGAGTGATGGTTGCCATGCTGGTTATGGTTCCTGGAATTGACAATCAGCTCAGGATTTTAGCCGGAACCGTCTCCTCCTGGATCCTGCCGATTTTTGGAATTCGTGCGGATCTGGTGCTTCAGCACGATCCGTTTCAAGTGATTGTGGTCGCGGAAAAAGGAGCAGGGGCCTTTAACGTGGCTACCGAATGCAACGGAATCGGGATCCTGATGTCATCGGTTGTTCTGGCGCTGATCCTGGCCTTGAGGAGACGGTTCCCCTGGTATGGGGTGATTTTGTTAACCTCGTTGTCCGTCGTGATTGGGATAGCCTTCAACACGATACGCATTGTGGCTATTGTAATGACCACGCTCCAGACCAGTGTCCGGTTCGGTCTGATTCATGAGGGATTGGGAACCTTGATCTATTTGCTAGCCTTGGCGGTTGTCTATGTCATGAATAGTCTCGTCGCACGCCGGAGGACTTGAAGCCTCACTGGAATCCCTTGTTCATGGTATTATGTTCGGGAAGATCCTTGTACTGAACCTTGTGCTTAAGGATTAGTTCCCATTGTTTGACGTACTTGAGAAAGGCGCCGTAGGATGCCATCAGGGCAATGGCCAACCCATGACGTCCATCGAGAAAACCGAGCCTCAGGAAATATCCCTTGATAAACCGGAAAATGGGATGCGTCAGCATGTCCAGCCAGAAAAAGGCCTCCCCCTGAACAAAACGCTGTTGTGCGGTGATGGTTGAGAACCGGTTCAGGGTGTTGATGTGGTCTGCCAGATCATCGTAGGTGTAATGCCAGATCGGATGCTTGAGGCGCTTGACCGGTCCCCGCACAATCACCTTGTCGTGCGGCTCCTGTCCCTCCGTGCGGCCATAATCCTTTTTGAAAAGCCGTAATTTCACGTCCGGATACCATTCTCCATGCCGGATCCATCGTCCGAGGTAATACACCTGGCGGGGGAACTCAAATCCGACAAACTTATCGGTTCCCTCATTAAACTCATTTAGGATTTCGTCCCGCAAGGCGGGGGACACCTCCTCGTCCGAATCCATGAACAGAACCCAGGGATGAGCGGCATATTCCCTGACCATATTTCGCTGTCCGACATAACCGCGCCATTCGCGCTGATGGACATTGGATGTGTATTTTCTGCAGATTTCAACTGATCGATCAGTGCTGAAACTGTCGAGCACGATAATCTCATCGCACCAGGTGAGACTTTCCAGGCAACGGGCGATTTTTCGCTCTTCATTGTAGGTCAGGATGCAGGCTGATATTTTTTCACGCATAGTGAATATTCCTAATGAGGTAAGACTCCGGATTTGTCGAGCAGAGTTTCAGCTTGGATCAGGTCGATCCTTCCCGCTGTCTGGTTTGTAATGGCGTTACGAGCACTATTCACGTTCCCACCAGTCTCCAAAAAATGGGTCGCCTGTTCGAGTTCCCTTTGTGCGGCATTGTTTTCCCCTTTCACGATATGGGTACGTAACTGTCCCATCAGTTCGATAGCCTCGGCCACCTCCGGAGGAGGGGAGGTCAGGGTCACGGAGTCATGAATCCGGATTCTCGGTATGTTGGTGACAAGGCAATCGTCGGGCATTGGCAAGTCTGTGCGGACGGAGGCGGCAGGGACGGCTTTGAGAGGCCGACTTTCTGGCACAGACGTGAAACGGTTCCAGACGGTGGCCAGAATCAGAATCGCAAATACCGGAAGGCCAATAGACAGCCAGCGCCGATATCGTCTCAATCCGGAAAAGGGGTCCCAGGCCCCGACGTCATCCCGCGCCTGAATGAAGAAACGGGTTGTTCCGACTTGAAGGACATCACCATGTTTGAGGGGCGATTCGCGCGTGGCGGTTCCGTTGACCCAAACCTGATTGCTCTCGTCGAGTGACCGGATGACGAGAGAGCCGTCCCGCATGCGCATTTCGGCATGGAGAGCCGTAACGTCAGGATCCTTCACGACGATTCCGGAGGAGACATCCTGCCCGATGAGAATAGGGGTAGCGTCCACTTCCCATCGTTCTCCTCGCTGGTCTCCGTTTAAGATAGTTACTCGATAAGCCATGGATGAGATTCTATACGACAGCGGATCCAGAGGGGAGGTTTATTTAGGCAAGCGACTGGCAGACGGTAATGGCGGCCACCCCGACTATGTCATCATCCGTGCATCCGCGGGAAAGATCATTAACCGGCTTAGCCAACCCCTGCATGATCGGGCCATAGGCGATGGCGTCGGCAAGACGTTCGGTTAATTTATAGGAAATATTGCCGGCTTGAAGATCAGGGAAGATGAGAATATTCGCGCCTCCCTTGAGAGGACTGTCAGGACACTTTTTGGCGGCAACACCCGGCACAATGGCGGAATCCAACTGGAGTTCCCCATCAACCACCGCATCCAGCCCCAGTTCCGCGATACGCGCCTTGGTCAGGGCGGTCGCCTTGACCATTTTATCGACAAGGGGATGCCGGGCACTACCCCGAGTAGAGAACGACAACATGGCCACGCGGGCCTGACCGCCAATCAAGGACTTATATGACCGGATGGTCGCGACGGCAATATCGACCAATTGCTCCGCCGTGGGGTCTGGATTCACGCCGGAGTCCGCATAGAAGAGAACGGTATCGCCGGAAAGGGTTGGTTTTGCCAGTTCCATGGCAAAGAAACTACTGCCTGTCTTAATGCCTGGTGCTGTACCGACACACTGGAAGGCCGCACGCACCATGTCAGGTGTCGAGGCGATACTGCCGGCGACCAATCCGTCGGCGAGTCCGAGACGAACCATCATGTCGCCAAAATAGAGTCGATCCATCATTGTAATACGAGCCTGCTCAAGGGTCATCCCCTTGTGTTTTCGAAATTCAAGGAAGGTCTCGGCAACACGCTCGAAATCGGGAGAGTTGGGATAATCGAGAACGGTGACCGGAAGCCCTTCGAAGGAAATGCCGGTTGCTGACTTTCGGGACTCCTGCGGGGTTGCCAGGACAATGACCTTGGCTGCGATTTTCTGACGGGCGATTTTGGCGGCCGCCTGCATGACGCGCGGGTCATGACCTTCAGCGAGGACGATGGTGCGGCAAGCCGAGCGGGCTTTGGGAATCAGGGTTTCCAGCAGAGACATGGCGAGGCCTTCCTTTTAGTTGTTACAGCTCTTGGACGGGCTAGATGAATTGGGAGAGGGAATGGCCTTTGAGGGAACCGTCAGCAAGCGGACGGTTTCACGGGCAATCATCAGCTCCTCATTCGTCGGCATGACGATGGCTTTCAATTTACTATCCGGAGTGCTGATGATGGCAGGACGTCCCAGGGTATGCTTATTTTTCTCCACGTCCAGATGGCATCCGAGACAGTCCAGTTTCCGGACCACTTCTTCGCGGATATAGACGCTGTTCTCGCCGATTCCACCCGTGAAGACAACCGCATCCGCGCCCCCGAGAATGGTGAAATACGAGCCGATGTAGGACACGAGACGCTGGACAAACATGCGGAGGGCGCGCTGGGCCTGCATATTCCCCGCCTCGGCGGCGGCAATATTGTCGCGCATATCGCCGCTTCCGATTCCCGAGACACCCATCAAACCACTGCATTTGTTAAGGAGTCGGTCAATGTCGTCGGGAGTCATTCCGCGGCGGGCAAGATAGAGAACGACGGCGGGGTCAATGTCGCCGCAACGGGTTCCCATAACAAGACCGTTAAGGGGGGTCATCCCCATACTCGTATCCAGCACATTGCCGCGTTCCACGGCCGTAATACTGGCGCCATTGCCGAGATGTGCGGTAATCAGTTTCAGTTCACCGAGGGGGGATCCCAACAGATCAGCGGTGGCGTAGGAGACGAATTTATGGGATGTGCCATGAAAGCCATATTTTCGGATTCCGAACTTCTCATAATAATCATAGGGAATGGCGTACAGATAGGAGGAGGCTGGCATCGAGTGATGGAAGGCTGTGTCAAACACCGCAATATTAGGAACCTCCTCAAACACCTCCTGGCAGGCTTCGATACCCCCCAGATTCGGGGGATTATGCAGAGGGGCGAGACTGGAGCATTCCCGGATGTTGTTCTTGACCTCGTTCGTGATGATGACGGAATCATGGAAATTCTCGCCGCCGTGCACGACCCGGTGCCCGATGGCCTCGACATCCATGAGACTGTTCAACACACCGCATTCGGGATCCACCAGCTTGGCGCAGACCAGTTCCAAGGCCTCCTCGTGCGTGGCCACCAGCACCTGCTCTTTGAAGGATAGCCCGTCGTACTTTTCATATTTCAGGAACGGCTCGTTGAGGCCGATTCGTTCGACAATTCCGCGGGCCAGAAACTTTTCCTTGTCCATGGCATACATGGTGAATTTGAGCGAGGAACTTCCAGCGTTGATGACCAACACATTCACCGGAGCACGGCGAATCACGCTTGCAGGCATAACTATATTTCCTTGTTTTGAGAGCGATACGTCGACAAAGAGAGACAAAAAAATTCATATCATAGTCGCATACGGTTCGATCAAAATTCAAGCAGAATACAACTCATCAAATATGTCCTTTGCGCTTGTCCCTATGACGTGTACCGATAGTATGTGCTTGCCTGCCGAAAACAATCGGGTTAGAGTCCCACGTTTTGCTCGGGTGGTGGAATGGCAGACACACCAGCTTGAGGTGCTGACGGTCGCAAGATCGTGGGGGTTCAAGTCCCCCCCCGAGCACCATTCTACACTACTCTGCGATTTTGGCTTGAACGGCGAATGGTCTTTGATGAAAGTCGGCACCAATGAAACTCCTTATTGCCACCCGTAATCGTCATAAGTTTCAGGAGATTTCCGACATTCTGCGCTCTCCGCATCTATCCTTTTCAAGTCTTCATGATTGGGCAACTTCTCCTGAGGTGATCGAGGATGGCGCTACCTTTGAGTTGAATGCGATAAAGAAGGCCGTAACGCTGGCACGGTTCAGCGGGCATTGGACTCTGGCGGATGATTCGGGGTTGGAGGTGGATGCCCTTGGCGGAGAGCCGGGCGTCTATTCCGCACGGTACGCCGGAGAACCATCTGATGATGAGGCCAATAATCGAAAGCTCCTGGATACACTGGCGGCCCACGCGAATCGCCAGGCGCGGTTCCGTTGTGTCATTGCCCTCTCTGATCCTTTAGGGGAGACGCGTTTCGTTTCCGGCACCTGTGAGGGGACTCTTTTGGCGGCGGTGAGAGGGCAGGGGGGGTTCGGTTATGACCCCCTGTTCGTCCCCAGAGGTTATGACGCGACATTTGCCGAACTTTCCGCCGAGATCAAGAACACGATCTCGCATCGCGCCAAAGCGCTTTCCCTGGCCGTTGACCAGTGGTCATGCGTATTTGAGCACGAGTCTAAAGGTTGGCCCTGAAGTGAACTATTGAAACTATTGAATCTGTTTCATATCCCTGTTGAATGCTTCCCCGATTTACTCTATTATCGGCGGGATATTCGGCGGGGTGCGGGGCATTGGAATAAAACAGGATGAGGTGGGGAATGTTTGAACTGAAATATAATCCGGGATACAACACGTTTGATTCTGACTCCTATACGGTTCACTTGGAGAATCCCAAGGAGCCGGAATTGTTCCGAAACACATTTCCTTACGACGAGGTTCCCCGCATCGGGTTCAATCATCGCCTCGTGCCAATGCGAATGCCGAAGGATATCTGGGTGACTGACACCACGTTCCGGGACGGACAGCAGGCCATGCCGCCTTATACCGTCAAACAGGTCGTGGATATCTACAAGATGATGCACCGGCTTGGCGGACCCAAGGGCCTGATCCGGCAGTGTGAATTTTTCCTGTACACCAAGAAGGATCAGCGGGCTGTCGAGGAAATTCAGGCGCTGGGATACAAATTTCCCGAAGTGACGGGGTGGGTTCGCGCCAGAAAGCAGGATTTGCAGCTTGCCAAGAAAATGGGAATGAAAGAAACCGGAATCCTGACCTCGTGCTCGGATTACCACATTTACCTGAAGTTGAAAATGACTCGCCGACAGGCGCTTCGGGAATATCTGAAGGTTGTCAAAGATGCTCTGGATGTTGGCATCATACCCCGGTGTCATTTTGAAGATGCCACTCGTGCCGACTATTACGGTTTCGTGGTGCCTTTTGCCCACGAGTTGATGAAGCTGGCCGAGGAATGCAAGAGCGTCATCAAGATCCGGATCTGCGACACCATGGGGCTCGGAGTGCCTTATCCGGGCTGTGCCATGCCGCGTTCGGTTCCGGGATTGATCTACGGATTGCAATATTATGCCGGCGTTCCCAGCGAGTGGCTGGAATGGCACGGGCACAATGATCTTTATATGGTCAGTGCGAATGCCGTTTCGGCCTGGCTATACGGCTGCTCCGCTGCAAACGGCACGTTACTGGGAATCGGCGAACGTACCGGCAATCCACCGCTCGAGGGGCTCGTGGTAAACTACCTCCAACTCCGGGGAAATGATTGTAATGTGGACACGACGGTGATTACGGAAATTGCGGAGTATTTCGAGCATGAGCTCAAGGTTCAGATCCCGGTGAATCAACCCCTGTGCGGACGGAGTTTCAACGTGACCCGGGCCGGTATCCATGCCGACGGTTTGCTGAAGAACGAGGAAATCTACAACGTGTTCAATACCGAAAAATTATTGAACCGACCCGTGGAGCTTGCCGTCACGGATAAAAGCGGCCAGGCCGGTGTGGCGCTCTGGATGAAGAAGTACTTCCGCAAAGCCAAGGAGCCTGTCAGCAAGACCGACCCGGGTGTTGTCAAGATCTACGAGTGGATGATGACCCAGTATGATGCCGGTCGAACCACTGCGATTACGGATGAGGAGCTTCTCGATCTGGCCAAGGCTCATCTTTCCGGATGGCTGAAAGAAAACGGGTATGAGTTTTGAGATTGTCACGTTCGGTGATCCCGTTCTTCGAATCAGATCCTCTCTGGTTAGCCGAGTTACGCCCGAGTTGAAGCGCCTGGCCGATGGCATGATGGAAGCCATGTTTGAGGCCGAGGGAGTTGGACTCGCCGCACAGCAGGTTGGTCGCACGGACTCCCTGTGCGTCATTCACATCCCCCCGGAACTTGACGTGGAGGAGGAGGGCGGACATCGCCTGAATCCTGATGTGGACATGCCGCTCATCATGTTCAATCCCAAAATCGTTCAGCGCGGAGGCGACGTGACCCGCCGGGACGAGGGGTGTTTGAGTTTTCCTGGAATCCATACGGCTGTCCAACGGGTTCGCGAGGTTGATGTCGTCTTTGTGGATTGGAAAGGGGCACAGCAGACCCTCCATTGCCGCGGATTGCTTGCGCGGGCCGTTCAACATGAATTGGATCACCTTGACGGGGTGCTGCTGGTGGATCGGATGTCGCCGGTGAAGAAAATCAGCATGGCTGGAAAACTCAAGAGTCTACGGCTGGAAACTGAGGATCGGCTTCGGGCGAAGGCGTTGGCCCAGGCTCCGAAACGTCTGTAACCGGAGCCTCCCCGCGCTTTCGGCGTTTGATGAACTCCCTGGCCAGTAATCTGTAGGCTTCGGCTCCGCTGGATTTGTCATCATACAGGATTACCGGTACGCCGTGACTTGGCGCCTCGCTGATCCGAATGTTCCGGGGAATTGCCGTACGGAACACCGTGTCACCGAAGTGCTGCCGCACCTCATCCACGACTTGCTGAGCAAGGTTGGTTCGGCTGTCAAACATGGTAAGCACAATCCCCTCGATTTCGAGTTCGGGATTGGCCCCTGATTCCTTGATCTGATTGATCAGGCGGGTGATGACGCTCAATCCTTCGAGCGCATAGTACTCGCATTGCAAGGGAATCAGCACCGAATCGACGGCGGTTAACGCGTTCATGGTGAGGATTCCCAGCGAAGGCGGGCAATCCACCAGAATAAAGTCATATGATGACCCGGAGACCAGAGGGGCCAGTGCCTCCTTGAATCGGTGCAGATAGCGATCCATTCTGGCAATGTCGATTTCTGCGCCGGCCAGATCAACCTCGGAAGGGATGATGGAGAGATGGCTCATCATTGTCGGCTGGATCTTGTCGGCCATCTGACCGCGTCCCAGCAGGACTTCATAGAGGCTGCCGCCCGGTTTGGGTTGAAGGCCCAGTCCGCTGGTGGCATTGGCCTGGGGATCCAAGTCAATCAATAGAACGTTGTGTTTCCGTTCTGCCAGGCAGGCGGCAAGATTGATTGTGGTCGTGGTTTTCCCGACACCGCCTTTTTGGTTCGCCAGCGCTATGACATGAGCAGGCATCTGTTACTTGATAATTCCCGATTTGCGGGCGTACGCGAAGATACCGCCCGCCTCGACGACGGGTGCAACCGCGCCCAGTTCCTTGATCGAGTAGGATTGTCCCGAGGTGAGATTGGTCACTTGGGCGCCTTCCACATTGATCTCGGCTTGATCCCCTGTTTTGAAGAGGTCGCAGAGTCGTTGTCCCGACTCAAAAGGATAGAGTTCGCCGGTGGCCACACAGTTACGGAAGAATATGCGTGCATAGGATTCCGCAATGACTGCCTTGACGCCCGCCGCGCCAAGGCACACCGGCGCGTGTTCACGCGATGAGCCGCAGCCGAAGTTGCGTCCCGCAATGATCACCGGGTATTCGGCCTTGATGGCGCCGGGTTTAACGAACAGCGTGTGACCATCAGGCAGACCGCTCAGGGCATGAGAACCCAGTTTGGTGTATTCCTCGGGGATCGTCGGAACCAGGTTGAGATACTGGGCCGGAATGATCTGATCCGTATCGATGTCGTCCTTGAGCACGTAAACTGAACCTCGAATCGTTTTCATTCTTCTCCCATCATGACATAAATTCCCGGGGGTCCGTGATCCGGCCCCGTATTGCCGAGGCGGCCGCCGTAAGGGGCGATGCCAGGTATATGCGGGATTGTTTCGAGCCCATGCGACCGGGGAAATTCCGGTTGGTGGTGCTGATAACAGCCTCCTTGCCTGTGGTTCGTCCAAAAGTGTCAGTCGGCCCTCCCAGGCAGGCTGCGCAAGAGGGCGGGGCCACGTCCTCGCACCCCGCCTCTGCAAAGATCTCGACCAGTGACTTGCCGTCGATCATTGAACTCATGATGGCCTCGGCAACCTCGACGGTGGCAGGAACCAGAAAGGTCGGTATGGCCACTTTCTGCCCCTTGAGGATTCTCGCGGCGGCGACGAAATCGGTAATCTTTCCGCCTGTACAGGATCCAATATAAGCGCGATCCAGTTTGACATCATTTCGCTCTCGTGCGAGGGCAAAGTTGCTGGGGACGTGGGGTTCAGCCACACACGGTTCCAGTTTCGAGGCATCGTAGACTCGATCACACTCGACCCTGGCGTCTGTGTCGCTGTACAGGGCCTCAAAAGGTTTGTCGGTTCGGGCTTTGACATACTCAAACGTTTTCTCATCAGGCGCGATGATTCCATTCTTCCCGCCGGCCTCGATCACCATATTACAGATAGTCATCCGCTCCTCGATGGACAGCTGGTTGATGGCGTCTCCCCGGAACTCCATGGCGCAGTAACTGGCGCCGTCAAACCCAATGTCACCGATGATCTTCAGGATAATGTCCTTTCCCATGAGATAGCGCGGGACCGTGCCATCCACGGTGAAGCGAAGTGTTTTGGGAACCTTGATGAGCAGTTTTCCGGTGCCCATGATGAAGCCGGCGTCGGTATTCCCGATTCCGGTCGCAAAGGCGCCCAGCGCCCCGTGGGTACAGGTGTGCGAGTCGGTTCCGAAAATCACCTCGCCTGGGCGCACATGTCCGGTTTGAGGCAGGGCGACGTGGCAAACGCCCTTGTAGTTCGGCGTGCCTGGATCATAATAGTAAGGCAGAGACTGCTCCTTGACGAACGTTCTCAGAGACTCCACATTGCGATGGGACATCTCGTCGGCGGTAAAGATATAGTGATCCGGTATGATCACAACTTTAGATGGATCCCAGACTTTGGCCATCCTGCCGAATTCGCGCTGGAACACCCCGATGGTACCCGGTCCGCACACGTCATGGGTGAGCAGGATGTCGACTTCGACCCAGACGTTGTCGCCCGGTCCAACGACACGTTTTCCCGCAGCGCGTGCCAGTATTTTTTCTGTCAGGGTCATGCCCATGATTCACTCCTCTTCCTCATCGTGATCGCGCTCGTTGAGATTGAACGAGCGCAAAAAAACGGTCTTCGTATTCGGAAAAAAGATTATGTTTCTGCAACTTGATTCCAAGGTCATTGATCCTGGACGGTTGTCGACTCGCAACGTGAAAATCGGCTTCAATTTCCTGGCGTATCCCGCCATCGGGCGCGAACATCCGGTGACGCTCCATCTCATGCACATTGCTGAGGTAGGACTGGTTGCTCACGTCCACCATCATTTTCAAAAGCGACACTTCCCACGGGGACTCCACGCCCACGACAACCGCTGACAGCGGATCCTCCTTTTTGCGGACGGCTTCGCTGACCCGGGCTGTAACGGCATCCAGATTGTCGGTGACGGTTTCGTCGCGGATTTCCTCCTTTCGGATGATGAATCCGTATTGAAGGATGCGAAGACTCTCTGAATTTTCGCGGAGCCAATCAACATACTTTTCCGCCTCGGTTCCAAATCCCTCAAGAAACTTCTCGGCGATGGAACTGGGGGTGATGATCTGCGGGCGATGCGCCTGTATCCGGCCTTCTCGAATTCGGATTTTGTCGGCGACATCCATCAGTTCGCTGATGAGATGATAATGAATAATCGTCGCTCCGAAAGTCTCCAGGCGTTGGGCGGGCATCACCATAACACGGGTATTGTTGATGGCGTACCAAAAATCAAATTGGCTAGGGGCATTCATGAAGGGGCGCATAATACCAATTTGTGGCGGGGTGGCAAGATGGCAAATCAATACGGTTGGGCGCCATGCTTGACTCAATCGGCCTCTCGATGGCAACATACC
>JBAWZH010000016.1:0-29073 GCA_037143135.1 bacterium
CCTTGAGTTGGATCAGGAACTGGGCCGGATTCCCGTAGAACAAGCCGTTCGCTCCGGCGCTGTTCACGCTTGTGGTCGCCCACAAACCGGTTGCCAGGGCGCCCCAGATCCCGCCGACGCAATGCACGCCGAAGGCATCCAGCGCGTCGTCATACCCGAGTTTCTCCTTCACGATGCTGACGAACAGGTAGCAGATGATGCCCGCGCCCAGTCCGATCCACAACGCGCCTGAGACCGTCACGAAGCCCGCGGCAGGAGTAATGGCCACCAAACCCGCCACCGCACCCGAGATGATTCCCAGCACGGTCATGCGCCGGTTAAAGAGCACATCCATACCCGCCCAGGCCAGTCCGGCGATCGCCGTCGCAACGTGGGTGGCCACGAAGGCGCTGCCCGCCAGGCCGTTCGCCGCCAGGGCGCTTCCCGCATTGAAGCCGTACCAACCGAACCACAGTAAGGCGGCTCCCAACACGGCAAACGGCAGGTTGTGCGGAGGCGACAACTTGTGAGGATGCCCGAGACGGCGCCCCAACACCACGGCCGCGACAATCGCCGCAATACCGGCATTGATATGCACCACCGTACCGCCGGCGAAGTCCAAGGCTCCCCAGGCGCGCACAAAGCCACCCACTCCCCAGACCCAGTGACAGACGGGATCATACACGAACGTCGCCCACAGCAGCGTAAAGACCGCAAACGCGGCAAACTTCATCCGCTCCGCGAAGGCGCCGACGATCAGTCCGGGTGTGATCACCGCGAACATCATCTGGAAGATCATAAAGACCTGATGGGGAATCGTGCCGGCGTAATCCGCATTCGGCGTGAGCCCCACGTTGTTCAAACCCGCCCAACTCAGATTGCCAATCAGTCCCTTCACGTCGGGACCAAAGGACAAACTGTATCCGAAGAATATCCACTGCAGGCTGATGGCACACATCAGGAAGAAACACTGCATCAGGACCGAGAGGACGTTCTTCTTCCTAACCAACCCTCCATAGAAAAAGGCCAGCCCCGGAATGGTCATCAGCATGACAAACGCCGTGCTGACCAGCACCCATGCCGTATCCCCAGAATTGACAGCCGAGGCCGCCGCCGTCGCCACCGTCGCCGTCGCATTAGTGGCCGCTTCCTCGGCCAGGGCGGGAAACGCTCCCGCTGTCAGCGCAATCCCCAGTCCCATCAGTTTGCCTATCCTTTTCACATGTCCTCCTTATTTCTTGATCCTTACACTTTATTTATTCCGAACCTCATCTGCAGAATTCCATAATCATTATGCGTGCCAACACGAGACATTAATCGTATTGATATGGCGCAACACATTACACAGCAATATGATACAAAATGTTCTTAAACCAACACCATGCATCAGATACAATATAGAAAATACATATATGTATTAATTATATGAATATATACGATATTGTAATTATATATTCAGTTCAACCGCAGAGGACTTCAACTCGCTTAAGAAACCGGGGAGATCCGGAGGCAGACGAACCCTTCAACGTGGTTCGGGATCTGTCATTCGGGAGGGATGATTTGTGCGCTGGGATGGGATTAAAACCGTACTTATCACTACTTTCAGTAACCCCTGAATACCTTCAGGTGATTACTCAGTTCACTTCCAAGATCGCGGGCTTTGAAGGTGGCCAGGCGCGCATCCTGACGGGTTAGCACGGCATCACGAAGGGTCCTGTTGCGAGCCAACTGCCCCATCATCTCCGCCACGGATTCATATTGTTTCTCATGAAAAAGGACGCCAGACCCGTCCAGGGTCTCGGGAACAGCGGCGGCAGAAAAGGCGAGAACGGGAACCCGGTGAACCAGACTTTCAACCAATGGAATACAGAACCCCTCGTGCTCGCTCATGCAGAGAAATACATGGGCGCTTCGATAGCAGGCATTCATCTGAGCCTGGCGGATCGATCCAGTAAAAACAACATCCTCAAGTTTAAGATCACGCACCTGGGTCAACAGAAGTCGCTGATACCGTTCCGTGCCGGCAAATGAACCTGCCAGAATTAATCGCGAATGGCGATCCACACCCTTCTGATAATGGGCAAAAGCCGTAATCACATCCTCAATCTTCTTATTGGGCGCACAACGTCCGACAAAAAGGATGTTCGTCTTACCATCCCCGAACCGCCGCAGCACGGAACGATCAGGAGCCACCCCCAGTTTCCCGAAGTCCAGTAAAAGAGGAAAAACCGACACTGGAGGATACCCCCACCCCGCCAGCTCGCCCGCATTAAAAGCGCTGTCGGCAAGGTTTACCGTTGCGCTTCCCGCCAGATTGGCGGCTTGAACACGACCGAGCGCCAAGTCCTTGGCCGTGGAGGGTTGGATCAGTGAAAAATACGCGGGAGGGGTGATGTTGTGGTACAGCAACGCCTTCTTTCCCGGTAGAACGGGAAACAGTTCATTGGCGCGCGACCCGATGGACAAGTGCAATAAAACAATGTCATCCTCTCGGCAAACCTGCTTCAGGTCATCCAAATCACGGGCCTCGGATCTGAGTTCCGGCAAGATCCGCCGTTGCTCACAAAAGACTTCCGACTCATATCCCCAGGAACGGAAAAGACCACGCATCACAACGGCCTCGTTGCTGATGGCGTCACCCCGGCTGAAACCCGCCACAAGTTGATGAATGGATGCCATATGTCTCTTACAGGGGAAATCGGCCTGCCGTCCGGCCTGGGCCTTTGTTCGGCGCAGGCGGCAATCTATCAGCCGCCACATTCTCCCTGGTCAATTTGTCTCGCAAACACTTGTTCAGAGGATCCACACGTAAACTCTTCAGCCAAAAAGCCACGGCTTTATCTCGTTTATTCAGGGCATACCAGACGTCACCGACATGCTCCATGATCGCGGGCGAATCACCCTCTTCCTTCAATGCCCGGCTTAACAACTCCTCGGCACGGTGATACTCGCCCTTCTTGAAATAGATCCATCCCTGTGTGTCCAGGTAGGCGCCGTTGTCCGGCTCCATTTTGAGCGCCCGCACAACATAGTCCAGGGCACGATCCAGATTTCGACTCTGCTCAGCCCACATATAGGCAAGGTAATTCAAAGCCTCCCCGGAGTTGGGGTTGACGGCCAGATAGTGTTCAATATGACGCTCGCTATCCTCTGCATGCCCAGCCCTGTCACAGGCCTGTCCATACCAGAAATAGAAAAGCGGCTGAACGGTCTTGGCCACAAAGGCATTTCTGTTTATCTCTCCGGCAATCCAGTCAAATTGGCGCACGGCCTCTTCATATCGATCCAACCGCATATAGGACAGGGCCAGAAACACATGAATCCTCAGGTCATCAGGAAAACTCTTAACGGCCTCTTCAAGCGTGGCAAGGCCCTTCCCCGGATTCACCGTCATCTCAAGATTGGCAAGGCGGAGGGATGCCATGGCGTCAGGAGGAACACCCCGGCCCGCCAGTCGATAGGACTCCTGGGCGTTGACATAGTCTTTCCCCTGCTCATACGCCTCGCCTAAAAGCAACGCATACTGGCTGCTGTCGGGCTTTCTTTTCAACAACACCTGGTACACCCGTGCGGCTTCACGATGGCGCCCCGACGCTAAATAACACTGTCCCAACATCTCGCACGCTTCCTCATGTCCGGATCCATACGCAAATACCGGCTCAAGAAAACGAATGGCGCCGGAGACGTCCTTACCGGCCAGATAAATTCGACCGACTGACTGACAAAAATCAAGGAGGGCGGCGGGATCCTTCATGCGGGAAAGACCGGCATCGACCACGTTTAAAGCCTTTTTCGGATTCAACCGGATCACGTGGAGCGTGGCAAGCCGGACATACCCATCCGGACGATCGGGATCATTCTGAATGGCAGAACGGAAAGCGCGGGCCGCCTCATCCGAATGCCCCTGCGCCTGACTCACTGTTCCCAGCAACAAGTGGACATCAGCGGAAGCTGGATGAAACCGGGCCGCCTGCCTCAATACGGCGACGGCCCCCGTGTAATCTTTTCGCGCAATATCATCAACGGCCACCTTCAGCGCCAAAGGAAGGTTGGCAGGATCACTTGCCGACGCCGCCCGGATATGAAGGATCCCGGCCTGGTAGTCGCCCAGTGTGTTTTCGCTGATCAGCGCCTGACTGTAATGTGCCAAGGCATCGGCAAACCGGACATCCGTCCCCGAAAGAGCAACGCCTGAATCCGCCGAGGACGGCGACTGGGGCGCCGTGCGACAACTTATTGTAACAAGAAGCGGAGCCAGCGCGAGCCATTGAATCGTTGCCCGCATAGTCTGACTCCCCGCCTTACTTGTTCTTGTGCCGCATGGCTTTCATGCGTTTTTTGTATTTGTGTTTCGACATTTTGGCCCGGCGTTTTTTCTTAATGGAACCCACAGTACTTCTCCTTTGCGTTAGTCAACAACCGTTTCACATCCGGTCATCACCGGATCACTTTGTTCAACGGGAGCTCGATTATGCCTTCCGCCCCCGCGCGTTTCAATTCCGGAATGATCTGCCGGACAATTTTTTCCTCGACCACAGATTCAATGGCCACCCAGCCGGTGTCTTTCAACGGATTGATGGTCGGCGCGTGCAGGGAGGGAAGAATTCCGGAAATTTCCACCACCTTGTCGGACGGCGCGTTCATCTTCAACAAGACCCTTGATTCTGCCGCCAAGGCGCCCTGGAGCAACATGGCAATCTGCTCGATTTTCGCCTTCTTCCAGTCGTTTTTCCAAGCCTTCCGGTTTGAGATGAATTTGGTTGTCGAGGTCAACACTACGTCCACAATACGGAGATTATTAGCGCGCAAGGAGGAGCCTGTTTCTGTCAGTTCAACAATGGCATCCACCAGTTCAGGAACCTTGACTTCTGTGGCACCCCATGAAAACTCGACATCCGCCTGAACGCCATGTTTCTCCAGGTACCGTTTAGTCAGACCCACGGCCTCTGTCGCGATGCGTTTCCCCTGCAAATCCTTGACCGACTGAACGGACGAGTCGTTATGAACGGCCAACACCCAGCGAACCGGGCGCATGCCCTGTTTGGCGTAGATCAAATCGGCGACTTCATGCACATCCGAGCCATTTTCCTGAATCCAGTCAAACCCCGTAATCCCGGCATCAAGCACACCCAGTTCCACATACCGGCTGATTTCCTGGGCGCGAATCAGGCGCGCGTCGATTTCAACATCGTCCACATTCGGAAGATAGGATCGGGATCCCACCGTAACCTTGAAGCCCGCCTTCTGGAACATGGCAAACGTCGCCTCCTGCAGACTTCCCTTGGGCAACCCCAATATCAACTTATCCATGACGTTTCCTTTCATACTGACCACTGCCATTCGGCAAAAGCCACGGGATAGTAGGGGAATCGGGGAAAGGCGTCCATGATTATCTTGCAGTCCAGACCCTGCGGCCCGCGACGCGAATCCGGCCTTCCGCAAACCATTGCAGGGCTTCAGGAAACGCCAGATGCTCCTGCTCCTGTATCCGGGCGTGAAGCGAGGCCGCCGTGTCGTCGTCACGGACGGAAACAACCTTCTGAAGAACAATCGGGCCGGTATCCGTCCCGGCATCTACCAGATGCACCGTACAGCCGGCCACCTTGGCCCCGTAATCCAGAGCTTGTTTCCAGGATTCCACACCCGGAAACGCGGGCAACAAGGCGGGATGAATATTAAGAATCCTGTGCGAAAAAGCCTCCAACATCCCCCTCTTGAGTATCCGCATGAACCCCGCAAGCGCCACCACCTCGGCCCCATACCGCCGCAAAAGGTCCAGATATCGTTGCTCTCCGTCGCCGTCCAGTTTTGTCTTAAACGGCGCCGCACTCACAAACTCAGCCGGAATTCCATGACGGCGAGCACGTTCCAGAATGGGGGCGCTCTCAACATCAGAAAGCACACAGACCACCCTGGCATGGAGCCGCTGCCCGTCAATGGCATCCAAAATGGCCTGTGCATTACTGCCGTTACCGGATCCCAGAATCGCTATTTTCAAAGGAGGTCTCTCATTCATGGGGCACATCATAAAGAGCCTCCCCCTCTCCTGACAAGCACAGGCTTAGGGTGATCAGGGAAACCCTGATCGAGTTTCAGGTTTTCCCCGATTGACCCGCGCCCGAAACGAGATGATAAAGAGGCAACCTCGGAGGTTGAGTTCAGGGAGGAGAAAAGTATGCGTTCACTATCAGACCTGTTCACACACCGCGACGCGAAAAGCGCATCCCCCTCGAAGGGAATCATCCTCTTTATCGATGATGATGAAACGATTTTGAGGATGATTGGCGACCGTTTGCGATTGGAGGGCTTTGTGGTGTATGCGGAAACACGGGGCGAGGAAGCCCTTGCAAAAATGGAAACCATCTCGGCGGATCTGATCATCCTGGATATCAGTATGCCGGGATTGGGGGGCTTGGGATTTCTCCGCCGTCTCAGCGAAACATTTCACCCCGCGCGTTGCCCGATTATTGTCTTCAGCGCCCGCCATGAACTGGAGACGTTCTTTACGAACACGTCTGTGACCGCATTCATACCGAAAACGTGCGACCCCGATGTGTTGATTCATCAGATTCATCAACTCATCAGTCAGCACGCTCCCGTTCAGCCCCCACCCCCCGCATCACCGCCGAATCGCTGGAAACTGCTGCTGATCGAAAACGACCGTGACTATCGTGATCATCTCGTGCGCATGTTTCATCGGAATGGATTTGAGGTTCATCATCTTCCCGAAGACACCTCGCTGCTCGATACAGCGTCCTCCGTTAACCCCCATGTCATCCTCATCAAATACATGCTCCCCAGACAAAATGGCCCCGCCCTGGCAGAACAACTTGGATCCCACGCCCCGACTCATCATATCCCGGTCATCCTTTACGATGATACCGGACTTCACACCAATATGCATCACTACCCGAATGTGAAATCACTGGTTGCCTCCAGTCAGGGATTACAATTGCTGAACGCGGTGCTTCAGGTTGTAAGGCCGGTCGCCACTACGGCGTAAGATTCTCCTAAAGGGCGCGTCAGGCTCTGGGTGTCGCCCCAAGCGCTTTCAAAAACCTGTACATGAAACCACCTTTTGTATAGCGTAACGAGATTATCTTCGGATTGACCATGCAAAAGGAAGTTAAAGTCATTTTTGAGCCCTCAGGTCGCGCGGTTTACGCGTTACCCGGCACCACCATTCTTGAAGCGGCGGCTCGGGCCGGGTTCATTATTCATACCCCCTGCGGAGGCAGCGCAAAATGCGCGAAATGCCTCATCCGCATCAGAAGCGGCCACTGCCCTCCCCTCGATAAGGAAACCGTAATCCTGGGCGAGACCCGCATCTCAGAAGGCTTCCGGCTGGCCTGTCAGTCGCGGATCAGCGGCCCCGTCACGATTGAAATTCCCGAGATGTCGCTTTTTCAGACACACCAGCAAATACTGACCCGTGACAGTGGCGATTCCCTCGACGTCCTCCCGCGCGTCCGGAAAACCGCGATTTCAATTCCTCCCGCCACCCCGCATGGGCCTCAGTCCGATTTGGAACGTCTGCGCGCCGCCGGCGTCACGGCCCCGGTCAGTGTCTCCGCCCTGCGCGCCCTGCCCGGCGCAATGCATTCACCCGGCGGAACGCTGACGGTGGTTTACGTGGACGATGAGGTCATCGCCCTTGAATCGGGCGACACCACGGCATGCTGTCACGGGATCGCCTTTGACATTGGCAGTACGACACTGGTCGGGACGCTCGTGGATCTGATCACCGGCGCCGATGTTGCCATCGCTGCCCGCGTCAATCCACAAACCTCCTTTGGCGATGATGTGATCTCTCGTATCCAAAAATGCAGGATCGAGAGCACGGGATTGGCTCAGTTACAGGGTGCGATCCTCGAAGGTGTCAATAAGATCATCGATGAACTGGAACGGAAAAGCGAGGTTGGTCGCCTCTGCGTCTATGAGGTAGTGTTTGCCGGTAACACCACCATGCAACAAATTCTGTGCGGCATCGATCCTTCAGCCCTGGGAGAGTTGCCCTTCTCACCGGTCTTCAGGGAGGCGCTCGAATGGCAGGCTTCGGATCTACACCTCCACGTTCATCCCTGCGCCAAAGTGTATATCTTCCCCCAGATCGGGGGATTTGTCGGAGGCGACACCACCGCTGGAATTGTCGCCACGCGGCTCGACCGCACCTTCACCCCGACCCTGTTGGTGGACATCGGAACCAATGGGGAAATTGTTCTGGCCCACAATGGCGAGACGTTGGCCACATCCGTCGCCGCCGGGCCGGCCTTTGAGGGTGCCCGAATCACCCATGGCATGAGGGCGACCGGCGGGGCCATCGAAAAGGTTCTCCTTGATGGCGATGTCAGCATCAACGTCATCGGCAACACCAAACCGGCAGGACTCTGCGGAACCGGCCTGATTGATGCCGCAGCCGAACTGCTCCGCGTCGGGATTCTGGACTCGACGGGAAGAATTCTGGGACCGGATGAAACCCCCGCCGGCCTCTCCCCCGCACTGCGCGCCCGGATCATTGAGGAAAAGGGCGAATACCAGTTCATGCTGGTTTTAGCGGAAGAATCGGCCACGGGCAGTCCTATTGTCCTGTATCAGCGGGATGTCCGGGAACTTCAACTGGCCAGCGCCGCCATTAGGGCGGGAATCAACATCCTTCTGAAAATGGCCGGGATTCAGGCCTCGGATCTGGACGCCATCCTTCTCGCCGGCGGATTCGGGAACTTTATCCGTCGAAACAATGCCCTTCGGATCGGCATGCTCCCCCCCCTTCCCACCAACAAAATCCGGTTCGTCGGAAACACATCCTCGTTCGGGGCGAAACGCGCCCTTCTCTCAACTCATGAGAAAGTGTATGCCGCGAACGTCATCAACCAGACCCGCCACGTTGACCTGTCCCTCGACCCGGAGTTCATGCTCGAGTTCAGCAACGCCATGCTTTTCCCGGAAAACCGATCTGCGTAAGTCCACCCTCACAGAGTGGCGCCGAACGCCATCACGGCCTTGATGTCCCTGGCGATCCTGTGTACGACCTCCGTGGAAGCCGGAGCGCTCAACCTGAATATGGCCATCGACTGGTCAGTCTGGGGGTGATGCGAATGTCGGACATCCTCGATGTTGAGTCCCGCCTCGGCCAGAGCGGCGCCGATATGTCCGACCACGCCCGGACGATCCTTGTACTGGAAGCAGACCACATGGCCGCTGGGTTCAAAATACAGTTTGTCGAACTGGTTGATCCGGGAGATCATCACCGTCCCCTCCGCCACCGTACCACGTACACTGACCTGGCGGAGTGTTGAGACATCCATCGTTCCGGTGAGGTCAACCGTCATCGAGTTGGCAAATCCCTTTCGTTCATCGGTGTCCCGGCTCTGGTAATCGATTCCTTGACCTGCGATAAACTTCACGGCGGCCTTGGAATCCATGGATCGGGTGAATTCGCTCCAAATCGCCGACACGACCGGAACAACCAGCCAATTACCGAACGGCTTCAGCGAACCATAACAACTCGTCTCAATCTGCTTCAGGTTTGTATCTTTCCCCAGTACCAGAATCGCGACACGGGCAATCGTGTTGGCCAACACACAATAGGCCTCATCCAACCCCTCGGGAATGTCACGGTTGACGATGTAGGAGGTAACCCCCTTTTCATCGAGTTCTATCAACTGTTCGGCCGAACGCCGGGCAGCCATGGAATTGGCCTCCTTCGTGCTGGCGCCCAAATGCGGCACCATGATGTCCGCGATGTCCCCCACACTCTTCGGTCCCGCTTCATCCTTCGGATAGACATCGTTGAGAAAACGCAGGCCTTTCTCCGACTTGAGGCTGCGTACCGCATCCTCATCCACCACTCCGGCCCGGGCACAGTTGATAATCGTTGCTCCCTTCTTCATCAATCCCAGCAACTTGACCCCTACCAACTTCTTCGTTTCAGGCGTTTCCGGAATATGGAGGGAAACATAATCGGATTTGCTGAACAACGTCTCCAGATCAACAAGTTCAACGTCCATTTCCGCCGCCCGTTCCGCAGAGACAAGGGGGTCATATCCCAGAAACACGCAATCAAACCCGCCCAACCGTTTTGCCACGAGTCGCCCGATATTCCCAAGTCCGACAATACCCACCGTCTTGCCTGCGATCTCACGCCCCATGAAGGCCTTCTTCTCCCAGTCACCTGCACGACAGGAGGCATCCGCCTTGATCAGATGGCGGGCATCCGCGAGCATCAGAGCGACGACTTCCTCGGCGACGGCATTTGAGTTCGCACCCGGGGTGTTCATGACGTCAATCCCTTTTGTCCGGGCATACTGGGTGTCGATCGTGTTAAAACCCGCCCCCGCACGAATGACTACTTTCAATCCGGGGAGCTTGTCCATAATCGGTGCGGTAACGGCCTCACTGCGAACAATCAGGGCATAGGCATCCGGATGCTTGGCAACCAGGGCGCCGATATCGCCGGAGTCGTCCTGATAAACGTCATAATTTCCATTGGCTCTTAGAATTTCCTGGGCCACCTTATCCAACTTCGTGGGAATCAGAACTTTTTTCATCCATCGTCTCCCGGCTTGTTTACCTCTGCGAATTGTCTCCAATACAATACAAACAAGTCGCCAGTATAGAGTTTCGGCAGCTGGAATCAAGATATGGGTTTCACCCCCGGGTGGAAGACTGAGTCCTTGACCGGCCCCTTTGCCTTGTCGATAATCGCCGTCATGCCAAAAGACTACACCCTCATTGAAAGTTCCCACGCTCTTGGGGACTTGGTCGAGAGACTCGCCGGGGTTCCCTGCGTGGCTGTGGATACTGAGTTCGTGTGGGAGCGCACCTTCTTCCCCCGGCTGGGATTAATCCAGTTTGGAACAGAGGAAGGAGTCTGCTTCCTCATCGACACCGTCGCCTTGTCCGACCTCACTCCCCTGTGCAAAATTCTCGCCGACCCCGGGATTGTGAAAATCGTGCACGATGCGCCCCAGGATCTCATGATCCTGCGTCGCGCCACCGGCGCCGTTCCGCAAACCATATTTGATACTCGCCTGGCCGCAGGGTTTGCCGGCCTGAGCAGTGAGATCTCTCTCCAAAATCTGCTTGCGAACCTGCTGGATATCCAGTTGCCGAAAAACCACACGCGCGCTGACTGGATGGCCCGCCCCCTGTCAGACCAGCAACTGGAATATGCGGCAGACGATGTCCGTTACATGCCCCGAGCGGCCGCCCTGCTGCGCGAAAAAGCACGGACCGCAGGTCTGGAGTCCTGGCTGAACCAGGAACTGGAGTTGTTGAATGATCCTGCGATCACGGAAGAACGCAGTCCAATGGAATCGTATCGCAGGATTCGCGCGGCGGATCGTCTGAACGCCCGCAGTCTGGCCGTCTTGAGGGAACTGGCGGCCTGGCGGGAACAGGAGGCCAGGACCGCCGACCTGCCGCGACAGCATGTCGCGGAGGATTCCGAATTGTTATCCGTGGCCTCCGTGCTGCCGGTTCAGGCGACCGGCTTTGATACCTGCCGCGATCTCAGACGCCGGACAGAGGAGCGGTACGGCAAGTCCCTGCTGGCCTGCGTTAAGCAGGGGTTGTCGTTGCCTGAATATGACTGTCCTGCTCTACCGATCAGTCCCGACGAGCGGATCATCGGAAAAGTAAGAATTGCTTCAACCGTGGAGGCCATCCGAAAAATCGCGGAAGAAAAAAAGGTGGATCCCCGGTTGGTTAGCGCCAAAAATGACATTCTGATGCTGTTGCAGGAAGGATACGCCGCCTCGCCCCACCATCATCGCCTTCTGCGCGGTTGGCGCGCGGAATTGCTGGGCGACTTACTGACCTCACGACAACGGCCAAATAATCTGCAATAAAACGGCGCACACATCCGTCCTATCATCTGGTACTCCATACGTTATTTATGAACACTTCAACGCGATACGGACATGGCTTGCGGTATCTACTGGTTCTTGGACTCTGCCTGGGAACCGGTTGCGCGACCATCCGCCACGCCCGTGACGTTCAAAGAGGCACTCAGACTGTGCCCGGCGAACGTCTGCTGAAAGCCGATGACGTCGGACTGTCCTCCCATACCGTCCTGACTCTCGACAAAGCCCTGTCCCTTGCCCTCGCCTATCATCCTTCCATTTTTCAGTCTGAGCAGGCCCTGACGGCGGCCACCGCCCATGTCTATCAAGCCAGGGCCGCCTACTGGCCGCAGGTCAACGCCGCCGCCGGGGCCTCCCGCGCCACCTCCAATGCCCAGGGTACCCCGGAAAACAATCATGCCAATAATTCCTATAGCGGCTCACTGGGCTTGAATCTGCTTGTCTATGATTTTGGGAAAACGCCCGCCCAAGTTCGGCAGGCCTACGCCCGCCAGATCGCGGCGGAGGAATCCCTCCACTCCGCCCGAAGCGACCTGGCCTATGCTGTTCGCACCACCTTCTATACCCTGGGCAAGACTCTTGAACTTGAACAAGTCTCAAGGGACGCAGTTCGCCAATATCAGGATCATCTGGATCAGGTTCAGGCGTTCCGGGATGTGGGCCGCAGAACCCGGTACGACTTGACGAAATCAGAAGTGGATCTGGGCAACGCCAGACTGAATTTGATCAAGGCGCAAAGCGATGTCTCCGATGCGCGCGCCGCACTGAACCGGAGTCTGGGTTTGGCCGAGGAACCGGGGTATCAAATACAGCAGTCAGAAACCGCACACCCCTTTCCCGAGACTACCGTCGAAACCCTTATGGAACAGGCCCGCCGGAACCATCCCGGGCTCAAACTGCTTCACGCCCAGGAGCGCGTAGCCTATGCCGCCGTGGATGAGGCTATCGCCTCCCTGTATCCTGAAATCGGCCTTCAGGCCAAATACGGGCTCGGGGGCGCCCATTTCCCCCTGACCTGGAACTGGTCTTCGGCCCTGCAATCCACAATCCAACTGTTTACCGGTCGGCAACAAACGTTGGCGATTGAAGTGGCCATAACGCAACTGCGTTCAGCCCGCTCCCAGGTCGCGGATCGGGAGCAACAGATTTTTCAGGATCTTAAGAATGCCCTGAATCAATTGACGAGCGCCCGGCAACGCCTTTCGCTGACAGACCTGCTGGTTCGTCAGGCCCAGGAAAGCCTGGATCTTGTCAATGAACGGTACCGAATCGGCGCCGCCGCCGCCGTGGAGGTCACGGATGCCCAGGTGGCCTTGACCAGCGCCCGGGGCGAACAGGTCAAGGCGAAATTTGACTATCAGTCGGCCATCGCTCAAATCAGGCACACGGTGGGAGAGGAATAACCATGAAACGTTGGATTATCGGTATCGTTCTGGTGGCGATTGCCGTCACCGGGTATTTCGCAATCCGCTATTATTCTGAAAGCAAGTCCAAGGAATCCCGTTATAAAACCGCGCCGGTTGAGCGAGGAGATGTGGTTCAGACCGTCCGGGCCACGGGCACCATCCAGCCGATCCGCCTGGTGCAGGTAGGAACCCAGGTCAACGGTCCCATCCGGAAATTGTACGTGGATTATAACTCCCAGGTCAAAGCAGGAGACCTCGTGGCCCAAATCGACCCAACCACTTACGAAGCGCGACTTGCCCAGGATCAGGCCAACCTCATCCAGAGTCAGGCCAATGTCGAACAAACCAAGGTGAGGTTGACTCAGGCGGAAAAGGAACTGGAACGTGCAAATAAACTCACGGCCCGGGAAATGATCTCCCAGGCCGATCTCGATACGGCCGTCGCGACCCGCGATGCCCTGTTGGCTCAACTCAAAGTGGTGCAGGCCGCCGTGGCCCAGGCGGAGGCCTCGCTCCGCCTCTCCAAGGCCAACCTCGGGTACACCACCATCAGTTCCCCTGTGGATGGGGTCGTCATCGCCCGTAATGTGAGTGAAGGGCAGACTGTCGTCGCCAGCATGACCGCCCAGGTTCTCTTCTTGATCGCTACGGATCTCCGGAGAATACAGGTTGAAGCCAGCATCCCCGAGGCGGACATCGGAAACATTGCCCTCGGTCAGCGCGTCACCTTCACCGTGGATGCCTTTGATCTCGTCTTCACGGGCGCTGTCACTCAAATCCGCATGGCGGCCGTCACCGTTCAGAACGTCGTGACTTACCCGGTGGTCATCCAGGCCGACAATCCCGGCACCAAACTGTTCCCGAGCATGACGGCCGACATTGTCTGCGAAGTGGCGCGCCACGAGAATGTCCTGAGAATTCCAAACGCCGCCTTGAGGTTTAAGCCTGAAGAGAAGGACAAAACCGCCAAGAACGGGAAAGACAATAACGCCCCCAGAAGACGAGCCCGCCTCGACCAAAAGCCCCGGTTATGGATCCAAACACCCGACGGTAACGGGGTTAAACCCGTCTCCATCTCACTGGGCATCACCGACGGAGCGTTTACTGAACTCCGTGATCCGGGCACCCTGACCGAAAACCAGGACGTCATTACCGGCATGCTCGTCGTCTCCGATGACGAAAAAACAGTCAATCCCTTCACGCCCTCCCCAATTTCAGGTCAGGCTCGCCGGGCCACACGGTAAATCATGCTGATTTCCCTTCACCAGATTTCCAAGGTTTACCACATGGAGGAAGTGGATGTCCCCGCTTTGCAGAACGTGTCGGCCGACATCGAGTCGGGGGAATTCGTGGCCATTATGGGGCATTCCGGATCCGGGAAGAGCACCCTGCTGAATCTGCTCGGCTGTCTGGATCGGCCGGACAGCGGAACCTATGTCCTGAATGGACAGGAGATCAGCCGGTTAAGTAGCGATGCACTCGCCCGGATACGAAACCAGAAAATCGGGTTTGTCTTCCAAAACTTCAACCTGTTGCCCAGAACCTCGGCTCAGGAAAATGTTGAACTTCCCTTGTATTACGGGCCGCGTATCACAGGCAGCGAACGCCGGGAACGCGCCCGATCCCTGCTGATTCGACTCGGACTCAGTAACCGTCTTGGTCATCACCCCGGACAACTCTCAGGTGGCCAACAACAGCGGGTCGCCATTGCCCGGGCGCTGGTCAACCAGCCCCCCCTGATCCTGGCCGACGAACCCACCGGAAATCTCGACAGCCGATCCGCCGACGATATCATGGCTCTCTTTCAGGAATTGAATAAGGAAGGCATCACCATTGTCATGGTGACGCATGAACCGGATATTGCCAAATTTGCCGGACGCGTCATCCAGATGAAGGATGGGCAGATCGCATGACCGGGATCATCACACTGCGGATTGCCATGCGGGCGTTGATCCGGAACAAAACCCGTTCACTCCTGACCGCACTGGGAATCATTATAGGAATTGCCGCCGTCATCGCCGTGGTGGCCGTTGGACAGGGCGCGTCCGTGACCATGCGAAACCAGATCAACAGTATGGGTAATAATCTGGTCATGATCTTTCCGGGCAGCCAGAAAGCAGGTGGCTTTCGAGGCGGCGCCGGAACCCAGCAAAACCTGACGGCGGAAGATGGGGATGCCATTCTTCAGGAATGTCCTCTTGTCGCGGCGTTGTCGCCACTGGTTCGATCCGGCGCCCAATGCGTCTTCAAGGAAAAGAATTGGGCCACCTCGGTTCAGGGTGTCAACGTTCAATATCTGGATGTCCGAAACTGGGAACTGGACTCCGGCTCGTTTTTCACTGAGGCGGATCTCCGGAGCGCATCCCGTGTCTGTGTTATCGGGAAGACCGTGGTTGACCAGTTATTTCAGGATGAAAAACCGATCGGCCAGACAATCCGGATAAGGAACATGCCGTTCCGTATCGTGGGGGTCATGACGCCCAAAGGGAGTGCGGCCTGGGGACAGGATCAGGACGACACCATCCTTGCCCCCTGGACAACCGTGCGTCGTGTTCTCCAAAACTCCGCTTTCAACAACGTCAACCAGTTAATGTTGAGCCTCAACTCCATGGACACCTTGGAACAGGCGAAACATGAAATCGGGGAGATCATCAGGCAACGCCACCGAACCAATCCCGCCAATGAAGACGATTTCACAATCACCGACATGACGGAAGTCACCAAGATGGTCACCCAAGTCTCCAGCATGATGACCATGCTGCTAACCGTCATTGCGTCAATTTCGCTCGTCGTGGGGGGGATCGGCATTATGAACATCATGCTGGTGGCCGTCAGCGAACGAACGCGCGAAATCGGCTTGCGCCTGGCCGTTGGCGCCCGTCGGCGTGACATTCTGATGCAATTCCTGGTCGAGGCCGTCGCCCTTTCCGGGGCGGGCGGCATTATTGGAATCGGACTCGGCATCAGTGCCGCCAATATTCTGGCCAAAACCAATCATTGGCCGGTCATGATTTCCGCCAGTTCCATCCTGATAGCCCTGTCTTTTTCGGCCGGAGTAGGCATTTTTTTCGGTTTCTATCCCGCCTGGCGCGCCGCCCGCCTGAATCCGATCGAAAGTCTGAGACGGGAATAATCGGCGCGAGGCCCTGCTTCGCCGCACTCGAGGAGACACTCCCAGTCAATACTGACATGGCGGGTGTATTGATTTTTCTTGAGACAATGCCTGCTAGTCGTTATGAAGTGGGCAACGTTTTTCAGAACAGGAACGAGCGCGTGAATTCGATGACTAGAAAATTCAGGAAAGTAGCCGTTTTGAAGGGGGGATTCTCCTCCGAACGGGAAATCTCATTAAAGTCGGGGGCCGCAGTGGCCAAGGGACTTCTAACCGCCGGATACGAGGTCATTGAGGTTGATGTCAAGGATCGCACCCTTTCCCTGCCGGAACCCGTTGATGGCGTTTTCATCGCACTCCATGGGGAGTTCGGGGAGGATGGATCGATTCAGCAGTTACTGGAAAACGCCAAAATTCCCTACACTGGCTCCAATCCCGCCTCCAGTAAGGCCTCCTTCGACAAGCGACTCAGCAAAACCATTTTCGTCAGGGCCGGCATACCCACCGCGCCCTATGAAGTCCTGGGGCCCGAAGACGGCTCGAGCCTGCCCTATCCCTTTGTCATCAAGCCCCCCTGCCAGGGATCAACAATCGGCATCTTCAAGATCAACAGCCGGGAGGACTGGGATTCCTCATTCCAGAAGTCGCTGAGCTACGATGGCGAAGTCATTGCGGAGGCCTTTATCCCGGGCCGTGAGTTGACGGTCGCTATCGTGGGTGACCTCGCCTTCCCCGCCATTGAAATCCTGGCACCGGACGGATGGTATGACTTCACCGCAAAATACAGCCTGGGACAGTCCCGACATCTCTGCCCAGCCCCGCTGACCGATGCCCTGGCCGGGCGGGCGAGATCCATCGCGCTGGACACCTTCAGGGCCTTGGGGTGCCGCGGACTCGGGCGAGTGGATTTTCGTCTGACGGATGCAGGCGATCTTTACGTCCTGGAATTGAACAATATACCCGGATTCACGGAGACCAGTCTGCTTCCGGAAGCAGCACAACAGGCCGGTCTCGACTTTTCATCCCTGTGTGCCATGATCATGGAAATGGCTCGGTTGGGATAACGGGCCGACTGTAGGGCAGACTAACTTATGTTGTTTTGGAAAAACAAGAGCGGACATGGCGAGAGCGGTCGCGGAGCGGGGGCCTCCAAGATCAACACCCGTCGGGATCAACGTATGGAGAGTAAAGCGCCCCTTCCCAAGGCCGTCTGGATCCCCTTGGCAGGACTGCTCGCCGTGGCCTTGGGCGCGTTTCTGACCTGGAAAATCGCCGCCCTTCTCTTCTGGGATAACCCGGACTATACCATCAAAAAAATGGAGATCCATGTTGATGGCCCGACCATTACAGCCAATCATGTGCGGGAATATCTGGGTGTCAGCGAAGGAACGAACCTCTTCGCCACATGCCTGCACACCATGCGCACAACATTCCTGAAAAAGACTCCTATTGCCAAATCAGTCATCCTCCAGCGCCGCCTTCCTGACACCCTGGTCGTCGATATTGTGGAACGCGTGCCGTTGGCCCGACTCGGGCGATGGGGTTCTCTGGCTGTGGATCGGGAGGGTTACGTCTTCAGCCTGAGGGCGGGAAGCCGTGAATACCCGGTTATCAGCGGGTGCAGCGCGGAAAACCTGAAACCCGGGGCGCGGGTGGATCAGAGCGTCATGAATGCCATTGAAATCATCGATGTCTGCGCCCGTACCAAGGTCGGGGAACATGTCAAAATCGCCTCACTGGATGTCAGTTCGAAACAATCCCTTGAGTTTTACCTGAGCGCGGGCGAGCGCATCAAAATCGCCTGGCAGGACATGGAGCATTCGGGGCCGGATGTCCGCAAGCGGATTGAGCAGAAACTCTGGGGACTTGCCGCAGCCCTGCGCAACTCCGAGGAAAGGGGCCGTCGATTGGTGAATCTGGATCTCTCTTTCACAGACCAGTATGTGCCAGGACAGGAGTATTGAAATCAATTGTAATGCGCCCCCTTATTTATGACACTACGTCACTTTTCAAAAATGGTTAAATCATGGGCTTGACTCCACTTGTTGCGCTTGAAATCGGAACCTCGAAAGTTGTCGCCTTGGTTGGCGAATTTCGGGATGACCACCATATTGTCATCACCGGCATGGGTGAACATGACTCCACCGGCGTCAGAAAGGGCGAGATGGTGGATTTTGAAAACGCGCGCATTTGCGTCAAAGAGGCCTTGGCGGCGGCCGAGGAGACCGCCCAGGTTTCCATTCATCAGGTTCACCTGGCCCTCTCCGGCGGTGATATCCAGAGTCTCGTAAACAGCGGCACCACCCCCATCGTCAACACCCGGGACGGTGTGTCCTCTGAGGATGTCGAGGAGGTGACTGAACGGGCACGCACTGTGGCGCTCCCCGCAGACCGAAAAATCCTGCATTCCATCGGGCAGATATTCTATGTCGATAATGAACGTGTGGCGCGACCGGAAAACTTTGTCGGCACGCAACTCTCACTCGACATGCTGTTGCTCCATGCACATGAGAGCCATATCCGGAACACCGTCCGCCTGCTTGGAGATCTGAAAATAGACCTGGTCGATACCGCCTTCAGCGGACTGTGTTCAGCGCTGGCCGTACTGACCCCCGAACAAAAGGAAGGCGGTGTGCTGGTGATTGACCTCGGGGGCGGCACCACCACTTACACCGCCTACGCCGCCGGCATCTTCGCCGCCGCAGGCGCCTATGCCATCGGGGGCGATCACGTGACCAACGATATCGCGCTGGCTTTCAATATCCCCCGCACCCAGGCGGATCGGTTGAAACAGGAGGTCGGCAGCGCCCTCGCCGAGGAACCGAACCGGACGGCCCGGGTGCCCATCCCGGCCGAGGTCGGTTATCAAAGCCGCAATGTCAGTCTGCAGGGACTTCATACCGTGATCCACCTGCGCATGAGCGAGTTATTTCAGTTGATCCTGCGTGACATCGAACGAAAGGGTATCATTCACCAGATCGGAGCCGGAGTCGTGCTGACAGGAGGCGGTTCCCAGATGAAGGGACTGATCAAACTGGCGGAGCGCGTCTTCCAAGTTCCCTGCATGGCGGGACGACCTATCGGGTTCAGCGGACTGGCTTCAGCCACGGAAAATCCAGGCTGTTCGTCTGCGGCCGGACTACTTCGGTACGCCTTTAAGCATGCAGGCGGGGCATCGCGCAAGGCCTCTTTCATCTCGATGATCAAAGGAGTGTTTGGCGGATCATGAAAGCCTCTGAAACAATCATGGGAAAGGGTCGCATCGGAGTGGTCGGTGTCGGCGGCGGGGGATGTAACACCATCGGTAGCATGGCGGCACACTGGGAAAACGCACCCTCCTTAATCGCCATCAATACGGACGCGCAGTCCCTCGGCGCCGTCGCCTGCAACACTCGGCTTCAAATCGGTAAACGCATCACCCGGAATATGGGAACCGGCGGCGACAGTAAAATCGGGCGGCTGGCCGCCGACGAGGATTTCTCAACCCTGGAGGGGCTATTCAGCGGCATGGATCTGGTTTTTATCGTCTGCGCCCTGGGCGGCGGAACGGGAACCGGCGCCGCCCCCGTGGTGGCGCGGGCCGCCCAGGAAGCCGGCGCCATGGTCATTGTTTTCGCTACCATTCCCTTCACTTTCGAGGGGGATCGCCGCATGTCGCAAGCCCGCCAGGGGCTCGTCGAACTCAGGGAACAGGCCGATGTGGTGATCGTAATTCCAAACCAGTCGCTTCTTGCGGCTTCAGGAGCCCAGGCCACGGCCGAGGAGGCCTTCCAGCAGGCGGACTATTATCTCAGCATGGGGGTCTTTGCGATCTGGAAACTGCTGACCCAACGCAACATCATCAACCTTGACTTTGCCACACTGCGCATGGTGGCCCGGTGTAGCGGAGGGGGGAGCCTCTTCAGTTACGGAGAGGGAAAGGGGCCCCAACGCGCCGCCGAGGCGATTCACGCCGCCCTTCACAGTCCGTTATTGGAAAACGGCGAAAGCCTCGCCGATTCCGAGTCCATCCTCGTCAGCATCCTCGGAGGACCCGACATGGGAATCCGTGAGGTTGAATCCATCATGAATACCATCAAGGCCGCCACCCGAATCGACGCGCATATCCATATGGGAACGGCCATCGACGACGCCTGGCAGGACACCATTTCCGTGACGATCGTGGCCTCGCGCTACTGGAAAGAGGAAAATGAGGCCGAGGAGAGCGGAGAGGAGAAACCTGATGCCGACCCGGCGCCGGATTCTGACTCCACTGCCACCGCCCTCTCGCCACCCCCGAAAAAACGAAAACGGAGAAATTCTGAAACCCAATCACAACTCGTCCTGGGCGGCATCAGCAAGGGACTGTTCAAGGATGTCCAGCCGACCATCGTCGGAACTGAAGACATGGATGTGCCAACCTTCATCCGGAAGCATGTTACGGTGGATAAATAATGAGACACATCCTGATTCAGTTCAAGGGGAACGACAACCACACCCCGATCATCCAGTTCCTCAAGTACGGCATCGCTGGCGGCCTGGCCACCACAGTTCATATCGGGCTGTTCTACTGGATGGCCATGCGTTGGTTTCCCGCCCTGAACGAACACGACGTCATCGCTTCCCTGCTTCATCTATCCGTTCCCGAAGTGTCCCATGGCATCCGAGCGCGGAATTCGATGATCGACAATACCGTCGCCTTTCTTTTCTCAAACCTGACCGCCTACATCATTAACATCGTATGGGTGTTTGAACGGGGACGCCACCACCCGGCGCTGGAATTCCTCTTCTTCTACGCCGTCTCCGGTGTGAGCATCCTGATTGGAAGTGTCCTGATGGGCGTCTTGATCCACAGTTTCGGCATGACCACGACAGCGGCCTTTTTTGCCAACGTCTTCGTCTCACTGATGATCAATTTCTTTCTCCGAAAACATGTGATTTTCAAGGACTGACCTTTCCTCCCCCATGCGTATCACCAATAAACTTGCCGTCTTGTTGTCAACTGGTTTTGGCCTGGGCCATAGCCCGATCATACCCGGAACAGTCGGGTGCCTGATCGGAATCCCGCTCTTTCGTGCCATTCAACTGACCGGACAACGGATGGGTTGCGAGATTCCCTTTGAGATCGGCGCCGCCATCATTCTGAGTCTGATGGCCGTTCCCCTCTGTAGCGCTGGAGAGAGGGCGGCGGGACACAAGGATCCGCATTGCGTCGTTGCCGATGAATACTTGACCTTCCCGATCAGTATGATCGGACTCCCTTTTTCGCCCCTTATGATCGCCATCGCCTTTGTCACCAATCGTATCCTCGACATTGTCAAACCTTTCCCGGCCCGACAACTCCAAGCCCTGCCAGCCGGCTGGGGCATCACTCTGGATGATGTCTTTTCCGCCACCTACAGTCTTGCCTTGAACCACCTGGCCTTCCGGACTCTGGCTCACTGGACTCACTGGGTGGTTTGAGTTTTTTATTGTCAGACCTCCTTATTTATGAAATCTTTGACTATTCGACGGTGAGTTGTGCCTTTTTTTACTGATATTTGAGGAATACTATGGCGAAAAGCAAAGTTTCTAAATCTTCCAAGAAGTCCCCTCCCGAGAAATCGACCAAAAAAGTCATCGCAAAACCCGCCAAAACAAAACCCGTAGCTGAAAAAGTGGTGCCCAAAGCGGCTAAACCTGCCAAACCGTCAAAAAAAGGGAACGCCGTTCAGCAGGAAGTCAAAGTCCCTCCCAGTTTGGCTGATCCAGCCAAAAAGATGAAACTTAAGGCTATTTCAATCCCCAAAAACACAGATGCGGCCCCTCGCAGTGGTCTCCTTGAAGAATCAGGCGACCCGGCTGAACTGGAAACCAAACCCGAGACTGAAGGTCTTGATGAGGGTGGCACACCGGCAGCAGGAGGACTGAGTTGGGAGGAACGAAGCCAGCGGATCAAAGATCTCGTCAAGTTAGCCGAGGAACAGGGTTACCTTACGTTTGACGACGTGAATGAGATGATCCCGAACTCGGTCATCAACCCGGAGGAGCTGGAGGGGTATCTCGAACTCCTGCGCAGCATGGATATCGAGATCATTGAAGCCTCCGACGCCGAAAAATTTCGCAAGGAACCCGCCAAGCAGACCACCTCCGTGGCACGGGCGGAACGGTTGGACATATTTGACGACCCTATCCGCATGTATCTGCACCAGATGGGCCAGGTTCCCCTGCTGACACGGGAACAGGAAGTGGAAATCTGCAAACGCATTGAAAACGCAGAAGTGACGGTTCGAATTTTATTTAACGAACTGGGCATTGCGCCCGATATGTATCTGGGCATGGCCGAAAGACTTGAGACCGGACGGGATCGTTTTGATCGTGTCATCGAGGATAAATTTGTCGATAGCCGAGACACCTATCTCAAAGCGCTCCCCCATCTGAAGCGCGAACTACTGAAGAACCGGGATAAACTCCTCTCGACATCCACCCTGGCCCGGAAGAGCAAAACGACAGCCGCGCAGAAGTCAGCCGCCCAGAAAGACATGGAGAGAATTCGCAAACGCCTGACTGAACTCTACGAAAATCTCTATTTCAAACAGAAGATTGTCGAATCCATGGCAGCCAAGGTGGAGGACGACTACAAGGACGTGATGGGATGCCTGGCCTTGGTGGACTCTCTCGGGAAGACCCGCAAGTCGAAAAAGCAAACGGATGCCTTGGCCAGCGAACAGCGCCGGTTGCGCAAACTGGAAGACCAGCTTTGCATGAGCGCGGTGGACTTCGTCGCCAAATACAAACAACTTAAAGATGCCATGCGAAAGGGAATGGCCGCCCGCACCGAAATGGTGGAGGCCAACCTGCGCTTGGTAATCAGTATCGTCAAGAAATACATGAATCGGGGCCTGTCCTTCCTGGATTTGATCCAGGAGGGCAACACCGGCCTGATGAAAGCCGTCGAGAAATTTGAGTATCGTCGAGGATATAAGTTCAGCACCTATGCCACCTGGTGGATCCGGCAGGCCGCTACCCGCGCCATCGCGGATCAGGCCAGGACTATCCGCATCCCGGTGCATATGATCGAGACGATAAACAAATTGATGCGCGTTTCGAAAAAACTGGTCCAGGAGTTTGGACGTGAACCCACCCCCGAGGAAGTGGCCGAGGAAATGGTTCTCCCGGTGGAACGTGTCCGGGCCGTATATAAGATGGCCCAGCAACCGATCTCCCTCCAGAGTCCGGTGGGCGACGGCGATGACGCGCATTTTGGTGATTTTATCGAGGACAAGGGCGCTGAAAACCCCTCCGAAATGACCGCTTACAGTTTGCTGAAGGATCGCCTGAAAGACGTCCTTGGCACCCTGACCGAGCGTGAACAGCAGGTTCTCAACCTGCGATTCGGACTGACGGACGGGTATTCGCGCACCCTCGAAGAGGTAGGAAAGCAGTTCAACGTCACTCGAGAACGAATCCGGCAGATAGAAGCCAAGGCTCTCCGAAAATTGCGCCATCCAACGCGCATCCGGAAGCTTGAGGGATTCATTGAGATGAAGTGACCGGATCGGGACGTCGTGCCTCTCGACGTTACCCCCCGGAATCGAAAACAGAAGGAATGAAATGAATATGTGTGGTATGTGTCATATGACTGTGGCGGAATGTGTGAGACTGTCGTGTGCGGTGATTGCCGTTTTCCTGGCGGGTGTCCTGGCTGGGATGAAATTCGGGCGAGGTCGGCAAAGCGGAAACAGAAGTTCCTCCGGAAGCGGAAACAGCAACCGGCCGGTTCGCTCCCCTGATCTTTATATCGGCAACTTGACCGAAGATATCTCCGGCGAGGAATTGGAGAAGCAGTTCGGCAAGTTTGGCGATGTCAGGGAGGTTCGCATGGTTCCCCCGCGTAGCGGTGAGACCAAGACCTTTGCCTTCATCACCATGGGTAGCGTTGAATCCGCCCAATCTGCCCTGAACGGATTGAATGGCAAGGATATCGACGGCCAAAAGATCGTCGTCAGCGAAGCCCGCTCACGCCACGGTGGCGGCGGCGGACGTCGCAGCCCGCGCCGGTAAACCGTTCCCTTTGTTCAGCCCCGGGTTGTTGGGTTGTTGCGGAAGAGTCGGACGCTATTCCCTGACAACTCAACAACTCCTTTTCCCTACAGTCTCCCCTTCAGTCGATCCTGCAAAGCCGTTCGCCGGAACGACACATGGTTGTTGCGGATCGCCATGTGGACGGCCTTCCTGGATCCTACCAGGCAAACCAGTTTGCGTCCGCGCGTCATGGCCGTGTACAGCAAATTCCTCTGGAGCAGTTTGAAGTGGTGCGTGGTCATCAACAGAACAACCGCCGGGTACTCACTGCCCTGGGACTTGTGAACCGAACACGCATAGGCCAAATCCAACTCGTCAAGTTCCTCCGAGGCATAGGCAACCCGGCGTCCGTCGTAGTTGACCACCACCTCCTGAGCCTCCTGATTAATCCGGTCAACCTGCCCGATATCCCCGTTGAAGACATCCTTGTCGTAGTTATTCCGGACCTGAAGTACCCGGTCGCCCTCTCGATACTGTCGCCCGAACCGCTTAATTGATCGTCCGCCGGGATTGAGGGCTTCCTGGAGAAGCAGGTTAAGGTTCTCGCATCCCAATTGGTTCCGCCGCATCGGGGTGAGCACCTGCACCTCCGTCAGCGGATCAAAGTGAAATTTCCGGGGTATGCGCGACGACACCAATTCCAGCATTTTTTCAATCACATCCTCGGGCGTCTCCGATTCGATGAAAAAGAAATCACTAGGAGCCCCGTTTTCGGCCAACTCAAAGGGCAACCCATGGTTGACCCGGTGCGCGTTTTTGACAATCCAACTTTGGGATTCCTGGCGAAAAATGGTCTCCAGTTTGGTCAGCGGGATCATACCCGACTCAATCAGATCGCGAAGAACATTGCCGGGACCGACGCTGGGCAGTTGATCCGCATCCCCCACTAAGACCAGAATAGCGGTGGCGGGAAGGGCACGCAGAAAGGAATGCATCAACTGGATGTCGATCATCGAGACTTCATCGAGGATGAAGACGTCCCCTTCTATCGTATTATGGGGGCCATGTTCAAACCGTGTGGTGCCGGGGGTATATTTCAGCAGACGGTGAATAGTCTTCGCGGACATTCCCGTCGATTCCTCCATGCGTTTCGCGGCCCTCCCCGTGGGGGCTGCCAGGCATATCTTCATCTTGCGGGCATCGAAAATATCCACCAACGCCCTGACAATGGTTGTTTTCCCAACGCCGGGCCCGCCGGTAATAATCGACACTTTCTTCACCAGCGCCATCTCCAGCGCCATCCGCTGGGCCGGGGCAAATCCGATGGCCATTATCCCTTCCGCCCAAGAGACGGCCTTCTCGATCTGGACGGCGGGATGAGATAGCGTGGTCGTCATCAGGGATTCCAACAAGGTCGCCACGCCGGACTCAGCCTGAAAAAGGGGCGTGAGAAACACATTCCCGCGCTCCTCAAACAGGGTTCCACTTTCTACCCCCTGGGCAATGCCCGCCTTGAGTACGTCCGAGGGAATCTCAAGCATCTGTTCGGCGGCGGAAAGGAGATCCTCGCGTGGACAGAAGCAATGCCCCTCTTCGGCCATCGTGTGCAGAATATAGAGGATTCCGGCCCGGGCGCGGATCTCGGAATGAGGGGGAATGCCAAGGCTCAGTGCGATACGATCCGCCGTCTTGAATCCGATGCCCCACACCTCGTGGCAGAGGCGGTAGGGATTCTCCCGGACGACCGTGACCGCCTGATCCCCGTACTGTTTGTAAATCCGCATCGCACAGGCCGTCCCGACCTCGTGCGATTGCAGAAACACCAGAATGTCACGCACCGCCTTCTGAGCCCGCCAGGATTCCTTGATCATCTCGCGACGGGCGGGACCGATGCCATCGACCTCCTCCAACCGCGCGGATTCCTTGTCGATGATCTCCAGGATACGATCCCCGAAAGCCTCCACCAACCGTTCCGCCATGCCGGCACGAATCCCCTTAATCATCCCGCTTCCGAGATACCGCCTGATGCCCTCAATCGTGCGCGGGGCATGACTCTCGATCCGGGTCGCCTGAAATTGCCGCCCGTGCCGGCTATGGTGGGCCCAGCGACCCTCCGCCTCAAAGGTCTCGCCCTCGCAGATGGTGGCACAATTCCCCACCAGCATGACCTCGTCTGAATCGCGCTTCCCGTGGGGGATCACGCCGCAAACACTGTAACCGGTATCCTCGGAATGGAAGACGACGCGGTTGACCAACCCCTGCAACCTCTCCAGGGGTTCGTCATTCCCCGGCGCGGCTGAAGCCCGATCACGGCGCTGACTAAAGTCAATTTCCTCTTGCACAGTGGCGGAGATGCTAACAGAGACGGAAACCCGCAACAACCCGGGAAAACGGTTACACCTGTTTCTGGCGGTAGGACTCAACTTCCCAGTTCTCAATGAATAACCGGGCCCTGTCTGTCATGTACTGGATTCCCCCGAACGCGGCCGCCAACTGGCACACCAGGGCGCCATCTTGCGCCAGTTCAAGCGCCAAGTCCGCCTGCTTCGGGGTGGACGCGACTCCAAAGACACCTGCCGAGGTGACAATCACCCTGGGCATGGCGCCGCGCTCCTTCTGGTAGGCTTGAAAATCCCCGGCCCGCAGCGCGCCCGTATAGGGAAATGATTTTGAATACACGATGTGATCCGGCGACACAGGGCCTTGCGGAACAGGAAATGCCCCCGAATGGACGATCAAGGCGGCATCCGTTCCCATCGCCGCGGCAATGGCCTTCCGGTCAACATCAATCCGTTCAGCCGACCCCGGATCTGAAACCCGCATGGTTGTGGCAACACCCTTTGAGGCATACTCAGAACAAAGCGTTTCCATCACATGCCTGTAAATCGCCCGGATCTGATCACCCGTGTCGCCCGTCACAAAAACACCGTGGTTTTCCAGAAAAAGCAATGCCGGGGCGTGGCCTTGCTTCTTGGAAAAATCCAGGACACGCCTCCGGACATCCATGCAGAGGGTGTATCCGGGGTCAATGTATGGAATCCAGAGCGCTTCGGGAAACAGACGCGCGCAGGTTTCCGCTCCGCGCTTTGAACACGTCATGCCGTTAACGAGGGCAGGATGCGTATGCACCACAAAGGCGCCGGGCAGCAATTCGTGAAGCGGGGCCTCCACCGAGGGCCGTCCAGAACTGCCGGGCGCCACGGCGGCGGCCATGGTGTCCCTGACCAGCGCCTCACGCGCCTGAGGATCGGACGGAATCTCAAGGGAGTAGAGGCGTTGCATGGCAGTTCTGTCCATCGCCACAAAGGCCGGGGGAGTCATCCCCGCCAGGGTGGTTCCGGAGGGTTTAACCCACAACACCGTGCTGGATTTATAGGAAGTATTCCCCCCCCCACCCTTGACATAGTCACGGGTTCCAAATTCATGCGACAATGCCACAATCTCATCGAGTAATTTCATCATTGATCCTACCCTTGTTTTACATCTCAAACCCGTTTGGACAAGATGTTGCCCTCATAGTGTTCGACCTCGTCAATCCAGTCCGTCCCGACCGGAACAGCCCGGGTCAAACACAGCCAATCCCAAACCGCGCCAAACGGTAAGGTCTTCATCTCCTCCATCAAGGCCAGCCGGCTACCGTTGTTTCTCTTCCGTTCCATCTGATTGAGACGGGAAGAAGGATCAAGGAGGGCAAAGAGAATCGCCTTGCGTGTCGAGCGTAACCCGATGACATATGCCGCAATCCGGTTGATGCTGGCATCAAAGAAATCGGTCGCGATCGCCACCCGATCCCAGGCGTTGCCACGCCCGATTTCAAGAAAGAGGCGCTGCAAATCATCCCCGAATAGCACCACATGATCACTGTCCCAACGCATGGGACGACTAACATGCAGCAACAAGCGCGAATGAAACTGGAGTGAACTGGAAACCTTGTCATGAATGGTTTCGGTCGGATGATAATGCCCCATATCCAGACAGAGACCCACCCCGCGGCTCAGGGCATAACCATTGTAGTATTCGGCAGATCCGACCACGTACTCCTCGCTACCAATCCCGAATAGTTTGCTCTCAACATAATCAACACAAAGTGACTTGCTAACGGTCTTGTCATGGGCAATCGCTTCATCCAGCGACTCCGTCAGCAAGGCACGCGGCGTCCAGCGGTCAGCCGGATAGTCCTTGGATCCATCGGGAATCCAATGATTGACCCGACATGGCGCCCCTTGGGATCGGGCCATGGCTGCAGCGATCTTCCGACAGGCAAGGGCATGACGAACCCAAAAGGCCCGGACGGAGGGATCCCGATGAGAGAGCGTAAACCCATCATTGGCCTTGGGATGGGCGAAAAAAGTCGGATTGAAATCCAGACATACATTGCGCTGTTTTGCCCAGGCCATCCATGAGGCGAAATGGCGGGGCTCAAGGGCGTCACGATCCACGACTTTCCTGTCCGTTTCGGCATAACAGGCGTGGAGGTTGAGGCGCGTCGCTCCGGGAACTAGATCAAGAACCTTGTCATAGTCGGCCCGGGCTTCGACGGGTGTCCGTGCCCGTCCGAAATGATTCCCGGTGGCCATGATGCCCCCCCCGTTCAGGGCCTCTTTCTTGACTTCACATCCGCCAACATCGTCCGCCTGCCAGCAGTGCATGGAGACCGGAATGGACAATGCCTGCCGGATGGCCTTATCGGTATTTATCCCCAGTTCCGCATAGCGCTCTTTCGCCAGGC
>JBAWZH010000017.1:0-28759 GCA_037143135.1 bacterium
AAACATCCCCGGTAGGGACATTGAACCCCGGATTGACCACCACAATCCACCAGTCTGTTCCGGCTGGCCAGCGACAGGAAATTGGGCTGATTTTTTCACCCCGCCCCTCCATGCAGACCGCTTTTCCGTAGACCATGGCGGGAATATCACTGCCCAGCCTGGCACCCAGTTCCATCAGCGCCTCAACCGTCAATCCGGTTCCCCATAGGCTGTTCAACCCTCTCAAGGTCCAGGCGGCATCGGCACTACCCCCCCCCATCCCGCCGCCAATCGGGATTTCTTTGCGGATATGAACCCGGGCGCCACCGGGGTATCCCGTAGCCTCCTTCAACAGGAGTGCAGCCCTGGTTGCCAGATTATTGCGCGGTTCGGGAAGCATCGGCAGATTTTCACCCGGCAATCCCACCAACTCACAGGTCACTTCAATACCGGAATCCAGCGGGGTCAAAGTCAGCGTGTCAAAAATGGAAACCGGAACGACCAGACTCCTGAGGGCGTGATACCCGTCGTCCCGCTTCCCGAAAACTTCCAAAGTAAGGTTGATCTTGGCCGGCGCAAGCACGGTCAGACAACCCGCCCCCCTATCTAGTTTACCGTTTTCCATGACGAGGGGGGAGTTATCAAACGTACTTCATGCTGTCAAGGAGGGTTGATGTCAACTGCGTCCTCAACTCCTCCGACTTCAAGTGCCTGACACCAGCCAACCCTTTGACATTAAGTGCCCTCGGTCACGAGGACGAGAAGTTCTTCAGGAGTGATGGCGGGGACCCGTGAGTTCTTGAAATCACCTGCGTTTCGCGAAACAATGTATTGGCAATGACCCGCTTCCGCCAAACTTGCTACCACGGCGTCTTCAAAATCCGCCATGTTCAGGCTTCTGGCCCGGATGAATTCCTTTTGCCCGGCAGGGATGACCTTTAATGTTGAAAGCAACCAGTCGATGGTTTGGCCCGCTTTTGCGTGACCGGCATATTTCGCGACGATGTAATGAATGGTGGTGAGCGCATGGGCGGGGATCTGCCCGGAGAGTTTTCGCTTCGCCACGAGGCCAAGTATTTTGCCAGACGCTGTATAGTGCGGTTCTCGTTTCTGAATCACATCCAGCAAGACATTCAAGTCAATCAGGATTTGCATCAGGATTTCCTCATGTGACGCGCATGATAGTCCGCCCGGGCGTCCACTTTGGAGGGGACTATGCCTGAGATCGCTTTAACCTCGGCGGGGATTTCACCTTCCGTCAATGACTGCAACCGGGCCAGATAGCGACCAATCAGCGCCGTGAGGGAAAATCCGTTGCGTTGAGCATAGGCCTTGGCAAATTCGAGTTCTGAGATCGGCAACCGTATGGTCATCTTGGCATCGTTCATGGGCCTCCTTCTCTCTGTTGTATGGCAATTATTATCGGAATGTACGGCATAGTCAATGCCGTAATAAAGGACTGATACGGGTGCTCCCGGACCGATCCCTCAAGTCCTATCCGGCGACCACCTTTCCAATCGCCTGAACCAGATAACGAAGCACCGGTTCCGGCGTGATCAGGGGTGGCATGACGTAGATCACCGGGCCGAGGGGACGCAGGAGAATCCCGTTGGCACGCAGGCGGTCGCGAACCTGGATGGCACGTTGAGTGCCGGCACCGCCCTTGTCATCCTCCAACTCCACCACCCCGATCATTCCCAGCGACCGGATATTCCGAACACCGGGCAGGGATGCGAGCGGACTCAACTCTTCCGCCAACACCTTGCCCATGGCGGCAGACTGGGCGACTATGCCCTCCTGCTCATAGACCAGCAAGGTCTCAATCGCCGCCGCGGCGGCAATCGGATTTCCCGCAAATGTATGACCATGATAGAAGGTGTGATCCTCCGGCGTATCCCGGAACGTTTCGTACAGCGGCGCGCGAACCACCGCCGCACTTATGGGCAGATAGCCGGCAGATAAACTTTTCCCCAGGCAGACGATATCCGGAAGCACATCGGCATGGTCGCACGCAAACATTTTGCCCGTGCGTCCCATTCCCACGGCAATTTCATCGGCGATCAGCAGTACGCCCTCATCCTGACAGAGTTGGGCAAGCCGTCGCAAATATTCAGGATTCTGCATCCGCATCCCGCCCGAGCCCTGACACATCGGCTCCAGTATCACGGCGGCTAATTCATGGGCATGCTCCCGAACTATCTCTCGCATGGTGTCGAAGCACTCGGAAAGACAAATCTGTTCCGACTCGTGGAAGGCGCACGTTCCGCAACAGGGCGACGGCGCCTGAAAAACGGGAAACAGCGCACTCTTGAAGGGTTTGTGGAAAGGGGGGAGATAGCCCACCGAAACCGCGCCCAGCGTGTCCCCGTGATAGGCAAAATCAAGTGCTACAAACTTGGTCTTTTGCGTCTGCCCTATGTTATACCAGTATTGAAGGGCGATCTTGAGTGCAGCCTCCACGGCGCAGGATCCATCGCTGGCAAACATCACCCGCCGGTCATCGGGGAAAAGCCCAACAATCATGGAGGCCAGTTCGATAGCACGGGGATGGGACAAGTTGCCAAGGATACTATGTTGGAGTTCGCGGGTCTGCCGGATGATGGCCTCAACAATTCGGGGATGGCCATGCCCCAGATTACAGGCCCACCAGGAGGAGATGGCATCCAGATATTTCCGCCCTTCATCATCATAGAGGAAAACCCCTTCTCCATGTGTGATAACCGGAATAGGTTTTTCGTTCAAAGCAGAAAACCGGGTATAAGGATGCCAGATACTCTGGCGATCCATGGTCTGATACACAGCCCTATCTTTGGAGGAGTCCATGCTTACACCCTTTCAAAAGTGAAGAGGCGTTCCGGCTCAGCCAGCCGCCCTCCCGTAAACCGGATCCCTTCATGTTCCAGGAGACGCACCTTGCGACGAAGAACAGGGCCCGCCCTCTCTCCCTGAAAGCCTCCGGGTGTAAGGTCCGAGGCGATGACACGGTGACAGGGCACGCTCGGGGCAAAGGGATTCAGCCGCAGCGCCTGGCCGACAGCCCGGGGTGAACCGCAGCGGATCCGGTCCGCGACTCCCTTATAGGTGGCAACCCTCCCGACCGGGATCAGGGAGACGGCGTCGTATACGCGCTGCTGGAATAGGGTGACACTCATCGCGATACACCTACCACAAAAAGCCGGAGAAAACAACCGCTGGCAACTTGACCACGCCCCCCTGATCAGGCAATATGAATGGCGAGAGCAATACAGGTAGCAATCTCTCACAACAAGGAGCGATAACCATGAAAATGAAAACGTTTATTTCCAGCCTGTTTATTCTGAGCCTAGCATTGGGCATGGGACTCCCCGCAATGGCACAAGTCGTGGGTCTTCCCGTCATGGATACGGCGGGAACGCGGGATCCGGGCCATGTCGAATTCACTCCGGGTTTCGTGCTGGGCGAAGACTCCGACTTTCTCGGCGCACGGGCAACCGTCACACTGATGGATGAGTTGCGGGGATTCATCGATCTGGGCCGCTTCGAAACCAGCGACAAAGGCAATAACCTTGCCGTGCAGGCGGGTGCGCTGTTCAGCATGGATCTGACCGAAGTCTGTGAAACAGCCCTGCGGGGAACGGTTTATTACGCCAACACGGACTACCAGGATCTGATGGGCGCCGACCTCATGTTTATGTTCAGCGGGGAAACCCTGTTGGATGATCTCTACGGATATGGCGGCGCCGGGATCGACGTGTCGAAACGCAAAGTCTACACCAATCACTCGGAAATCAACCCCGCCGTGGCGTTGGGACTGACCTACAAGTTCACCGACAAGTTCTGGCTTTTCCTGGAAGGCGATTACGTGGATGCCCCCTTCGCGGCGATCGGGCTGAGCATCCGCTAAAAAAGATCACGAAGCCCGCTTGACACCGGGCTTCCGGACGGGCATTATCCGAGCCTTCTTTCCCGGGGGCGTTTAGCTCAGTTGGTTAGAGCGCTTGCCTCACATGCAAGAGGTCACAGGTTCGAGTCCTGTAACGCCCACCATTCCCCACCACCTTGTTGAAAATCAATGTGGACACGCTTTGGGAATACAGGCTCTCGGATGCGTCATAGTCATAAGCGACTGGGTAGGTGGCGCCCCAGGTTGCGAGGACACGGCCTTCGGGGTCGTAGGCGTTTAGGTGGTGTTTGACAGGGCGTCGGTGACTTGGGTACGGCGGCCTTGGCCATCATAGGCGTAGGTGGTCGTATTGCTGGCGACGTCCATGGTGGAGGCGACCTGGCCGAAGGCGTTGTAATGGGTCGTGGAACCGACGGAGCGCACAGCACCCTCACCCCCCCTCTCCCCTGAAGGGCTGATCTTTACCCACATCTTTTACATGCACAGGGTGGCGGGATCATTGCGGTGTCCAGTTATATTTATGGGTAATCCTCAGGCCTGAAGGGAGAGGGTGAAAATGTCGCTGAGACCTGGCGACCGAGGGCGTCGTAGGAGTAGGAGGTGGGGACACCTGTCTTCGACAGGGAAGAAATGTCAAAAAAATGTCGCAAGGCAGACGCCTCTCATTCCTAAATTCAGTACATGGAGGAAGCGCCGTGGATTCACTCAAGTGGATCATTGATCTCAGGGACGGGCGGGGGTACACTATGAAGATTGGCATTGTTTATGATGAGTCTTAAACACAGAATCTTGTTGCTTATCCTTGCGGTCTACGTGGTCACGGGGATTATTGCCTATTTCGCCGCTCATCAGGTCGTTCACCGCCAGATGGATCGCCTGGGTTCCGGTTATGTGGGCAAGTACGCCATGGCCAACAAGGCCTTGATTCAGGAACCTCTGACGCGCGAAATCGCCTTGGCCATTCAACTCTCGCAATCCGCCACCATCCAGAAATGGATCACCCACGAATCAGATCCCGCTTTGCGCAAAACGGCCATGGACGAATTGGAAACCTACCGGTTGCGCCTCAGCGATAAAAGTTGGTTCCTGGTGGTTGACTCGAGTCTGAACTATTACGCCAACGACAGTCAAAACAAGTACGCTGGCCGGGAACGGATCTATTCGCTCTCCTCAACCAATGTCCAGGACGCCTGGTATTTTGCCACCCTCGGCAGCGTTGCCCATTATGCCCTCAACGTCAACTATGACCGCGGACTCGATGTGCGCAAGGTGTGGATCAACGTGGTGATCAGAACCCGCGAGGGAAAATCCATCGGCATGGCGGGCACGGGATTGGATTTGACCGACTTCATCAAGGCCTTCGTGGATCAAGCCGAACCGGGAGTGACGCATATTCTGCTCGACCAGCGCCTCGCTATTCAAGCACACCGGGATCGATCCCTGATCAACGAGCAGAGCGTCGCAACCCCCGAGGCAAAACGATCCACCATCGCCCGCATCCTCCAGCGCGCGGAGGATCGGGTTCTTCTCAACAAAGCTCTGGATAATCTCATGAATGGAAGTCCTTCCGAGACGCTCAAAGTGGCCATAAACGGGCAGGAACAGTTGTTGGGAGTCGTCTATATCCCCGACCTGAAGTGGTATGAATTGACACTGCTCGACTTCAACCATACCCTCGAGCGTTCTCTGTTTATCCCCCTTTTCATCCTGATCATGGTTGTCACCGTTGTCCTGATGGGGATCTCGTTTTGGATTCTCAACGGATTGGATGAAACAAACCGCGCCCTGAAAAACACCGTCGACCAACTCAATGAAGCCCACTCCAAGGTAAAAATGCTCGCCGGAATGCTCCCCGTCTGTTGCTCCTGCAATAAGATTCGCGACGAGAAGGATAACTGGCAAACCCTTGAGACCTATGTCAAGACTCACACGGACTCCGAGTTCACTCATGGAATCTGCCCGGAGTGCCTGCTCAAACTGTACCCGGAATACGCCCATAAACTCGACGGGAAATGACTGCATGATCATCCGTATCACCGACCCGATGGATTCAACCGCCTCGTTCTCCGAAACCTTCCTTGAAAACCGGTATGATGTCATCTCCCGATCGGGATTACATTCCACCGAAACCCAACTCATCAGGGCTCTGCCCCTGCTCGCCTCTCCCGAAACTCTGCTGATCCTCGGAAACAGGACGGGCGTTCTGGGGATGATCGCCAGTCGAGTCACTCAGGGATTGGCCGTGACAACCTCCTCGATGGATGTCTTCCACCATCACGCCATTGAACGCAACCTGGCGCGCAACCCCTTCACCTCGGTTACCTCCCGCTGTGAGTCGGACATTCCCGAGCGTGATCACTTTGATGCCGTCTGCCTCCAGATTTCCAAGGGATCCATGGCCGATGAATTGATTCTCGATCAACTCCAGCAGGCCCAACTGGCTTTGAAAAAGGGCGGTCACTTGCTCGTCGCCGCCGAGGAAGACATTCCCTGGCTCATGGACCACATGAAGCAACGGCTGGGCCACTGTTCCCTTCGCGAACGTAACGAAGGCTCCTCCCTGATCATCAGTCAGAAAAAAAAGGATCTGAAAAAGATCAAGGACTACCGGGCCGAATTCATGATGACGGTGCCCAACGGCCTGGGAGTCAAACTCATGACCCGCCCTGGAGTATTTGCCCATCGCCGCGTGGATGAGGGCGCCCAGGCGCTGGCCGAGGTCGCCGTCACCAGACCCGGCGACATAATCCTCGACATGGGGTGCGGGTGTGGAAGCATAGGTCTCTCGCTCGCGGTGAACCAGCCAACCGCCGAGGTGGTCTTTCTGGATTCACACGCCCGGGCGACTTCTGTAACGGAAGCGAATTGCCTGGCGAATCATCTGGCCCACTATCAGGTGCGCTTGGGAGATCAAGGGGTTCCCGACGAGTCGCAATTCTCGCTGTTTGTCGGAAATCCCCCTTATTACTCGAATGACCGGATATCCGACCTATTTATCCGAACGGCCCATCACTGTTTGAAACCCGGCGGTCGGGCCTATCTCGTGGCCAAAAAGGCGGAACACAACACGACCCTGATGAAAGAACTCTTCGGCAACGCGCACATAATCCGCCGCCGCGGCTATGAAATTTCCCAATCGGTAAAATCGTGATACCCCCCCTTGCAGAGAAAATCAGTCTCGGGTACTGTATTGCCATCAAGGAGGAGTAAAATGCCGAAAAATAAACTGATGATCATGATGGGAGCCATCATGGTAACGGCGGCTGTCACGCTTGCCGCAACAGCCGCAGTGATGAGTGTTCAAGTCCGCAAGGCCGATATCCGGGAAACCCCTTCGTTTCTGGGCAAGGTGCTGACTTCTCTTGCCTATGGCGAAAAAGTGACGGTTCAATCCGAAAATGGAGCCTGGATGCAGGTCTCCTCCTCCGGTCAGTCCGGCTGGGTTCATAACTCCGCGCTGACCCGAAAGAACATTGTTATGAAATCCGGAGAAGGCGCCCAAACCACCGCCTCCAGTGGCGAAATGGCTCTGGCTGGGAAGGGATTCAACTCGGACGTGGAAGCCCAGTTCAAGGCCGGGCACAAGGACATTGATTTCAGTTGGGTCGATAAGATGGAAAAGATCAAGATTCCCGCGTCGGAGATCAGGGACTTCATCAGGGCAGGCCATCTCAACGCCCAGGGAGGTGTGAAATGAGCCGCGCCCTGATCATCCCCCTGCTCGTCGGCGTCCTTCTGGCGGGTTGCCAAACACTGGATACAGTGACCGAGGTTGGCACCAGTCTCGGCGTCGCCGCCGGCGCCATCAATGCCGACCAGGCCCAATCCATCAACAGGAGTGTCGGCGCGGTCGGCAAGGTCTTCGAGTCCATCACGCCGGAACAGGAATACTATATCGGGCGAACCGTGGCCGCCACGATTCTGTCGGCCAACAAACCCTATGACAAAAGGGATATGACAACCTACCTGAACACGCTTGGGCAGTACCTGGCGCTATGCTCGGATCGGCCTGAGACCTTTGGTGGTTATCACTTCCTGATCATGGATACGCCTGACATTAACGCCTTCGCGGCGCCGGGCGGCTTCATCCTGGTTTCTCGCGGTATGCTTCGCTGCTGCAAGACCGAAGACGCCCTGGCCGGGGTATTGGCTCATGAAATCGGCCACGTTCAACTGAATCATGGACTTCAGGCCATCGATAAGAGCCGCCTGACGGCCGCCGCCACTATTCTCGGCACAGAGGCCGCCAAGAACCTCGGCGGCAAGGATCTGGCCGATCTGACCAGAACCTTTGAGAGTTCAATCTCCGACATCACGTCCACCGTGATGAACAGCGGCTATGCACGCAAGTTCGAGTTGCAGGCGGACAAAGCCGCCGTCACCATTCTGGAACGAGCCGGTTACTCCCCGAATGGACTGGTCTCCATGCTTCAACAAATGGAAAAAAACCTGAAGCCAGGCGGTCATGATTTCGCCAAGACCCATCCCGCCCCGCTGGATCGGATCGCCGAGTTGAAAAAACTCATCAAAACGGGCGCCTCGCCTGAGCCGCCCGCGCGCCAGGCCCGCTTTATCGAAACCATACGGGGGATCTAAGGTGCAGGACGATGCCAGGGACTCGTCCGCCACGATACGCCAGCGCCTGATCCGGGCGCTGGGTATCGGGATTCTCTCAGCCCTTTTGGCCACCATTCTGTGGCAAGTTCGCGCCTTGGATCGCCTCGAATACCGAATGTGGGATTTCGAAGTCGGAAAATTTGCCAAACCGGCGCCAACCACCAGTCAGATCAGGCTCATCTTTCTGGATCAGGACAGTCTTGACTGGGGCAAAAAAATGGGATGGGAATGGCCGTGGCCCCGTGAAGTCTATGCCCCTGTCCTGGATTTCTGCCGACGGGGCGGGGTCAGGGCAATCGCCTTCGATGTCATCTTCAGCGAACCGTCGGAACGCATCGATCAGGACGCCGCCCTGGGCGAGGCCATTGCGAAAACACCGGGTTTTGTCGGGACGGTATTTGTCGGCAACAATACCGGAAGCGCCACCAACTGGCCCCCCATGATTCCGGGTTCTGGCATTCGCTTTAAGGATCGCTATCCCCCGCAAAACAATCCCTTCAAAATGTCCCGCGCCATGTTTCCCATTCCGGAAGTGTCAACCAACTCAACGATCCTCGGCACCGTCTTCGGCAATCCGGATTCCGACGGCATCTACCGCAGACTACGCCCGTTCAGTCTCTTCGACGGGCAGGTTGTCCCCTCTCTGGGCCTCGGAACCTTCCTGGCCGCCACCACAAACCGGTCGGTCATGCTCCGCGAATCCTGGTTCGGAATCAATCATCGTCACATTCGAATGCAACTCGACAGGAATGGCGAAGCCATTCTGCGGTACCGCGGGAAGTCCATGACTCATCAGACTGTCAACATCTCCGGTGTGATTGAGTCCGAACTCCTGATGCGCGAAGGCAAGCCACCCCTGATTGCCCCCTCGTCGTTCAAGGATGCCTATGTCTTTCTGGGATTTACCGCGCCGGGACTGAAGGATCTTCGGCCTTCTCCGATCGATTCGACCTATACAGGCGTTGAGGTTCACGCCACGTTTCTCGACAACCTGCTGGCGGGCGACTTCATGCGCGACGCCCCGCCCTGGTTCTCCATTCTGCTGGCATTTCTCCTGGCCTGCTGTGGTGCTGTCGCCATTCGCCTGGGGCGCCATATCTGGCAGAACATCCTTGTGTTTATTCTCCTGCTCCCGCTTCCCTGCCTTCTGGGCTTCCTGGCCTACGCCGCCGGGTTCTGGCTTCACAGCATCTTTCTCCTGACCGCCGTCATCCCTGCGGTAATCGGGGCACTGATCCTCAATTACGCCACAGAGGGTAAACAGAAACGCTTCATCAAGGGCGCCTTCAAGCAATACCTGAGCCCGCTGGTCATCGAGGAACTTGTCCAGCATCCGGAACGTTTAAAACTGGGCGGCGAACTCAGGGAACTGTCCATTTTCTTTTCGGACGTCAGGGGATTCACAAGTATCTCCGAGCGACTGAGTCCCCAGGATCTGACGGCGCTCCTGAACGACTATCTGACGGCGATGACCGATATCATCTACGCCCATGGTGGCACAGTGGATAAGTATGAGGGTGACGCGATCATCGCGTTCTGGAATGCTCCGCTTGCCCAGCCGGATCACGCCCTCCTGGCCGTGCATACCGCCCTGGAGTGCCAGACCAAACTGGACGCCATGAACCCTGAATTCAAAGAGCGCATAGGGGCCGAACTTCATCAGCGCATAGGACTCAACAGCGGCCCGGTGGTGGTCGGCAACATGGGTTCCCGCCAGCGGTTCAATTACACATTCCTGGGAGATGCCGGCAATCTCGCCGCCCGTTTGGAGGGCATTAACAAACAGTTCGGCACGTCCCTCCTGATCTCTGAAAATACAAAAAATCAGTTGAATGCCGACATCGCTGTGCGAGAGATCGCCCGGGTTCAAGTGGTGGGCCGGAAGGAACCCGTCACCGTCTTTGAGCCCCTGATGCTCGCCGTCGCGGTCGCCCGTGGCGACATCCTGGCGACGTTTGCCAAGGCTCTGATCTTGTATTACGATGGCAGACTGAATGAGGCTCTGGCGCTCTTCTCCACGATTGAGGCCCAGGACGCCCCGGCTGCTGCGTATGCAAAGCGATGCCGGGGTTTGCTGACCACGACTCAGGAGAAATGGACCGGCGTATGGATCATGACGGAGAAATAACCATGAAAAAAAGAACCATCAAAAACCTGACCCTGCTCGGACACAGCGCCACCCAGTATCCCGATTCCCCCGATAAAGCGAAACTGGAGGCCTTTCCAAACCGTTATGTCAACCGCGACTACGTCGTCCGGTTCGACTGTCCCGAGTTTACAAGCCGCTGCCCGATCACCGACCAACCCGATTTCGGCGAGATTACCATCGAATACATCCCCAACCGCTCATGTCTGGAAAGCAAGGCGCTAAAACTATACTTGTATTCATTCAGAAACCACAACACGTTCCATGAGGAAGTGGTCAACCGAATCCTGGACGACATCGTGAAGGCGATCGCACCGCGCCGGATCAAGGTGATGGGACACTTCAATCCCCGCGGTGGCATTTCCATCTCCGCCGAGGCCCAGTGGCCGGGATAAGGGCGCTTAAAATGCCCCCATCAACAGGGTTGTGAAACTGACCACCGGGGAGGTTTCGCGGTAGTCATCCACCGTGGCACGAATCTCGTTGACTGCGGATTTGACGTCGTTGTACAGCGTTTCGTCGTTGACCAGTTTGCCCAGAAGCCCTTCACCGCGCTGAATCTTGCCGGTGATGTCCTTAAGCGAAGTCGCTGTCTTGGCAATGTCCTGATAGAGCAGATCATCCTTTGACAGCAGTTTGCCCAGTGTCCCCTCGCCCTTGTTAAGGCGGTCACTGATGTCCTTCAGGTTCGCCGCCACGGCCGCGACATTGGTATAGATCGAGTCATCCGAGATCAACTTGCCCAACGTTCCCTCGCCCTTGTTGATCTTGTCGGCAATCTCCTGAACCTTGGCCGTCACCCCGCGGATATCCTTCGCCACGCCCTGGACTTCGGTATAGAGCCCCTCGTCGTTGACCAGTTTCCCAAGGGTTCCCTGGCCCTGATTAATCTTGCCGGATATATCCTTGATCGAGGCCACCGACATTTGCAGGTTCGTCAGAATACCGCCCTCATTGAGCGCAATGCGAATCTCATGGACAGCGGTGGCCGCCTCGGCCATCAGGTCAAACGGTTTTGTCCCCTGAGGCATCACATCAAGAGGAAGAAACGCCGCCTGCTCCGAACCGGTTTTGATTTCCATGTTCCGTCCGCCCAGGATCGATGTGCTGATCACCGTGATCTGGTAATCCGTCTTCAGTTTCATGGGTTTATCGAGCATGGCCAATACGCGCACCTTGGTATTGTTCTCCATGAGTCGCAAGGACTTGATCTTCCCGACCGTCATGCCGCGCTGGACAACGTTATCATCCTTGCGCAATCCCATGACGTCCTCGAATTCGGCTTCCATCGGGAACTTTTTCTCAAACAAACTGGCCCGGCCCAGGACAATGGTAAAGTAAGCCAGGGCCAGCAGGATCATGAACATAAAAGTCCCGACGACCAGTTCAATTGTCATCTCACGGTCAACGCTGCTCTGTTTCATACGCCTTTTTTCTCCCAATCGCCCCGGACGGTAATAAATTGCGCTTCCAGGAACTGCTGTACTTCTTCGCGCTCCGACTTCACAAACTTTTCCGGATCGGCCAACTCAACAATCTTGCCCCCTGTCAACATGGCAATCCGGGTTCCGATCGACAGGGCGCTATGGAGGTCATGCGTAACCACAACACTGGTGACCCCTAGTTCGTTCCGCAAATGCTCGATCAACTTGTCAATCATGCGGGAGGAAACCGGGTCGAGTCCCGAGGTCGGCTCGTCATAAAGTATGATCTCGGGATTCATGACAATGGCTCTCGCCAGTCCAACCCTCTTGCGCATTCCGCCGGAAATTTCAGCGGGGAACTTCTCAGTGTCTTGTTCAAGACCCACCATGCTCAATTTTTCAATCACCTTGGCCTGGATCTCCTCCTCGGAGAGCTTCGTCTTTTCGCGCAGGGGCAAGGCCACATTTTCGCCGACATTAAGCCATTCCAACAGTGCGCCGTTCTGAAACAGAACTCCAAATTTGTCCCGAATTTTAACCAGTTTATCACCGGCCGCCTCGCTCACTACATCGCCTTCCACCATGACGCGACCTTCGTCAGGGGTCATCAGGCGAACCATATGTTTGAGTGTCACGCTCTTGCCAGTTCCCGACGGTCCGACAATCACCATGGTTTCGCCCTTGCGAACCTCCAGGTTAACGCCGTCCAGAACACGCCTTGTTCCGAGTATCTTGGTAACATTTTCGAGCCGGATCATACGTAGAATAACCTCGTGATCATATACCCGACAATCAGAATGGTCAGAAATGAGAGGATCACCGTTCGCCGGGTCGCATTCCCGACTCCAACCGCTCCCTGTGTTGTGGCAAAGCCCTGATGGCAGGCGGTAATGACAATGATGACCCCGAACAGGAAGGCCTTGAGCATCCCCACAAAGAGATCCTTGTTCTCGGCAAACCGGATGGCATTGTCGATATAGGCCGACCAGGGAACGTTGAGTTGGGTCATCCCGACAATACCGCCGCCTACCACCCCCATGATACAACTGTAGAACGAAAGAAACGGTGTCATCACGGCCATGGCGACCAAACGGGGCATGACCAGAAACCGGACTGGATTGATCGACATCAGTTCAAGGGCGGCAATTTCTTCCGACACGACCATCGTACCCATCTGGGCCGCAATGGCAGACCCGACGCTGGCGGCCAGGATCAGACCCGTCATGAACGGTCCCATTTCCCTGAGCATCGAGACCATGACGGCGGCGCCGATGTACACTTCCTGTCCGAACCGGCGCATTTCAATCCCGGTCTGAAGGGCCAGAATCATTCCTGTAAACGACGCCACCACCGTGATCACGGCCAGGCTCTTGATCCCCCCGATGAACATCTGGAGGATGATTTCGTTCCGGGCACGCCGCTTGAACATGAACCGGAGGCAGATGATCGCCTCGTACAGAAGCAACATGGCCCGCCCGGCATTGCGCAGCGCACCCAGGGCTTCCCGGCCCATTTTCCCGCGCCAGTCTGCGGACGGCGGAAAATATCTTGGTTCACGCGTAATTATGGCTTGATCCTCCACTTCAGAAAATACAGAACACGCCATGTCTTCCCGGTCTCACTGCGCTGGTATCCTAGCATACCTTTAAGAAAATCCCACTCCCGATGCGTATCGGCGGCATGATCATGCGACCATGAAACCAACGGGAATACAGACCCGGATGCCGTTCCATTCGTCAGGCTACCCCACCGTGCCAACCCCCATAACACTTCATTCTCACGCCCCCTCGCTGTCCGCTCATAACGGTAAACCGTCCAGAGGGGCGAGAGATTCCTCTCGATGGGCGCCGTATCCCGGAAAGGCCACAGGTCAACCACGCGAATCCGCTTGGTGTCGTCGCGCGTCCGTTCATAGGACATCAGGGGCCAGACGCTGACATAGCGGTCAACAACCTTATCAGGAGTTTTAAGCGGGCGTTGCGACTCCGAGTAGAACAGCGGAAATATCCTGAACCGATTGATGTCGGTAGGGGGTGTAATGTCATGCCGATTCCAGATGAAGGGCCACAACCAGAACTGACGGTTCTCGTCCGGCGTGGTTCGCCGTCCATACAAAGGCCAGACGTACAGTTTGTCCTCTTTATTTGACTTCGAGGTCTGAATAAAAGGCCAGAGGTAGACATTATGAGTGCCCTGTTTGCCAACCGTATGACGGAAAAACGGCGGAACAAACATCCAGGTCTCCTCCACTTCGCTCTTCGCATGGCCGTAAATCGGAAACAACATGAAACCACGACCGCGCACACCGGGATGATCCAGACGCGAAGACGTCCAAAACGGCCACAGGATGTAGGTGTTTTTGTACTCGCCCTTTTTTTCCGACAGCCCGTAAAACGGAAACACCCTGAACCGGTAGAGATCGTCACCCGTGGTGCGCGAGACAATCGGCCACAACCAGTGGTCGGTTCTCAGATCATTCAATTCGCTATGCCAATACAGCGGAAAGAGCACAAATTTAACGGTATCCCGCCCAAACCAGTTGTCGATGCGGCCACCCAGCGGAAAGACAGCACCATAGTCCTCGCCCGCCGTACTCCGCCCCAGCGCCAGAATCGGCAAAATCCAAAAATGATAGGTCGAAGGAGGTTCCGTGGGCCGGGGGCCAAAGTAAAACGCCGACAAAAATCTCCAGTCGGTTTCATTTTTCCAATGAGTGATGTGCGCCACAGGCCAGAGAATGTCGATGTTCTCGCGCCCGGTGCGGGCATCGTGTTCGTCTGTAAAGAAGGGCCGCACAGCCGTCATATCGGGCCGATCCCCCCCCTGAGCATATTCAACCAGAGGCCCCAAACTGCGGGAATACGTTCGTCCGTGCAGATCCTCTCCGGATGACGCAAAACACCCGAAGTCATAGGCCGGGGTGGCTCTGCTCCACGGAGTGAAAACAAGACTGGCCATCACGGACACAATGAGTATGACACTCCGCTTCATAACCTCATTCCAGTTCGCCAAAGGCCTCTCCAATCAACGTTTCCTTCTTAAAAATGGACGCAATGAGCGCGGCGCGAATCCACATTCCATTTCGCATCTGCCGCCAATAAACCGCGCGGGGGTCATCATCCACATCCACCGAGATCTCCTGGCGTCGGGGAAACGGGTGCATGATGACGGCCTCCGGCTTGAGCAATGCCAACTTGTCCCGCGTGAAACAATACCGGCTGATGTCGATCTTACGGCTCTCCCCCGCCGCATCCCATTCATCCTGAATGCGGGTCATGTAAATGGCGTCACCCTGCGGAATCGCCTTGTCAAAATCGCACATCACCTCATAACTCACTCCGGCCCGGTTAAGCAGGTCGAGAATATCCCCGCCAATCTGGAGTTCCCTCGGGGCGACAAAGAGCATCTTCACAGCGCTGTAATTGGTCAGCAACCAGGCCAGCGACCGAACGGTTCGCCCGCGCGCCAGATCGCCGACAAACACAATAGTTTTACCATCAATACTTCCCTGGTTCTCAAAACTTCGCTGAAGGGTGTACACATCCAGAAGCGCCTGGGTCGGGTGCTGATCCTTTCCGGAACCCGCATTGATGATCGGAACCGGCCGATCGGTATTGGAGAGCAACCAGGCCATCCGTTCGGCCAATCCCCCGATCTGGGATCGCATGACGATCAGGTCGAAATAGGAACTGAACGTCCGAACCGAATCCTCCTGGGTCTCGCCTTTGAATTCACTGGATGTGGCCGTGTCCCGAACCTCGCCTATATTCATTCCGAGAATCTCGCAGGCGGCACAGAACGACAGGAATGTCCTGCTGCTCGGCTGACTGAAATACAACATGGCCCGTTGATTGGCGAGGAGTTGTCGAAGAAAGGTCATCCCCTCCTCTTTTTTGGCCATTCGCCGGATTTGTGTGGCCAAGGCGCCCAACTGTTCCAGACGCTTGCGATCAAACTGTTGTGCCACCAGAACGTGGAACTCGCGCCCCCCGCAGGCCAGATGCCGCCCCTTTTCGCCGACATCCATTTCCGAGAACGCCTGCCAGGAAATATCACTCAACTGCACCGCACCAGACATGATTCTCCCTTCAGGTTAACGATGAAACCATGACGGCTTTAATGGTATGAACCCGGTTTTCCGCCTCTTCAAATACCTTTGAAAACGGGGCCTCAAACACATCATCCGTCACTTCCAACGGCCCGATCTCCCTCGTCAATTCCGTCTTGTAATCATGGAATGCAGGCAGGCAATGCAGGAAAATAACCTGTCCCGACTCAAGATGCCCCGTCTGACGAATCAACTCCATGTTAATCTGGTAGGGCCGAAGCAGTTTCAGACGTTCGTCAAACTTGGCCTCCTCCCCCATGGACACCCAGACATCCGTATATAAGACATGGGCCCCTTTGACAGCCTCCAGCGGGTTCGTTGTGACGGTGACACTGCCGCCCCGCTTGGCGGCCATCACCGAGACATCACGGCAGAGGGCGGCGGAGGGCGCAAGTTCCGCAGGCGCACAATCCACAAAATGCATTCCCGACCGGGCGCACCCCATCATCAGGGTGTTCGCCACGTTGTTCCGTCCGTCCCCGATGTAGACCACCTTGAGCCCCTTGAGTTTCCCGAAATGCTCCCTTATGGTCAGCAGATCCGCCAGGATCTGCGTGGGGTGCCACTCGTCGGTCAAGGCATTCCAGACCGGAATGCCTGAATGCGCTGCCAGTTGCACAACCGTATCCTGCTTGAACCCGCGAAACGCAATGCCGTCAAACATACGCCCCAGAACTCGGGCTGTATCGGCAATGGACTCCTTCTTGCCGAAATGGATGTCGTGGGTTCCGAGATACTCGGACTGCCCGCCCTCGTCCCGGGCCGCCACGGTAAAGGCGCACCGGGTCCGGGTGGAGGACTTTTCAAAGATGAGGGCAATGTTCTTCCGTCGAAGGGCATCGCCGCGGATTCCCTGACGTTTCTTGCGTTTGAAATCCTCGGCCAAATCGAGCAGATACACGAGTTCGGCCTCGGATAAATCGTCCAACCCCAACAGATTCCGGCCTTTTAAGGAGACTTGATCGTTCACGGTCGATACCCCTTCCCGGCGCCTCACGGAGCCTTCCATGTCAGTTTATGATCCCCGGCAAAGATTTCAACCTTCGGAGAGTTCGTTACCGGCACGGTGATGGCCAGTTCAACCTGGTTTGTGCCGTACAGATTCAGCGCCGGTTCCTGATTCATCACCGACAACGCGACCTGGTTATTCCCTTCATGGTTGAAAAACCCAAGCGCAGGCTGATCCTCCCGCAAAAGACCTAATCCGGCGCGCTTCTGTCCGCCTCGATCAAAGAAACTCAAACTTGACCCATTATGATCCGTCGCCAATCCCGCACGATCCTTACCCCGGTCATCGCTCAGCGTAATCGCCGCCGCCTCGCCGTAGAGTCCGATCCCGGTTCGTTTGGTCTCGCGCCGGTCATAGAAGTACAGACTGCTCCACTCATCCCGGGAAAACAACCCCAGCCGTTTCTTCCCCTGGGGATCCCGGAATACCAGGCCGGGCCATCCCTCCATAATTCCGAGAACAGCCCGTTCGTTCTGTCCCACGTCAAATATACCCAGCGCCGGCTCACTCTGGCGGGTCATGCCAACACCCAGTCTCTGCTGGCCCTGCTGATCAAAAAATATCAGACGGGGGCCACCCTCGGCGATTCCGAGCCAGGCCCGCATCTGGCCATCCGGATCCCGAAGCACAATGTGACCCGCGTCAATCTGCCTGAACCGTCCGATGGATTTGTCATCGCCATCGGCCCCCATCACGATGAAAATCCCCGCTGTCAAAGCCAGCAAACCCGTGGCCCACCGGTACAGGCGGGCTTCCCGTTCAAGACGCTTCACGCGGCGCTCCATCGCCGTCAAGGTTGTTTCATCAAGGCTCATGTCTTCCTCCCTGCGCTCGCTATTTCAAATCGGCCGCAAGTCCCGCCACCAACGCTTTATATTTTGCATTCCCGATCCGCTCAGCCAATTCCCCGGCCTTTCGAACCATGGCCGTGGCGTGTTCCCGGTTTCCTTCCGCGAGCAGACTCTGCGCCGCGCGAATCCGGCAGGAAAAAGCATCACTCCATTTTGAATCCTGCTCATACCGCTCTGCGGCGCACTCCAGCGCAACGGCCATCATCTTGTATTGACCGGCCTTTTTCAACCCGTTCGCCCGACTCGCCTGCAGGGCCGCCTCATCGGCAACCAGCGCCTTGGCCTGGGTCAGGCGGATAGCCAGATCATCCAGCCTGACCCCAAGTAATGCCGGCGTCCGATCCGTCACCAATGACCTGGCCGCCTGGTAGAATTCCACGGCTTTCGGAAGCCGTCCGCTTCCACACTCAGCCTCCCCCTGGAGCACAAGGGCTTGCACCCGACCCTCGCGATCAACCCCCGCCGCGAGAGCCTCCTGCACTAGTTTCTGACACTCGGCCGGGTCTCCGGACATCCTTGCCACTTCGGCCTCCGCCAGGTGAATTCGGGCTGTCTCCAGTCCGCTGACGCGTGACAGGGCGCCGGCCTGCTGCAACAAACTGCGGGCCTCCGTTATCTTTCCCTCGGCAAGACGGCAGAGAGCCAGATTGTAGGCATTCCGCGAAACCTCATCCTGGGCGTCAATCAACCGTGCCCGCTGCAACGCCTTTTGATACAACCCACTAGCCTGCTTGATCTCGCCACGATGATACGCCGCCGAGGCGCTCTCCGCGAACAGATTAATTTCCGGATCCAAAGTGGATGGCCGGGGCGTCGAACAACCCGCAAAGAGGCCCGCAACCACCATGGCGATCAGGACGCATCCTTTCGACTCCTGCATACCGAACACTGACTTCTGTCCCCTCACGGCGTCCTCCCTTCCCGAACTCCCGGACACGGGGTCTGCATCACCGTGGCGTCTGGCTTCTGGATATAACTTCTCACCAGCCAGTGCTTCTGGACTCCCTCGATCAGCACCTGGGTCTCCCTCAACATCGATTCCGCCTGCAAAAGGACGGCCTGAACATTGGCAACCTGCCCGGTCAGGCCTCCGGTCGCGGTGCGAATGTCCTGCACCACTCCGACCGCGCCTTCGGTAATTTTCGGAAATCCGGCGGACGACTCCTTCAATGTGGCGGCCAAGATCTGAACGTTGGTCAGAACCCCGTCAATTTTGGCGGCCATCAGAGGGAGTTGCGAGGAAGTCTGGCCGACGTCCTTGATAACCTGCTGCACATCGGCGGCCCACTGGGGATCACCGATGATTTTCCCAGCCACCCCTTCACGCTTCTCCAGTTGGCCCGTAATCCCGCTGACATGACTCAGGGTGGCGCGCACTTCTTCCAGCATCGGCACGGCGGCGGCCCTGAAATCGTCCACCATTTTTTTGGCCGCCTCGATCAATTCCACATCCTGCACACAGGAAATATAGTCGCCGCTTTTGAGCATGGGTTGCGCCGAATTGCCCAGGGTAATATCCACATAGGCATCCCCCGCCACCTCGAATTTTTTCTTAACCTTGGCGATCGAGTCGGTTCTCACAAACTTTCTGAACTTGCCCTGTAAAATGAGGACGGTTTCCATGCCGCTCTCCTCGGAGGGGATGATCTCCCCGACCCAGCCTGCCTGTGTTCCCAGGATCCTGACTTCCGCTCCCTCCTGAATGCCATAGGTTCCCTTCTCGGCCTCGAACTTGACCTTGAGAATAAGTTTCTTATTGAACCAGCCCTGCGCATGACCGGCTGTGTAAATGCCCACAATCAGCAAGCCAAGGCACAGCAGCACAAATCCGCCGGCAATCTCTTCCGCATATCGAAATCTATAGGATTGACTCATGCATCACGCTCCCGTCCGATTCAAACGGCCACCATGGTTTCACCATCCATGCGAAAATGACGCACCGGCGCCACGTCGCAAGACTCCAAAAAACGCAAATCATCGGCCATCCAAAGCACCGCCACACCACGGCGGGCCGCCTCGCAAACAGCCTGCGCCAACTTCGGGGCATCCGCCTTCGGCGCTCCAAACAAGGGACGTTCCAATAGAATCAGATCCGGCGTCCCGACGAAGGCACGAACCCATTCCAATTTTCGGAGCGTCATGCTATGAACCCGGGACGGCCGCGCATCCGGAACCGTATCAAGTCCAAACCGTCTCGCCAAACTCCCTATTTCCTGGGCAATCTCATCCGGAGGGCGTCCCGTGTGATAGCACTCCGCCAGGGAGATATTTTCCATGACGTCGAGATTCGAGATCCACCCAAAATGCTCAAAGACACGCCGGATCAGACCGCGTTGAAGCGAGAGGCGCGACGGCCCCATCTCAGTCCACTCAGCGCCCTTGAAATAGACGTGTCCGGAGTCCTGAACCACCAATCCCTGGGCCAGCGACGCCAGCGGTATATGCTCCCGTCCCTCCTCAAGGGCTACCATGATAATCTCGCCGCGATTCAGGGTGAAAGAGACTCCCTTCAAGCCGATCATCTGGGAGGCGCCCGCGCCGAGGGTCACGTCTTTGAACTCCAATATGGGGGTGAGAGCCTGCATGAATTGAAGTCTATAGATAGGTCAATAACGACACAATAACGGATATCACGAAAACAGCAAGATTGGCCCGCACCACGGTTCGGGTCACCGCCTGGGGAATATCCGTTGCAACGCCCTCCACCGATAATCCTTCGTTCGCGGCAATGACCGCTGTCAACAACCCGGGGATCAGGGTTTTGGCCAGAATGTTATAGAAATCATGAGCGGAAAGACCACTGATGACCGTCCTGAAGAAGAGTCTCGGATCCCCGGGTCCTGTCCCCATAAAAGCCCCGCAAAGATAACCACTTCCGAACGAAAAAACGACAAACAAGACGGCCAGTCCAAAAACGCTGATAGCCATGGAAATAGCCCGCGGCATCACGAGGAAGACCATGGGATCGAGGCCCTGCGCATCCAGGACATCCACCTCGTGGCGCACCTTCATCCCCGCCAATTCGGCTGCCATGGCGGTCGCGCTGCGCCCTATGACGATGAAATTGACAAGGATCGGGCCCAATTCACGGGCAATCACGGTCACCAGCAAGGGTCCCAGCAATTCCGCCTGCCCCAGGCGCCCCATCAGAACCTGGGCTTGAACCACAACGGAAATGCCGGTCAGCAACGCCACGACGGCCACAAACCCGATGGCGTCATACCCCGTGAATATGATCTGTCGCGCAAGCACAATCCGGGTCGGACGCGTCCAGGAAGACGGCCGCAGGGCGAGGGAGAGCACGGCGGTACTCACGGAAGCCAGACGACTGAGCCGCCTGAATATCTCAATGGCCCCCTTGCCTATGGATGCTAAAAACGACATGGCCGTCCTTAAAACGGCAAACCGCCGTCTTTTTCGGCGCCAAAATCCTCAGTGTCCCGCTCGGGCGGCGCGCTTTGATTCGCGTCGTCACCGCCCGCACCATCAGCAGGGCTCAGGCGCCATGCCTGAAGCGTGGTGAAATACCGGACGGCGCCCTTCTGATCCGTCCACTTGCGCCCGCGTAAATCAAAATCAACCGACACATCCTGTCCGACACTATACTTGTCGAGCAGGCTGCACTTGTCCTGAACCATTTCAAATTTAATCAATTCCGGATATTTCGGATTCGTCGCGTATTCGATCACAAACTCGCGCTTCTGAAAAGATTCCTTGACCTTCACAATATCAAAAATCTCAACCACTTTGCCTGATATGTTCATAGTGCTCCCCTAATCCGATCTGTTTCGTGTTGAATATGACCCTGAATGTAGGGCAAGCCACCCCGAAAAAAAAGGATAATCCAATCCCCTCCTCACAACTCCCGGTTGGGGATAGGTCGGTGCAGGAATGCGGACGCGACCCCCGACGCCTGAACACCGGAAAAGGTTCCCGTAAACGTGCCGGCCAACTTCCCCGAACATAGAGAGGCTAGTTCGATCCGGCACTGGCCTTCGGACGGAGACCCCATAAACATGCCGATGGACTGGCTATAGGTGAGTTCCAAACAAATCGTTCCGGATGCCTCGTGAAAATGCGTCAACCACCCGCGAATGCCGTCACCATATACTGCCGGATCCCAAATGCCATCCCGGCAAATGAAACCTAAACAGAGGATATCATGAGGCAGTCCGACCAAAATGACAAAGATCTGCCCGTGTAACGGCGTCAACGCAACCGGTTCCTGTTCACGCCGGGCGCGCACTTTCCCGGCGCGCCAGTTGGCCTGCTGGACAGGCCGCATCATGTCGGGATGCAGGGATGCGTTTTTCCACGCATAGAAGGTGTACCCCACGATGCCCGGATGCGCGAAGAGACGGTTCAGTGTTTCGTAGGCCCGCGTTTCATTGCGCACCGTCTCGTTCTCGTAGCCGCCCGGCGGCTCGATGGGATCCCGCACATATCGAAAGGAATCGTTGATCGGCTCGCACTCGCCCACGAGGAGGGGCTTGTTGACTCTCCTGTACGTCGCATCAAACGCCTCCGCCATATGCACGCGATACCGGTTCACCGAGATGATGTCACACACACGCGCCTCTTCCTCAAGGACGACGGCATCCGGTATCCCGGCCCAACGCAAGCCAATAACGAGGTGATTGGGATCGTATCGACGAATGGCCCCGATACTGACATCAAAAAAGCGTCTGAGAAAGAGCCGCGCAAACTCCCGTTCGTCATTCAGATACGCATCAGAGATCAACCGCTCGCCATTGATCGTCATTTCGTTGAAGGTGAGACGGGAGGCCACCGTAATGCCCCAGGCCGCGCCGAGCGAGGCCAAGTCGGAGCCGTATCGATCCTCAACAAAACGCCAGGCCGCCTGAACGGCGGGTTTCGATGGAGGCAGGCTGAGCGCGAGTTGCAACAACCCCAGTTTCTCGGGATTCTGGATGGGTTCGGCTTCCACCACCAAACGGCGCTCTTCCTTCGCGCCCCCCACACGATACACCGGCCCTGTTATGCCTGCGGGTTTCCGCGTGAGCAGAAAATCCCGTTCGTTATCCAGAAAGTAACCAACCAGCAGTTGGCTATCGGCCAGCGGAGCGCACAGATCCCGGCATTTCAGGTCAAGCCGACGCGCCCATTCCGGATCAAAGACATCCGGCACAACCCCGTATCGGTACGAGCCCTCCTGAAGATACGGACCTTCATAAAACGTCTCGATAATCTCCGTGAAGTAGAGGCCCTTGTCAAAAAACTCCCGCGTCGTCCACGAACCTAGACCGTTGAACCCCTGCGCCTTGATTCCCCGGATCCAATGCCGCACCATTTCGGGCGACAGCGCCGGATCGCCTTTGCGCCGCCCCCCGTATCCGTTGCGATTATTGACCGAACACATGGCTCGATAGTAGAACGGACGCCCCTCCGCATCGAGTAACCACCACAGCCCGCCACGACTGCGACCCACACGGATAAAGCCGTCCCGCCCGACAACCGTGGCGGGATCAATGTCGATGCCATCCAGAGTCGCGCGCTCGTCGGACATCGCGGCATCGTGGGTTTCCTGCCAGCGCCCCCGTTGCCAGGCCGTCAGTGCCGCCAAATCCTCCCCGTTAATCTCGTCGAACCGGATGCCGACCCGGCGTTCCGGCCATTGCCAGGTATAGCGCACCTGGCCGCTGCACGTCTGCATCGCCAAGACGTGCGTACCTGTCGCCATCCGAACATACCCCCCATGCGGAATCGCGAGGCCATCCATGAAGAAATGCACCGTCACACCCTCCCCGACAGCGCCGTGGCAGACCCGGACAAATCGCGGAGACTCGACGCGGACGGCTGTGGCAAACAGTCCCTGCACCCCGTCCGCCCCGTTCGCCATGGCGCGAAGATCAACGGCTGGCGTGAAATCAGGATAACTCTCAGGCACGACGTACCGAGCGTCGAGAGGTTTCATACCGGAAAGAATGGTTCTCGCCTCGTCCGCAAAGTCCGGATCACTTAAACCGCGCGCCAGCAACACAACCGACCTCGGCAAGGTGCCTGCAATCGGGTGCGCACACAACCATTCCGTAAGAACTTCGCCATTTCGGAAGTCTGTCACCGGAAGATCCCGTGGAATCAGGCGAGCGGGTGGCGGTTCGGCATACAGGGCGACCGGCTCATCGACTTCAGGAGACAGGCCGGTCAATAGCAAATCCCGATCCTGTTCGGTTAGTTTCTCGTACGAGCGTATCATAGACGTGTCCTTCATCGCTCATATCTAGGCTGAATTCAGTGATAGGGCATCCAATTCCAATTCGAACAGAAGATCCGTGCGGCAGATGTCGTTTTCCGCGAACAACAGAGGGAACGGGGGTAGCCCCCGGCTTTCGGCGCGTTCACGGAAAATGACGGCATCTCCCTCAGCCTTGACATAGGCAATGGCCCTGCTGGCGTCGCGCCAGGACAGTCCCCGCGACTCGAGTAAAGCCTGCACGACATCGAGCGTCAAGTCCATCTGTCCCGCAACGTCGCCAATTCGGGCGGTCTGTCCCTCCGGGGCGATGCTTGCCGTTCCGGAAATCGTCAACCGCCGGTGTCCCGGACAGGTTATTTCCACGGCACGGCTGAACGAACTGCGATAGGTGGTGGCAGGGCATTGCAGGGGCGACGAAACCTCCTTCACGCGCAGTTCGTTCTCATGTCCCGGAAGGGCACGCACAGCAAGCGCCTCCGCGACCAGGGCGGCCCCGTGGCGGTTTCCGCCCCCGACGCCGGTGCTGGCCGGCACCAGACCGTCGAATACGCCACGCTCCGTGAAGAACTGCGTCCGAACCGCGTTGAAGTCGTCATACCAATCGAGAATGTGATCCAGATAAAACCAGGTTCGCACGATGTTCCCGAACGTCATCCCGGCGAGCGCGGCCGCCGCCTCAATCCTTTCGAGCACATCACGCGTCTGCCGTTTACGATCAACCCCGGGATTCAGACTGGCTATCCCGCCCAGGTGACCATACTCCGCCACGCCGTCCGAGAACACACTGCCCACCGCATCCCCGTCGAGTGCGAGTCGCCGAACGGGGACGCCACTGACGGCATGGACGTGCGTGCCTGTCAACCGCGCCCCGGGAGACTTGCCTTCGTCCAGCCAGGTCACCGGCCAATCCACCTCGCCGCACACATCGCGCAGGGCCGAACGCTCCACTTCGTCGGGAATCGATGCCACGCCAAAAACCTCCTGTCGCAGCACCGTGGCCCCTTCGGCCCTCACCACCGCCCAAGCCTTCTCCAGAAGCGCCTGAAGATCCATGCCGTCGTCAGGACGGACGGTGATAAGGATTTCCTTCAGCGCGCCTCGCGAAAGGATCACCGTCTCCATTCCCTCGGCACGACGGCGTTCAATTCCCCGAGGCACGACGAAACTTTTTTTCATGAATCGATTTCTCCGGAGACCTTTACAGCGACAACAGGTACATCACAAGCGCATCCCGCTCATCCTTGCTCAAGCGGGATGTGACACCGTGTTTATCGCCCTTGTTCCCGGTCGTGATCATATCCAGCAGCGTCGCCGCGCTACCATCATGCAAATACGGACCGCTGCGCCACATCTCGATGCAGGTTGGCGTGTCGAAGTCGCTCCGATTATCGGCCTCGTGCCGCGTTCCGACATCGTAGGATTTCAGGCAGGTGTACAGCGGGGCCGAGTGGCACTGCACGCAACCGGCCTTCGTCTCGAAGATGGCCTTGCCTTGTTTGGCCGTGGCAGACAGTGCGCCGTTCACCAAATAGGGACTCTTCTCGGGTTCCAGACTGCGCAGGTAGGCGCGGACATCGTCCATGACGGCCTCGTCCGCGACACGGAACTGGATAAACATAAATCCGGTTCGGGTGGCCTCATCCATACTTGCCCGCACGCCATGCGCCATGACTGGCGGCGTCCTGGCAGACCACACCATGCTCTTCGCATTCTTAGGATTGCCGATGCCATCATTGAGGAGATCCCAGTTCAATCCGTCGGCCCGCCCTTCGGGATGACAACTGGAACAGGATAGCCATCGCTGGAAACACAGGTCAGCCGAATGGAATGCCGCTTCGCCGCGGCGAGCTGCATCGGCTTCAGGTTGCGTTCCCAATGAGACCGTGACCAGACGCGGCGGCTGATTGGAACCCCGGGCATCCACCACGGCCAGAGTGCCGGAAAAGTACTCGGCAACGGCCACCTTGCCGGAGGGAAGCACGACGACACCACGGGGAGTCCTCCCGGGCAACGGGATGGACGTCTTGGCGCCGGAGATATACAACGCGGCCAGGTCGTTAACCAGATCCGCGCGGGAGGCCTTTCCAGCCAGAAAGAGGTGCAGGGACTCCAGGTTGAGGCGAACCAGTTCGTTACATCCCGCCAGCGTGATCCAGGCCGTCTTGCCGTCGGGCATCAGGGCGAACCCCCAGGGATCCGCCGCGCCCTGGGAGATGGTGTCCAGGAGTAACGAGGCATAGACGGACTGTTTGGCCATGTCAATAATCGTCAGACCGCTCGTCATGATCCACCCCCGCTCCAACTGCGTCGTCGGCAGGGTGAACCGTCCGATGCCGTGAACCACATAGGCCCATTTGCCGTCGGGCGAAATCGCAACGTTTCGCGGATTGGTCGAACCGGGCGGTAGAAGAATATCGCCGGTCTTGGCCAGGGTCTTGAGATCAACAACCGAAAGGGCGCAGGCGTGGTCGCTGTTGCGCGCATCTCCGACCGGCGCACTGTTCACCACCAGGCAAAGACTTCCGTCCGGCGTGACGGCCGCATAGCGGGGCAACCCCAGCACAGGGACACGGCCGGTTTCCTTCCCGGAAGCCAGATCCACGGCGATCAACTGCGACAGTCCGAATTCAGCCACCATCAAGATCCCCGAGGCTGGCGAAACGGCAAGCCCCCACGGTTTCGGACCCACGGCAATCCGCCGTTTGACCGAACCCGACACCGGATCCACCTCGGCCACCGTGCCGGCGTCATATTCCGCCACATAGAGAAGTCCGTTATGCCAAACGACGCCCCGGGGCGTTCCCTTGAGCGCCACGGTCTTCTTCACCGCACTCGCCGATCCATCCAGCAACACGACGTTGCCAGCCGTCGCATCCGACACCGCCAACCAGGCGCCATCCGAACTCACCGCCAGGTGCTCAGGTGAATGATACGGCGCCACCGCCCCCCTGGAGAGCACGGCGGACATGAACAACACACTCAAGGACATGATCATTCTCGAACTCATTGACTTCTCCCAGGCACGTTATTGTTGCTGTTCATTGAGACATCATCTGCTACATGGCAAACTCTTTGTAGTACGATCGTGAACAATTCTCATATTATCTGGAACTAAGCAATTCTCAATGTGCCCTGAAATCCTGAAGATGTAGTTGGGGTGAGGTGCGGCCCATGTAGGTATTCGTACGCAGCATGAAGGCAATGTCCAGGGGGCCTTCCGGAAAATCAGCAAGTCGGTCACCCAGGTTAAACCCGATGGCCTCGCAGGAATCGGAACCCACTCCCACCCGGAATTTGAGATGGGTTGTTCCGACCCGGCGCGGCGCGCCGATGACCTGCACGTTCCGAATCGCCCATACGGGTTCGGGATTCCCTTCGCCAAAGGGTTCAAGACGGCTGATGATCTCGAGAAACGATGGATCCAGAACCTCCGGCAACGTCACCCAGCCGTCAATAGACAGGGTCTTTGTCAGGTCACGTCCCTTCAGAATGTCCGCACAGGATTTCCTAAATGCCGCCCGGAAAAGATCAAAACACTCCCGCGAGACGTCCAGTCCGGCGGCCATTCCGTGACCGCCATACCGTTTCAGGTGGCCGCCGCAGGGTTTCAGACCCTCAAGCAGGTCAAACCCCTCGATACTGCGGCATGATCCCCGGCCATTCCCCTCGTCGTCAAAACCGACCACAATGACCGGACAACCAAACCGACCCGCGAGACGGGAGGCAACAATTCCGAGAACGCCGATATGCCAACCGGCATCGCCGACCACGATTCCGAAGTCGCAGGCGGGGTCATGACCAGTCCTGATCTGCTCACTGGCGGATTCCATGATTTCCGCCTCGATTACTTTTCTTTCCTGGTTGGCCGCATCCAGGTGGGCGGCCAACACCCCGGCCTGCTCCGCGTTGTCAGTCAGCAGAAGCTCCAGTGCCTCATCGGCCTTCCCGAGACGGCCTGCCGCGTTCATGCGGGGTCCGAGTATATAGCCAAGATGGTAGGCGCCCTGTTCGCCCTTGATGCCGGCGACCTCCGCCAACGCCTTGAGACCGGGCCGTTGTCCCCGGTTCAATTGGGTCAAGCCATGCCGCACCAGAATGCGATTTTCATGCAGCAAAGGAACCACGTCTGCGACCGTGCCCAGCGCGACCAGGTCAAGATAATCGCGAAGATCTACATCCGCCGCATGTTTTCGGCGCCGCTGGCGGCCCCGTTTCAGGAGGGCATGGCAGACCTTGAATGCCACCCCTACCCCGGCGAGAACCCGCGCGGAGGGGTCGGATCCCAGTTTGGGATTTACCACGGCCACGGCGTTGACCGGTTCGCCGATTATCTCATGATGGTCGGTTACGACGACATCGACGTCGGCGGCGGTGGCGGCGGCCACGGCCTCATGCGAGCCGCTGCCGCAGTCGGTCGTGATGATCAGTCCCGGTTTTTCCGCCTGAATGCAGCGTTCCACAGCATCCAGGCCCAATCCATACCCGTCATCCATGCGGCTTGGAAGGTAGCGGGAAACGGGGGCGC
>JBAWZH010000018.1:0-27171 GCA_037143135.1 bacterium
TACTCAACCCCACCCGGCTTTGCACCGGGATGACCTTCAATCGGATGTCGAACTCAACGACCAACTACACTGGCGCAGGAGCCGCGCCCAGGACGGTCACCTCACTCGGCCCCTTCCTCTACGATTCTGGCTGTCCGCATGACTTCCTCCTCCGGGTATCCTTCCGATTCATGCAGAACTATACCGCGTACTAATCTGTTGTATAGTACTAATGTACTATTAACCTGTCCCTACTTCCTCTTTGTTCTCATCAGGGTTTTCTGCTGGTTTTCCCGTAAATTGCCGGACCCTCTGCCACTCGGCGCGCTCTTTTTGCGGTACTCGCAGCATTATACTCATTTACAGGCGCCTGAATATTTTGCCTTTTTCCCCTGTGCCCCACATTCTGTCGGGCAACCAACCATTTTGAGAGGGAGGCTCGGCTTTCCCCGGATTTCGCACCACGCAAGAGTCCTTCCACGCTTAAATCCTCATCCAAGTCTGGCCAATGGATACCAGCCCCACGTCCAATCAGACGCCAATGACTACGTTCCTCCCTCGAGCCATGCAATAACCGGGGATACCATGCCAGCGGCACACTTAATACGCGACCATCAGAAAGTTCCACGATCAGGCTCTCGTCACTTACGGCGACTTTTCCCGCAGTCAAACCCGGCATCTCAAGCGTTGAAGTATTCATTCCATTTCTCCATCAGAAGCGATTCATGCAGGACAACCATGCGACATAACTTCGATATCTCATGTCCGCTGAATCCACCACTACGATCCAAACGTATAGGGTTTATCCAAAACTTCGCCACACAGTCCTCCCGCTCAATATGGACATGCGGGGGCTCACCACAATCGCTTGCGTAAAAGAAAAACCGATATGCCTCTATAATTAGTACGGTCGGCATTGTAGTCTAGCTTCTTATTAAACCTTACTGAATCATGCTACCTGCCCTGCTCATAGTCAATGGAATTGATTGTCAGACTGGTGGTTGGAAAGACTGGTGTCCCTCCGGTGTCCCTCACTCCGCCCCTTCCTCAACAGTTCAGGCTGTCCGCATGACTTCCTCATTAAGGATCTATCAGCGCCTTATAGAACCGGTTGGTCGCGTCAGTGAACTGGACTGTGCACTTGCCGTTGATATCAAACAGGGCGTTGCTGATCACCGCACTTTCCACATCCGCCCACTCACCCATCAAGTCCGGCGCACCTCGCAGTTTAAGTACACCATTGATCCGGGTGTGTAGCGGCTGAACCCCGTCCTTCAACTGGACAGTGCTCGACACCATCCCGCCCGTGACCGACAGTGACAGGAACGAGAAGCCGATATCGTAAATGTTTGTCGGATCAAGTCCGAGCAGGTAATCGGTTCCCAGATCCGGATCAGCCGCCGCTGCTGCTTCACTGGCGTAGTATTGCTTCACCCACTCCACGGGAACATGGGGCGGCACACCGGCCTGTTCCGCCGAGACCCCGGCAAAGTCGATCTGAACGTTGTGGTCAGACGTCACCGCCGTAAAGACATTCGTGTACATAGGTGCACCGGCCGCCGCCAGCACCGCCGCCCCATCGTTGCTGAGTGAGGCAATGCGGAACCACGGATCCGCCGTATAGACAACCGATGTACTTCCGCCTGCCGGAACCCCAATCAGGCCGCAGATCGTTCAGAACGGTCTTCTTCCCGTCCTGCCACAGTAGGGCAACCTGTTTCCCATGACCGAGACCATCCGCCGGGCCGTATGCACCGTATCCGACCACCTGTCCCCGACTATTCAATATCTGGGTGGGCTCTATGCGGTTTCTGGGGTTCGCCCATAGGCCGGAGAGGGTGGTATTGAGGAGATTGGCTGACTGTGGTCGTTCTTGAACCGTGATGAGAGGCATGTCGGCGAGTGTCGGCGAGTTGGATGGGTAAAACCGTCTGGTTTTGCCTGGTGATCTGCGGAACATGATTCCAGAAATACAAAATAAGGGCACTGAAATGCGGGGACACGATTATTGGTCTGTCCCCGGTGTCTCGTCCCTCGAAAGCCTGAACTCCGTTCTCATCCGCCAAGGTCTGCCACAACCCGAGCGCCTCGCCATGCTCAACGGCATTGCCATCACCCAAATGCGCACCCTGCTCGAGGCCAGCAATGTGAAAAGACTGACAACGGTATCAAAATAGGTGGTGTGATTGGTCAGGTTAACGGCACCCTCTTCTTTTGCATCTGCCGGGCGATGCAGGAACGGGTCATGGTCACCATTCGTCAGATGGGTTACCGTCGGCGGCGTGCGGCGCCGATGAGGGAACTTATTCAAAGGCAGACTGGAACCGCCTGCAAACCGCCAAAACCTCAGTCCAACGGTTGGACTTGATTTCCGACTTTCCTAGAAAATAATGATAAAATCGGTCAAAAAGGATCAGCAGGGAACGACCTCTGGCGTCGCCCTGTTTACCCCGACGGTTTTCTCCCTCTCCCTTCAGGGGAGAGGGCTGGGGTGAGTGTGCTTACGTGGTCGTTGCCTCCGGCTTTCTACTGCTCGGGCAATAGCGGGGGATTGCCTTAACTTCCACCCTAAATCACGCATATTTCCTAAGAAATAAGGCAATCCCGTCCAGCCGGCTGGATTTCGCTCAAGCGGCTGAACTCGAGGTCATAAGCCTGAATCCGGCGACTTTTATCGCTTTCTCGTGGGTCGCCAGATTGATGGCGGCGTCAAGGTGGGCAAGAACCTCAGGCGGGATTCCCGCAACTTTGCCAGCCTTCTTGCGCAACGCCTGCAGGGTCGCGAGGACCTCCGCCAGTGCATCCTTGGACGGCTTCTCCTCCTGCTTGAATGCACGCAGCTCGCTCCGTCGCAGCGTTCCGGCCAGGGCCTGCTTTTGATGAGATTCAAGCGCCGTCCGTTTCGCGGGGTCCAGCGACTTGTCCTCCAGCGCGTTCTCGATCCACATCAGGTCGGCAACATCGGAGAGGTCAGGAATGTGGCCTTTCACGTTCTTTCCCAGCCACTCCGGGTGGGCTTGCTTTACCCAGTCGAAGATATGGAGGTAATTGTAGAGCGAGGAGCGCCCCAGATCGAGGCGCTGGTGCGCATAGTCCGCCATGTCCTTATGTCCAAGTGCGGCGTAGAGGCTTCGATCCCGCACCTCCGCCAGTTGCCGGGCAATGAACAGATACATCAATTGGGCCCGTTTCAGGTTTCCCTTCAGCACAAAGGTAATTTGCAATGCCTCCTGCGCTGGACTCGTCTGCTTGCCTGCCTTCGTCCTGCCCGTCTTCTTGGTTGCCATAAGCCCCTCCCTATTATTTCGGATCATTGCCATATTGCCTGCGATATGAGTCCCGGAGCGGGAAATCTATACGCGGGAAAATTCGCCGTCAATGTCTTCCGCACGGTTGACGCAACCCGCAGGTTCTGGCATTTTGCATAACGGGGTGGCTACCCTGAATGGGATATATACATGCGATTGACTCCTGAACAGAAAAAGGAACTGCTGCGGTTGGTCGAGACGGGTGAACCAATCCCGGCCGAGTGGCAGCCTCGCCTGTTTCCCGAGGCCGCGAAGGCGAAGCGGCCCGCCGACCGCCAGCCCGGCATCGGCAAGGAATACCGGTTGGAATACGAGGGCAAGGCGCGCCGCGAGGAGGTGCTCGCCCAGACCCCCGCCGCTCCCTGGCAACTCGTCCGCTCGTTCTGCTCCGACCGGCCCCATCCCGCAACCCCTTCGGAAGGTTCAGGGCAAACGTGGCGTAATCTTCTGGTGTGGGGCGATAACCTGCTCGCCTTGCGCGAACTTCTGGCCGACCAGCAGGGTCCGGACAAGTTCGGCACCCGCGGCAAGATCCGTCTGGTCTATATCGACCCGCCCTTCGCCACACGTCAGGATTTCATGAAGGACAAGGAGAAGGCCTACCGCGACAAGGTCAAGGGGGCCGAGTTCATCGAGTTCCTGCGCAAACGCCTGATCTTGCTCAGGGAACTATTGGCCGACGACGGCAGCATCTATGTCCACCTCGACACGAAAAAGGGACACTACATCAAGGCCGTGCTTGATGAGGTGTTCGGGGAGGAGAATTTTCAGAATGACATCACATGGAAGCGCCAATCTGCAAAGAGCGGTGCTTTCGACGGGCTTGGCCAATATGGTCGCATCCACGAGAAGATTCTGTTCTACACGAAGGGGGAACGGTGGATATGGAATCAGCAATTTACTAACTACTCAGGGAACTATCTGACAACGTGGAACAAATATCGTGACGCCAAGACGGGGCAACGATTCCGTTTAAGCGACCTCACTGCTCCGGGTACACGACGAGGCGAGTCGGGTGGACCATTAAGAGTAAATGGCCAGATTGTGAGACCAAACTCAGGTAGGCACTGGGCGCTTGGGATTCAAGCGGGGGAGAAGATACAGGACGCCATGGATAGGCTCATTGGTGAAGGGCGAATTCATCACGAGCCAGGTAATATGCCAGCGTATAAACGTTTCCTCGATGAGATGCCAGGAGTCATGCTTCAGGATATCTGGACTGATATTACTCCTGTCGCTGCTCAAGGAACAGAGCGGATTGACTATCCCACACAAAAACCTGAGGAACTGCTTGATCGGATAGTAAGAACGTCCTCCAACGAAGGCGACATTGTCCTCGACTGTTTCTCCGGCAGTGGGACCACTCCGGCGGTGGCGGAGAAGTTGGGCCGTCGGTGGATTGCCATGGATTGCGGGAAGTTGTCGATCTGCACGATTCAGAAGCGCATGTTCTCGCTGACTTCCACGATTGGCGCGGCCAAGAAGGATGATCGCGCCGAGACGGAACGGGTGGAGGACTGGAGTGAGCATCTGAAGAGCGCGCCCGGCATCTTCCTGATAACGGAGAAGGCACGCAAGGGAGAATGCGACGTGACGCTTGACCTGCTCCACGATCTGGCCGACCTCGTTCGCAAACACGACCTGGCCCGCAAAGGCGAAGCGCTCTCGATTGTCTGTCCGGAAGAAAAACTTCTCGTGCCCGCCGACAAACTCGAAGAGACCGGGGACGCGCCGGGCGCCAAGTGTATCACAGTCAAAGGCGTGGAGTTCCGCCTCTCGTTTATCGGCTCGAAAGACAAGCCTGAGAAGGAGAAGCCGCTCCCGGCCAGGGAATTCGCCCTCTACCGCGCTGGCATCTACGACCTGGCCGCCATCAAGGAAATGCCCTGGGACGGCTACCGCCCGTTCGTGCTCAAACTGTTCGGCGTGCGCGAGCACACGCATAACCGCTATGGAGTCGACTTGGACGGTTACGTGGGCACCTATTCGGCCCTGATCTGGAACTATCCCGACCACAAGAAGATGACGCTCGATTACGGTTATGTGGATGATCTGCACCGGCTGTTGCGCGGCAAGCCGGGCGAGCGGTTCTATGTGATTGCGCCCGTCGTAGCCATGTCCTTTGCCGAAGACGAGGTCACGCGCGACAACGCCACCTATGTCTTCCTCAAGGTCCCGATGTCCGTCTTGCTGCGCCTGATCGAAAAACGCGAGCCGGCCGCGTTGCGGCAGCCCGTACGCGAGGCGGACGTCAACGAGGTCATCGACGCCGTGGGTTTCGATTTCGTGTCCCAGCCCGTCGTTGATGTGGCGGCCCGGAAGGCCCGGCGCAAGGGCGAGTTGTTCGCTGAGTTCACCTTGGAAATCCGGGAATTCCGCGCCCAGACGTTGGCGACCGAGCCGGAGGATTTTGCCAACTTCGAGACCTTCTCCATGGCCATGCTTGATCTCGACTATGATGGCGATGTATTCCGGCTGGGCCGGGTGTTCTGGGCCGAGGAGTTGATCAAGGAGGCGGGGGGCCTGGAACACGCCAAGCGGTTGGTGATCCGCATCACGGAGCAGGAGTTCACGGGCAAGCGGCTGATGGTGATTCTGTGCGACCGGTATGGCAACGAGAAGGCGCTGGTCTTTGATCGTAAGGCCTTCGCGGAAGAGAGAGGGAGGAGATAATATGCCGGTTATCAGCATGTTCTATGGGATCATCATTTCGATGTATTTCACCGATAACCGACGGCACAAGAAGCCGCATATTCATGCCTATTATCAGGACAACGAGTCGGTTTTCTCCATTCCGGAGGGGCAACTGCTTACCGGAAGTATCCCGGCGTCAAAGAAACGGCTGGTTCAGGCGTGGATTGAAATCCACAAGGATGAACTCATGGCTGATTGGAAACTCGCCAGCGGAGGGGCATTGCCTTACAAGATCGCACCGCTCAAGTAGGAGTCTATGATGAACCCGAGAGTCAAGAAGGTTATTCCGTTATCTGGACACCGGATCCAGTTGACCTTCACCAATGGTGAAGTTGGCGTATACGATTGCTCGGACTTGCTGGGTTTCGGGGTCTTCAGGGAGCTTGCTGACGAGGCGTATTTCGCCAAGGTGCATGTGCTCCGCGGAACCGTCTGCTGGCCCCATGAACAGGACATTTGCCCGGACACGTTATATGAGGATAGCGAACGTACCCTGCCGCAACGGACGGGCGTGAGGCGCGAACTGGCGGGTTGCTTCGCGGTTCATGAAACGGCGCCTCGCTACGGCGCCACTGGCGTGAAACCGAAAGTGCCAGGTAATAGAACAAAGAAGCGAACACGTCCCCGGACAGACTCATGAGCCTGCAATATCGAGTTTCCGACCAGGTTTTGCGCGTTGACGATTCCCGCGACGCGACGGAGGCGATTGTCCACAAGTACGACGCCTTTCTGAACCTCCTCTGCGCCAACCGTTACGCCTTTCAGCGCGACGCTATCCGGACCGCTATGCGGTTCCTAGTGTCCGACAAGTATCCCGATCTGGAACGACTTGCGAGAGAGAACTGGAACAACCGGGATTGCATCCGGCAACGGCATGACGGCGGTCTTGACGCTTTTCTCGACACCATGCCGTTGCGCGATCGCAAGGCCGCAACATTGGATTTGGCAACGGGAACGGGCAAGAGCTTTGTCATGTACGGGCTGGCGGCCTCGGGCCTGGCCCAAACAGCGCCTCTTGAAGTTGATCGAGGATGGATTACGCAAGGCCGGTCAGGACACTACGTTTCTGAGCCGCCAGAATCTGCTTATCCTGCAGCAGAGTTTCGGCCCGATGTTCCGGGATCTGGACCAGGAACACCCGCGAATGGGCCAGATCGCCAAGGATCTCGAACCGGTTGACTTGGCCGCGATCAAGCCGCAGCATTTTTCAGAAGACCGGCTCAAGGAAAGCGGGGCGGTCTGGCATGTTTCCGGCGACGCCGCGCCATTTGCGGGACCTCACGAAGAACGGCTCTGGGAACAATACCAAAAGGCCATCAAGATGGCGGCCATCGACCCGGACATGCTGGGGGACGGCGCCCGTAAGATTACCGAACGCATTCACCAGGTGGGCCTGCAGGCCTTCAAAAGCCCATGGAATGTGTTATATGCCAGTCACGAACCGGAACGGTTGTTCACCGAACTGCTCTTGGCCAACGCCGATTATTTCGACTCGTTCGTCCGCATGCCGGACCGCGATGCTTACTGTTTCCCATATTCGTACAAGCCTTCCAAGGCGGGGCGCACCCATACGGCGAACGAGAAGTTCAATCCCGACTACTTTATCAAGGTGCGGAGCGCACAAGATATCCTCGTGGTCGAGATCAAGGCCGATGGTGACGACTCCAACCGTAACCGCGCCAAATGCCGGGATGGACTGAAACATTTCGAAGAACTGAATAGGCGATTAAACGAACATAACGAACCCTGGCGATATCATTTCTTCTTCCTCTCCCCCGATGATTACGCGCCCTTTTTCACACGGGTGCGGGAGGCTTCGTTCGCGGGCTGGTCATCCGGACTGATGCGCGAGTTGTGCGACTGAAGTTCGGTCGCCCTGAATACTTTCTTGGTGGAGCAGGGGCAGGTTAATAGTATGTTTGCTGAATCGCGCCTCCAGCGAGCCCTTTCGTTTACGAATATCCGCCAGTTGATCGGCCAGAAGGCCCATGATTCGCTGGGCGTCGGCGGCAGCATCCTCACGGGTCTCACCCGCCAACGCAACGCCCACGGAGACCGGTTTCGGGTTCTGTGGGACCGTCTTGCCCTCCAGGGCGTCGAGTGCCCGGTCCAACGAGCGGGTTCTCATCTGGCTGAGGGCGGTTTGCCGCCCGGTTCGCGGGTCGGTCAGCAGCGTATCGGGAGTGAGTGTGGCGGCCTTCTCGTCCGGCAACGCGGCGAGGCGATACAGAATGGTGGGATCCAAGCCCAAAAAAACCGAAGCGCTTCGGTTTTTTCCGACGAACCTGGCGACCCGCATGTAATTCTGCGCCGTGTCAGCCGAGTAATGCACATGGCCTTTCAACCAGCACTGCCAAGCGGTCTTATCCGGATAGAACGAGTAGAACTCAAGCGGGGAGAGTGCGGGCGACAACAACACCCCGATGTACTTCATAAACCCAAAATATCATCTGGCCACTGGGGGGGTCAACGTGGAAGACCGTATGACCACCCCGCATGAATGAGTGAGGCAGACGGCAGAAAGGGATACGCTGTCGAATTACCTGGTGTAAGAACCCATAAGATTCTTCCGCGTTCGGACGTGCTTGATCAATTTGGCGCGTCTCGATACAGTTCCCCGGAACGTTGACCCCTCTCAGAGAAAGGTGAAATGGAGTATGAAGCGATCGGAAATCAATGCGGTGATTGTGGAATCCACGAAGGCTTTTGCGCGGCATGGATGGACCCTGCCTCCCAATCCCAGGTGGGACGTGACGGATTTCGGGCTGGGTGATTTCAGCAAGACGGGATTAACGCTGGTGAACCTGGCGGAACAACCGGAGTATTGCGAGAAACTGATGTATGTCCGGCATAACCAGGTGACGCCGCGCCACTATCACTCCGCGAAGAAGGAAGACATCATCTGCCGGTGGGGACGGCTCGCCATTGAACTGCCTTCGGCGACGCCGGTTCGACTTCAGGTCAACGGGGAAATGCGGGAGATCCCGCCGGGCAAGCCGCTGATTCTCAAGTCGGGCGAACGCGTCACCCTCACCAAGGGAATCCTGCATGCCTTCTGGGCCGATTCCGAGTACGCCATCGTGGGGGAAGTGTCCACGGCGAATGACGACGCCCATGACAACTATTTCGAGAACAAACAGGTTGGCCGGTTCAGTCAAATTGTTGAAGATGAACCCGCCTGTGTGAAACTGGTGAGCGATTAAGGCGCGACAACGGATCGGTGGGTGACATGATGACGAAACGGACTGGAATCACAGCGGCGGGAAACTGGATCGTTGACCGCGTCAAGCGGGTGGACTGCCTGCCCCGGCGCGGGATGTTGGCGAATATCAAGGATCAGATGTTCAGTCCCGGCGGCGCTCCGGCCAATGTGCTTCACGACCTGGCGCGGCTCAAGGCGCCCTTTCCACTGGCGGGTTTGGGGATTGTCGGTAATGACGCCGACGGCCAGTACCTGCGGCGCGTGTTTTCGGAACTGGGCGTGGACATCCAGGGCCTTCAGATGACGGATCAGGCGCCGACCTCCTTCACGGATGTGATGAATGACGAAACCAGCGGGGATCGGGTTTTCTATCATCATCGCGGGGCGAATGCCCTGTTTAGCCCCCGTCACGTGGACGTCCCCCGTTTGCCGTGCCGGATTTTTCATCTCGGGTATCTTCTCCTGCTGGATGCGATGGATCAACCCGATCCTGTGTTCGGCACGGTGGCGGCGGGTTTGCTCAAGACGATCCAGGAGGCGGGAATCCTGACCAGTCTGGACGTGGTGAGCGAGGAAAGCGACCGGTTTTCCAGACTTGTGCCGCCTGCCTTGAAGTATGTGGACTACCTGATCCTGAACGAGATCGAGACGGCGCGGGCGGTGGGACTCACGGTGCGAGACGAACAGCGGCGTCTTGACGGCGTCGCTTTGGTGGAGGCGGTGGAACGGCTCTATGAATTCGGAAACATGAAACTGGTGGCCGTTCACATGCCGGAGGGCGTGTATATGCGCGACCGATCCGGACGGCGCACCTCGCGCGGCTCGCTGGTGTTACCCGAGGGTTATATCGCCGGCGCCGTCGGGGCGGGCGACGCATTTTGCGCGGGGATGTTGCTGGGCCTCCATGAGGGGTGGGATGTGGTGGAGGCGGCGGGATTGGCAAGTTGTTGCGCGGCGGCCAGTCTGTCGCGCCCGGGCGCCTCGGAAGGAGTTCTCCCGCTGGAGGAGACCCTCGGTCTGGCAAAACGATTCGGCGAACGCAAACCGCCGGTGACGGGGCAAGGAGTCGGATGAAACAAGGACGAACATTTGTCGGCTTCGGCTTCGGCGCGATTCAGGCGGGCTTGTTTGTTTACGAGGCATGGCGGTCGGGAAACTTCGGGCGGCTGGTCGTGGCGGAGGTGGTTCCCGCCATGGTGGAGGGGATAAGGCGGAATGGGGGATGCTATGCGCTCAATGTAGCCACCCCGTCGGGTATCGAGGCGCACGAGATCGGCCCGGTTGAGATTCTCAACCCCCTGGATGAGACGGATCGGCAGGTATTGATCCGGGCCGTCGCCGAGGCGGACGAGATCGCCACGGCGCTTCCGAGCGTGGCGTTTTACGGCACGGGCAAACCGGGCGACGTGTTGGACATTCTGACGGTCGGCCTGCGTGAAAAGAAGCGTGATCCGGGACTGCCTGCGGCGGTCATCTACACCGCAGAAAACCACAATCATGCGGCGGAAATCCTGGCGGCGGCCCTGGCGGCGAGTTTGGGATCCGACCTTGCCTCCTGTCGTGTCCAAGCGCTCAACACCGTCATTGGAAAGATGAGCGGGGTGGTCGCTGATGCCGCGCAAATTACGGAGCAGGGGCTCGTGACCGTGGTACCGAATATGTCCCGCGCCTTTCTGGTTGAGGCGTTCAACCGGATCCTGATCACCCGGATCGGGTTGTCCGGTTTCCAGCGGGGAATCGAGGTGTTTGAGGAGAAGGCGGACCTGCTGCCGTTTGAAGAGGCGAAGTTGTACGGTCACAATGCCACGCATGCCCTGATCGGTTATCTTCTGCGTGAAAAAGGGGGCGTCACGATGGCCGAGGCGACCCGGATTCCGGAGTTGTTGACCCTGGCGAGGGAGGCGTTTCTCCTGGAGTCCGGCGAGGCCCTGCGCCGGAAATACCGGGGAGTGGATTCCCTTTTCACGCAGGCGGGGTTTGCCGCCTATGTGGAGGATCTGCTGGTTCGGATGACCAATCCATTCCTTCAGGATGCCGTGGAGCGGGTGACGCGGGATACGCGCCGAAAACTGGGATGGGATGACCGGCTGATCGGAACCCTGCGACTGGCGTTGGGGCAGGGGATACAACCGGATCGGTATGCGCGTGGCGCCGCGGCGGCGCTCAGGCAACTGGCCGTGGAGGAACACACCACGCCCTCATGTCTTGTTGAAAGTTTGTGGAAAGACCACAGCGGCCCGGAAGAGGCGGCCGTGAGACACCTCGTGTGCGCGGGGCGATGACCCCTTATCGGCCTTGTGAACCCAATAGACCGGTATAAATGCCAAGCAGATCGTCGGCCATTCGGTTCAGGGTAAACTTTTCCCGCACCACGGTCTGTCCATGCCGCCCCATTTCCGCCGCAGTTGCGCGGTCGGACAACAGTGTTTCGAGCGCTTGGGTCAGCGCGCCGGGTTGAGTCGGATCGTAGAGCAGGCCGCCGCCTGTCGCCCGGATCAACTCGGGAAAACCGCCCCGATCCGGTTGAACCACAGGGACTCCCGCCGCCAGGGCCTCGACAATGAACAGGCCGAATGCCTCGCCCTCCGGCATGGGAACCGACAGTACGGAAAGCCCTGACATAAACTCAATCCGGCTTGCGCGATCCAACCCGGGCAGGAATTTGACATCGCCCGAGAAGCCAAGCGCGTCTACCTTCCTGCGCAACGTCGCGAGGAACCGGGCATCGTCTCCCGTCTGCCCCCCCATCGCCCGTAGCGTGAGAGTTGGGAAGCGGGTTTGCTTCAATTGGACAAAAGCGTCCACCAGGGTTTCCAAACCCAGTGAGCGGGTCATTTTCGAGAGATAGCCGATGCTCGGCGGATCCGTCTGAGTCGGCGCGCTTCTGTATTCCTCCGCAGCGATGCCGGGGTAAACCACGCGCAGTCTATCGGCGGGCAACCCTAATTTGACCTTCATGTAGTCCGCATAGGCGTGACTCACGGGCAGGAAAAGATCCACGGCCGGGCACCGTTCGCGGATGGCGTCCCAGCAAGACTGGTTATAGGGCGCATCCAGGGCATCGAGCCAGGTATCCTCGTCCTGCATGACGCAGGTGATGCGAACGTTGAGGCGCGCCTTCAACTGCGCGGCGAGTCCGATGAGAAGAATCGAGGAGAGTTGAATGACGTCCGGTTTTTCGTCCCGCTGCAACCACTGGATCAAGCGCTCCAATTCCTCGGCCTGGCCGCCATCCTGGCCGCGGATCATGGACAGCGTTGTCTTGCCGAGGCCGCTGGCGCGGGTATTCCCGGCCTGTTTGGCCGCCATATTGAGCATCCATGGCGAATCCAGGCCCCGTGCCATCCAGCGCGGCATGTGGCGTAACCATTCAATCTTCTGCTGGAGATAAAGTCTGACTCCGCCAAAGAAGACCGGCGATTCCCCGGCCACATCAGGATCGTCCGTGAACATGGGGAGGTAAAGCGGAACCACGGTGGCCTGGTGCCCCCGTTGACGAAGAACGTTGATCACCCCGGTGTCGCGCAGGCAGTTCTCGCAGTAGAATCCGCCTCCGGAACCGGGGATGATCATGACGATATTCATGTGTCCTTCCAACTGAGCGCGGCGGTGGGGCAGTTCTTGGCGCAGTCGCGGGCGGCCACGGTGAGGCCGGCGGCGACGGACTCGTCGAACGGCACCTTGATCCGCATGGTAAACCCGCGGCCATGAAAGGCCACGCCGAGTTTCTCCTCCGCCTTCGCGGCGATGGCGACACACCGCCCGCAACTGATGCACTTCCCGGCCTCGAACACGATGTTGGGATGCGTGCATTCCTTTTCAATCTGCCGGCGCTGGCCCTTGAAGCGTGCCGTGGAGGCGTCGTAGTCTGCGGAATGTTGGCGGAGGTCGCAGGAGTGCAATCGCAAGCAATCGCAATGCAGGCAACGGGCGGTCTCGCTGATCATCTCGGCCTTTTCAAAACCCGCCGTCGCCCCCCCCGCCGGTTCGACGCGGCCCGCAGGCGACCCCTCGGTTCGGGCGAACGGAATCTCGCAGTCGTGGAGGCGTCCGATATGCACCGTGTAGGGGCGGTCCTCGACCACGCCCGGTTCGCCCCGGAGGCGCCGGGCGATGGTGAGCGCGGCGAAACGGCCCGAGGCCACGGCGCGCACCGCATGGCGCGAGGGCGTCACCATGGAGCCGGCGGCGAACACGCCTGCCACGGTTGTCTCCAGCGTGTTGGCGTCAACCTGGAGTCCTTTGGTACGATAGGACAGTCCCCATTCGGCGGCCCGTTCGGCGGATATTTCGCCGCAGGCCAGAAGCACGGCGTCGAACCGCCCCCGCAGGGCATCGAATTCGGCCCGGTCCGTGATGCGGGAGTGGCCTTTGAATTCGGCGCCCAGGCGTGTCAGGGTGGCGATTTCGGCGTCCAGCACATCGAGCGGAAGGCGTTTGCGATCCACGCCCTCGCGCAACTGTCCACCCGGCTGGTCATGATCGTCGAACACGACACACCGGCATCCTTCGCGTCGCAGGTACCACGCGGCGCTCAGGCCGGCGGGTCCGGCCCCGATGATGGCGACGTTCCGGCCGGTATCCGACTTGAGTTCCGGGGCATAGGGCGCGCCGCTGGCGAGATCCACGTCGGCGGCGTAGCGTTTCAACCGGCAGATGCTCACCGCGTTGTCCAATTGAACCCGGCGGCACCCGCGCTCGCAAATCTCGGGGCAGATCCGTCCGAGCACCGCCGGCAGGGCGATGTGTTCCTTGACGGTGATAATGGCCTCGCGCATCTGGCCTGCGGCGAGCTGCCGGATCATCAGCGGGATTTCCATGTGGGCGGGACAGGTGCTTTGACAGGGCCCCACGCAGTCTCCGAGGTGGTCGCTGAGCAGCAGTTCCAGCGCCGTCCGCCGCGCGGATCGCACATCGTCCGATTCACTTTCCACGACCATGCCCTCATGGGCCTTCGTGGCGCAGGACGGCAGGAGCCGGGCGATTCCCTGCACCTTGACCAGGCACACCATGCAGGTGGTGAAGGGAGCGAACTCGCGAAGATAGCAGAGTGTGGGAATGTGGATTCCGAGTTTCTCCGCCGCCTCAAGAATGGTGGCGCCGGGCTCCACGGTCACCGTCCTGTTGTCAATGGTCAGCGTTGGCATATTACACCTTGATCGGGGATTCGATGGTTATGGCCTCAGTCGGGCATGCATCCTTGCAGGCGCCGCACCGCACGCACTTCGATGTGTTGATCGCATGTTTCTGATAGGGAAGCGGAGGGATCGCGTCCACCGGGCACACCTGGCTGCACCGGGTACACCCGATGCATTTATCGTTGACGACATACATGATCAGGGCGAGGCACTTCTTTGCCGGGCAGATCCCCTTGATGTGCGCCTCGACCTCGTGCCGGAAATAACGGAGTGTGGTCAGCACCGGGTTGGGCGCCGTCTGGCCCAGTCCGCAGAGACTCGAACGTTTGATTTCATGGGCGAGGGTCTCGAGTTTTTCAATGTCGCCCGTCATGCCTTTCCCCTGGCAAAGCCGTTCGAGGATGTCGAGCATGCGTCGGGTGCCGATACGGCATGGCGTGCACTTGCCGCACGATTCATTCTGGGTGAAGGACAGGAAGAACCGGGCCATATCCACCATGCAGTCGGCGTCGTCCATGACGACCAGCCCGCCGGATCCCATCATGGCGCCGGCCTGAATCAGGGCCTCGTAGTCAACCAGTGTATCGGCCTGGGAGGCGGGCAGACAGCCGCCCGAGGGACCCCCGATCTGGACGGCCTTGAAGGTGTGATTGTTTCCGACGCCGCCGCCGATGTCCTCGACGATGCGGCGGATGGACAGGCCCATGGCCACTTCGATCAGGCCGCCGCGCACGATTTTACCGGCCAGCGCGAAGACCTTGGTGCCCTTGCTGGTGCGCGTTCCCAGTCCCGCGAACGCCTGCGCCCCGTGCCGCATGATCCAGGGAATCAGCGAAAACGTTTCGACGTTGCTCACCAGGGTCGGGCAGCCCCACAGTCCTTTTTCGGCCGGGTAGGGCGGGCGCAGTTGCGGCATACCCCGGCGGCCCATCACGGATTCCAGAAGGGCGGTTTCCTCGCCGCACACGAAGGCGCCCGCGCCCTCCATGATGCGCAGGGTCAGGGAGAAATCGCGGCCCATGATGCGTTCGCCAAGCAACCCGCGTTCCATGCAAATCCGGATGGCCTCGCGCATGCGTTTCACCGCCAGCGGATATTCGGCGCGGATATACAGGACGCCCTCGGTTGCGCCCACGGCATAGGCGCCGATGGCGAGGCCCTCGATGACGCGGAAGGGGTAGGACTCGAGAATCATGCGGTCCATGAAGGCGCCCGGGTCGCCCTCGTCGCCATTCATCACCAGATATTTCTGTGATCCAACGGCCTTCCGAACCATGGTCCATTTCCGGCCTGTCGGGAAGCCGGCGCCGCCGCGGCCCCGCAGGCCGGCCTCGGTCACCGTCTCGATTACCGTATCCGGGGAATGATCCCGCAGCACATGTTCGAGTGACTGGAAGCCGCGATGATGGAGATACGCGTCCAGGTCGAGCGGCTCGAGTTGGCCGCAGAGTTCCGTGGCGACCCGGTGCTGGGGGGACAGGAACGACTGCACGGCGTGGCAGCCGGAATCCAGTCCGCAGCGATCCGCCGCCGTGTCCGGAACCCCGGTGAGAAGCCGGTCCATCATTCCGGAGACGGACAGGTTGACGCGATCACGCCAGCGGGATGGAGTGAAGTGGCGCCGGATGATGGAGGCGACGTCCGCCGCGTGAACCCGCGCATACAGGGCGGTGGGTTTACCGGGTTCCAGGATTTCCACGAGCGGTGTGTTGTGGCACATTCCCACGCATCCGACGGTCGTGACGCGCGCATCGGCGCCCACGGCGGCGATGGCGGATTCCAGGGCTTCGAGAACCTGGCTGGCGCCGCCTGCCACGCAACAGGAACCGGTGCCGATGCGGATTTCCGCGCGGGCGCCGTCGGGGCGCGGGGGCGCGGCGGCCTTGCGTTTTTTGCGTTCCTCCTCCTGTTCGATAAAGGCCTGAAGGATCTGAGCCACGCCGCCGGGTTCCACATGACCGTAGGTGACTTCGTCAATCTGCACCACGGGGGCCAGTGTGCAACAGCCCAGGCAGGCCACTTTTTGAAGGGTGAAGACGCCGTCAGGATCGGTGTCGCCGCCGTCCTCGATCTTCAACACGCGACGCAGGGAGTCTGTGACCCGATCCGCCCCCTTGACGTGGCAGGCGGTGCCGTGACACACGTTGATGGTGTGTTTGCCTGCGGGGGTAAGGCGGAACTGGGAGTAGAACGTGGCGATGCCCATGATCCCGGCCGGCGTGATGTCGGTCAGTTCACACACGCGCCGCAGGGCCGCCTGGGGCAGATAGCGGTAATGCGTCTGCAAGGACTGCAGAATGGGGATGATCTTGTCGCTGGTGCGGCCGATCCGGGCCACCGCTTCGTCAACGGGAGCGAGATCGATGGCGGGTTCGGTGGTCATTCGTGGGCCTGTTTTGCGGGAATCGATCCGGTTTTTCGCTCGGGTGTGGCGTAGGAGGCAATCAGCAGGACGAGGGCCGTTACGATGACAATCGCGATAACGGCGTTACGGAGGGAGACCGTGAAGACCGGCGGCGCGGCCGCAGGGATGACGGGCATGGGCGCTTTCCGTTTCAGAACGGCCGCCGCCTTGGCCGAGAAGAGGAACACCGCCATTCCGGCCAGAAACAGGATCCATCCCTGCCTGGCCGCCGCATGGGCTCTGAAGAATTGGGACCGGGCCGAACGATCCAGGTCGCGGATACTCGACATCAGGCGGGCGGCATCCGCACCCTGGTGCGCCTTGTCCGCCGCCTGAAGTTGATCCACCAGCGACGCCAGTTCCGGGTGATTGTACGGGTCGGAGCTTTTGATGAGACTGGCGTTGAAGAGCAACAGGGCCAGCACGACGCAACAGAACACCAGCGCCACGGCCGCGGTGCGGGAGGCAGCCCGCCCCCACAGGCCGGCACCATCCCCTTGGGGCAACGAGATTTCAGGATCGGTTTCCATAGTCTTATTCCTTCCTTGCTTCCTGGATCCGGATCTGTTCCCGCGGGCAGGAGGCAAAGCACCGGCCGCAGGCGACACAATCGGATGGATCGGTTTCAAAAATCGGACGGAATTTCTGGCGGGAGGTGATGATCAGAAAGAGTCCGGCCACCGCCCCGAACCAGACGCCGAACGCGATACCGCCGTGACGGAACCGGCGACTGAGCGCGGAGGCCCGGTCATACAAGGCCTGGCTTTCCTCGCCGCTTCGGATGAACGCATCGGCCGCGACGGGGTCGGACACCAGGCCCGTTCCTGACTCGGCCTGCCACACGGCGCGGGCCAGTGGAACCTCGCGGGCCGTCTGCGCAAAGAGGGGGCCCATGGCATATCCCGCCGCGCCGCCGGCGATGGCCAATAGCGGGGCCGCAATCAAGGCCAATCCCAATCGCCGGCGCCCCCGGATGCGCTCGGCGGAGGACGGCTCCGGAACCGGTTGGCGGATCGTGTCGAAGGGACATTCGTTCCGGCACAAGGTGCAGACATCGCAGTCGGTTGGTGTGATCTGCGCCCGTCTCGGCGACAGGGGTTGCAGAAGGCGGAGCAGGGCGCCGTAGGGACAGAGGAACCGGCAGTACGGGCGACCGATGACGGTGGCGAGCACGAGAACCGCCGCGCCAGCCGCCAGCATGAAGGCCGGCCCCGAGGTTCTGAAAATGGCGATGAAGGGGTCATACCGGCAGATCAGGTAGAGTCCTCCGTTGGCTGCGGCCAGAACGGCGGCGCCGAGGTAGAGGAAGGGCAGGACTCCGAGGCCCCGACTGAGCCACGCCGGTAGTTTGAGTGGTTTCACAAGCAGGAGATCCTGAACCGCCCCGTGGGGACAGACGGCCGCGCAGAAGACACGACCGAAGAACAGGGTGAACGCCAGCGGCAACAGGAAAAAGGCCGCCGCGGCGGCGGTCAACACATATCCCGGATCAAACAGGGCCTGGGCCACATTCTGGATGGAGCCGATGGCGCAGACGCATCCCTTGCGCCAGAACCCGAAGTAGGCGATGGAGCCGAACATGAGGGCGACCGTGCCGAAGCGGGATCGTTTTTTCAGCACCAGCCACGCGGCCAGAAACAACGCCAGGGCCAGCGCCGTGATGTCCAGGTACATGAACAGATCCGGACGGGGCGGGAGATCCTGCACAACCGGGAAGGGATGGGGTTGGGAGAATTCAGGAGGCGGAAAACTCATGCGCGGCTTCCTCCGCTGCGTTTAAGGAGATAGGGTTTTTCGACCGGCGCGCGGACAAAGGCGCCTGCCGGGCAGGCCGTGGCGATGGAACACTGGTTGCAGTTCACGCAGACGTCATGACGGACTTGCAGGAACATGGAACCGTTTCCGAAGTCCGTGCATCCACGGGCGCACAGTCCGCAACCGATGCACTTGCCCTCGTCAATGGTGTACTCGAAATAGGGGGCCTCGATCAGGCGCCGGGTGATGGCGCCGGTGGGGCAGCGCTGGTTCTCGGCATTTTCGTCCAGCGCATGCTGCTGGGCCTTGAAGAAGCCGAAGCACAGTTTGCAGTAGCCGCAGATCGGGAATGCGTGGACCAGTTTCACCGCCGAGGGTTTGAGCACGCATTCCGTGGCGCACTTGCCGCAGTGGGTGCATTTGAGCGGATCGATCTGCCACACCCGCTGGCGGCTTTGCCAGGGTTTCAGAACCCAGGCGCCAACAAGGCTTCCGCCTGCCAGGAGTATGAGTGCCCGCACCGCCGTCACCAGAAATCCGCGCCGGGTGGATGGCGCCTGGGGAATTCCGGTCATTGGGATCTCCCTCCTGCCCGATTCCTGTGGTCGACGGCTTGCGGTTGGTCACAGCGACCAAACTGCCCGCACCCGGCGCAGGATCTGGATTGAGTACAGGTTGCCTTGTTCCGCATCAGTGGCGGGATGACGACGCCAGCCAGACCGGCCAGAGCACCCGCCCGCAGGACGGTTTTGAGAAAATTGCGGCGTTGTTGATTCACGGGGCTCACGTCATTTTCCCTTTCTCGCGAAAACGAGGATGGTTTTGGAGACCGGATTCAGAACATAGATCTGGCCCTTGCCGTCCGTTGTCACATCCAGACCCGCGCCCAGTCGTGATAATTCGGGGGCCTTGAGTTTCTGCGAATCCGCAACGATGGCCAGGAGTCGGCCGTCCGCATCGAACACCCGAACCCGTGCGAGGGCGCCTTTGTCGGCGGTCACGATGGTGCCGTCCGGAGCGATTGTGAAATCAGCGGGGTTACAGCAACCGGTAAAGCCGGACGGGTCTTCGTGGGAGAAGAAGCCCCAGGTTTTCAGAAGGGTTCCGTCCTTATCGCGCATTTGCAACTGGTGCCGTCCGGGATTCGTCACCCACACGCGGCCATCCGCAGCCTCGGCCACATCGAGATGAGGAGATGGAACCACGAGACTGTTCGTATCGGCTGGGGTCGTTTTCCCGCCCCACAGCCCGGCGAGGGTTCCGTCGGGCGAATATCGCAGGATCTCCCGGCGACCGGCATCCGCGACCCAGATGCTCTCGCGTCCGACGGCGATTCCCGTGATGACGGAATTCGAACTTGCGGCGCTCCATGATCCTCTTTCCGTTCCGCAATGCTCCATCACGACCACATGGTCGCCGACGCCGAGGTACAAAAAACCGTTCGTGCTGATGGCGATGCAAGCAGGTTCGCCGGGAACGGGAAAGGAAACATAATCGCCGCTCGGGCCGATGATATGAACGGCCTGATCCCCCGCGGCATAGATGCGGCCCTGGGGCGTCACGGCAATCCCTCGCGCCGCCTGGGTGAACCCCGTCTTGAAGGTTTTGACGAGCGTATAGTCCCGACCCACCCCGGGGGCGGTTTGTGATTCGGCGACGGCCGTCCAACCTGCGAAGACGAGCGCAAGGCACAGCATCCGCATGAAGCGATCCGCCCGTTTACACTCTCTTCCGCAATGGATTATGGGGTTATTGTTCACGCGTCACGGTTCATTTTTCTGAAATATCCAGACAAACCATACGGGAGGAGTTCGGGGTGTCCGTTCGCGAATCCCGCACCAACATGCGTCCGCCCGCAATGGTGACGGGGCCCCACGTTTCGCGGCCCTCCAGCAATTTGCGACGGGACAGTTCCTTGTAGGCACTCGGCGAAGCCTCGACGACCGCCATGGTACTGTTGTCGTCCATGATATAAATCAGGCCGTCGGCGAGCGAGTATCCGCCGATACCAAACCGGGCATTCTGGCCGCTGGCCCACAAGGGGGTTCCCTCGGGGTCCAGACAGACCAGTTCGCCGCGGGGCGGTCTGGCGCCGTACAGGTGTCCGCCGAAGAAAATGGGGGTGTGCTGATCCGACCCGAAAACGCGGCGCGGCAGTTTTTTTACGAGTTCCGCGCGAAAGAGGCCGTTCTCCTCTTTCAATTGGAGGATCAGGGATCCTTGCTCGTAGGCGCGGGCGACGAACAGTTTGTCTTCGCCCATGGCGACGGGAGTGGGGACGTCCGCGATGATCTTGGTCCAGTCGTCGAACTCCCAGAGCAACTTTCCGTCGCGGGCGTCAACGGCCGTGATTCCTCCGCGAGAGACGTAGATGAACATCCGCCGCCCCTTGAAGGTGTGGGGAAGAATGGAGGCGTGCGACATGGCGAATCCCTTGGGGTTCGGGGTGGTCCAGACGATCTTGCCGTCGTCGGCGTTCACGGCCATCATCAGAACCTCGGATCCTCCCGGCGCCAGGATGACCTTGCCATCCTCAATGATGGGGCACTGACCGGCGTACCATTCCGGGATCGTGGTCTTGTAGTCCTTGACCAGGTCAATTCCCCAGAGGAGTTTGCCGGTGGAGGCGTCGAGGCAGTTGACCTGGCACAGCGGGCCGAGGGTGGCGACCCGGTTGCCGGATACGGCGGGCATGGTTCGCGACATCCCGTGGTTGCGTTTGATATCGGCGGGATAGGCGTAGTTCCAGAGCGGTTTTCCGTCCGCGAGGCTGAAGCAACGCAGGTTATCCTTTTTTCCGATCTGGTCGAAATCGAGAAGAAACACGCGTCCGGCGTCCACGGCTGGCACCGCATAACCTTCGCCCAGGTCGTTCACAGCCCACAGTTCCTTGGGCGGGTTTTTCGCCCAGTCGCGATTGAGTTTGGTCTTGTCCTTGGCGATACCGTCATAGTCCGATCCCCGGAAGGCGGGCCAACTTCCCGGGGCGACTTCGAATGCGGTGCCGGTGCCCTGGGCCGACTGGGCGGCTACCGACGCTGTGGCGGGTGATTGGGGAGTGGGTTGCGCCGGGACGGCGGGTTGGGCGGTCGCCGCAGACGGAACGATTACGGGTTGATGCGTGATGGCCACGCGGGTGTCCTCGGCCGGAATATCGGTAACATGCCGCATCCATTGGGCAATGGCAACAAGTCCTGCCACGGCAAAAACAGAGGGAATCCCGAGAGTAATGAGTGTTTTCTTCATGTGATCCGCGCCTTCTCTGTCGATACTCAAAGCGGGTAATTATACTGGAGAATGAATGGGGAAGCAAAATTATTTTAAGGATCGCTGGTTTAAGACCAGGTGAGATATTTTCTTTGGTCTTGCCGTGAAGTACTGCTATCCTACGCATACATCAAAAAAGGAGACTCACGATGAGCAAAGTCTTGGTTGTGTATTACAGTATGTATGGGCATGTGCATCAAATGGCGCAGGCGGTGGCGGAGGGGGTTCGCGAGGTGCCCGGGTGTGAGGTGATTGTCAAGCGCGTTCCGGAAACACTGCCACAGGAAGTTCTTGCCAAAATGGGAGCGCTGGAAGCCCAGAAGAGTATGGCCAGTATTCCGGTGGCCCAGGTCTCCGATCTGGAGTCCGCCGATGCCATCATTTTCGGCACGCCGACACGTTTCGGAAACATGTGCGGTCAGATGCGGCAGTTTCTGGATGCCACGGGCCATCTCTGGCAGAAGGGGGCGCTTGTGGGGAAGGTGGGAAGTGTGTTTGCCAGCACCGCGACGCAACATGGCGGACAAGAGTCAACCCTGCTGAGTTTTCATATTTCGTTGCTCCATCAAGGGATGATTGTAGTGGGACTGCCGTATGCGTTTGGCGGACAGATGAGTAACGCTGAAATTACCGGTGGGTCTCCCTATGGCGCCACCACCATTTCCGGAACGCAGGGTGAACGCACCCCCAGCGCCAATGAATTGGCCGGGGCTCGCTTCCAGGGAACCCACGTCGCGAAAATTGCCCAGAAACTGAAGTAATGTTGCTTCGTGGTGAAGTCTCCTTTGACGTTCGCCGGGCACGACTTTAAACTGCATTTGCTCTAATGGGAGAATGGCTATGAGCCGAGTTTTGATTATCGGGGCGGGCGGGGTTGGCGGTGTGGTGACGCATAAGTGCGCCCAGATGAAGGATGTTTTCACGGACATCTGTCTGGCCAGCCGTACGGAGTCCAAATGCAAGGGTGTCGCCGCCCAGTTGAAGCGCGCCATTCAGACCGCACGGGTGGATGCCGACAATCCGCAGGAGGTCATCCGTCTGATCAAAAAGTTCAATCCGGACATCCTCATCAATGTGGCGCTTCCTTACCAGGATCTATCCATCATGGAGGCTTGTCTGGCCACCGGCGTGGATTATCTCGATACCGCCAACTACGAGTCGCCGGACAAGGCGAAGTTTGAGTACAAGCGGCAGTGGCGCCAGCATCAGGCGTTCCGGGATAAGGGTGTGTTCGCCCTTCTGGGCTGTGGATTCGATCCCGGTGTGACGAATATCTTCTGCGCCTATGCCCAAAAGCACTTTTTTGACGAGATCCACACGGTGGATATCCTGGACTGCAATGCCGGTTCGCATGGCAAGGCCTTTGCCACGAACTTCAACCCCGAGATCAATATCCGAGAGATCACCCAGCGCGGCAAGTATTGGGAAGAGGGCGAATGGAAGGAGACGGAGCCCCTTTCCGTTCATCAGGCCTTTGATTTCCCGGAGATCGGGCCGAAGGAGATGTACCTGATGTATCATGAGGAGCTGGAGTCCCTGGTGAAGCATATCAAGGGACTCCGTCGCATCCGGTTTTGGATGACTTTCGGCGAGCAGTATCTGACCTACCTGCGGGTCTTGCAGAATGTGGGTCTGACCCGGATTGATCCGGTGCTGTATGAGGGCCGGAAAATCATTCCGCTGAAGTTTCTCAAGTCCGTCCTCCCCGAACCGTCCTCCCTGGGGCCGAACTACACGGGTAAGACAAATATCGGCTGCATTTTTGAGGGCGTGAAAGAGGGCCGGAAACGGCGGCTCTACATTTACAACATCTGCGATCATGCCGAGTCCTGGAAGGAAGTGAAAGCGCAGGCCATTTCCTACACCACCGGCGTTCCGGCGGCGATTGGCGCGAAGATGATCGTGACCGGCGTCTGGTGCGAAGCGGGTGTATTTAATGTCGAGCAGTTCAACCCCGATCCCTTTATGGAAGAACTCAATTTGCGAGGCCTGCCCTGGGTGGTGAAGGAATTGAAGCGTGGTGAGTGTCGAGTGAAGACAGGAGACTGATATGGCCAAGCCGGAACGTCGGGAATGGTTGCAGGGTGAACTCTGCGAATGGGAACGCGAGGGTGTCATTTCGAGTGATCAGTCCAGGGCCATTTTGGCCAGGTACCCGGCGCAAACGGATAGCCTTCCCTGGGGGATGATCATCTTTTCCTGTCTGGGCGCGGTGATTGTCGGACTCGGAATCATCCTGCTCCTGGCCTACAACTGGGATGCTATTCCCAAGTACGCCAAGTTGGCCATCGTGGTGGGATCCCTGGCGGCGATCCATACGGTTGGACTCAAACTGACCGCAGGGGGCGGGCGTTTTCAGGCGCTGGGCGAGGGGATCAGTCTTCTCGGCACCATGTTGTTCGGCGCCGGAATCTGGTTGGTGGCTCAGATATACAATATCGATGAGCATTTCCCGAACGCCTTCCTGATATGGGGCCTTGGCGCACTGGGGATGGCTCTGGCGATGCCCTCCATACCCCAGGCCATTCTGGCTGTGGTGTTGCTGACGGTGTGGGGTGGCGCTGAAAGAGTGGCCTTCGCCACTCCCGTCTGGGTGGCGCCGGCTTTGCTGGTGGCCCTGATTGGCCCGCTGGCCTGGCAACGACGGTCACGACTGTTGCTGGCGGTTCTGATTCCCGCTGTCTTCCTTGCCTATGGATTCAGCATGCCAACCGGTCATGACCATGCCTGGGAACTGTTCTCCACCATGCTGAGTCTGTCGGCATTGTTCCTCGCCGTGTCGTACCTGGTCCGGACTTATGGCGCTTTCCCCGGTTCCGGACCGGTGTTCTGGTTTTTCGGGGGCAGTGTATTCATGGTGATGCTGTACCTGCTGAGTTTCCCCTCCCTTGCCCGTGAGTTCTTCCATTGGAATCGGAACGAAATGACGTGGGTCGGTGTTGTCTATGGCCTGATTCCCCTGGTTCTTGCCTTGTCGGCCTGGGGTGCGGTGGCACGTCTCAAGATAACCGGTGCCTTGTCGCGACAGGAGGGAGACGCCGGACCTGAACTGTTTCTCATTCCGCTGACCGTGATACTGGGTGTTGTCAATCTGCTGGTTCTGCATAGGGTCCACGATTGGGCCGTCGCCGGACCGTTCAATCTTGTGTTTATCGGCTTGGCCGTCTCGCTGATGGCACGGGGTTGCCGGGAGGGTCTGATTAAACAGACCGTCCTGGGGTCTGTCTTTCTGGTGTTGATTTTCGTGGCGCGGTATTTCGATCTCTTTGAGAGTCAGTTGGTGCGCGGCCTTGTCTTTGTGGTGATGGGCGCACTCCTGCTGGCGGAAGGGTTCTTCTATGCCCGGGCGAAGAAACAGAAGGTGGAAGGAGGCGCCCGATGAGAATCAAGTTAATGATCATGACTGTCGTGCTTCAGGTTCTGGTTCTGGTCTACATGGCGGGTGAACGGGAATGGATTGTCCGGAATGGAACCATCGTGTATCTCCAGACAGCGCCTCTGGATCCCCGTGATCCGTTCCGGGGTAATTATGTCAAACTCGATTATGCGATGAACCATGTGCCGACGAACAGGCTTCGTGGCGTGTCGTTCATCAACCGCGCGGAGCATGAACAACAGAGCCTCAGGGGGAAACAGGTCTATGCCGTCCTGCGGAATTCCGGCGGGGTAATTTCCAGTCTGGACTATGTGACTGATCAAAAGCCGGATGATGGATTGTTCATCCGGGGACGCATTGATCGTTACTGGTATTGGGGTGGGGGCGAGGATGTTATTCCGGTGCGATACGGGTTCGAGGCCTTCTTCATGCAGGAGGACAAAGCCAAGGCCCTGGAAGGCCAGCGGCGCCGCGATGGCATCCAGGTTCCGCTGGAGATGGAAGTCGCGGTGTCCGGCAAAGGGGTTTCGGTGCTTAAGGGGTACAGGTGGTCCACCCTGGGTATAGGAATGAAACTGGAGATGGTCTCCCCGACGAACCGGCAGGTACGCGCGGCGACAATCCAGTTGGTGAATGTGTCATCGAACGACGTTGCCATCATCGATTTACCGGACGCGCAGTCGATGGCGCTGGAAAACGATTGGATCCGGTCATGGGGGAACCGTGACGTGAGTTGGGTCATGGCGGGCAAGCCGCGTGCCCAGGCGACCGATGATCATGTGGTCGTTCTCAAACCCGGTGGCCAGCATGAGATCCATGTTGACCTGACGCAACCCCACTGGTTTGTGTCGAAGGGAAATGAGCAGGCAAAATCGCTCCGTGACCTGCAGGGCGGGAGCATGTTCCGCCTGATTTACCGGCCGCCTGATCCCGGGGAATGCCAGGGTCTGAAACGCGCCTCTTTGATCTGGCATGGCGAACTTCCCAGTCCGGCTTTTGGCGGCGGACGGGTGGACTGAAGCCTTCACCGATCCCCTGTCAATTCAAACGAGACCGGGATACGGCGGTGGGAGGAGAGGAAGGCAGCCGGGAGACCGGAGACGCGGTGAACGGATTGAACGGCTTGCATAACGGAGGCGTCCATGACCTTGTTTCCTGAACTGTTGATCATCCGGCTTCCGACAATGGCGCCGTCGGAACTGAAGGTCAGTTCAACCTTGGTGACCAGCCCGGCGATACCGATGGTTGTGGGTTGATTCCAGGCCCGGTACAGGGCCTGGCGAACCATGTCGAGCACCACGAATTCCTGGGAGACCGGTGAGCCGTCGCCGAATTTCTGGTCGCCGTTCAGCAGGCGCCGCATATCGGCCTCTGAAAGGCTCGACTTATTCCCGAGGTGGGCGCCCCGCTCAAGCAGTTTCCGGACTTCCTCGGGAGTCAATTTCCCCTTGCCATTCGGAAGTGGACGTTTCACGAGGGTCTTGCTGATCTTGATTTTGCCGGTTTCCTTGACCTCGGGTTTTTTGATGGGTTCGGGTTTGATATTCCGTTTCGTCGTCTTGCTTTTATCCAGCAGGGGAATCTCATCTTTGTCAGGCGGAGTCTCGTTCTTCTTCTCCTCCGTTTTGGTCTCAGGTTCCTCGTGAGGATGGAGTACGTGTTGGGAAAGTTCCGTTGGTGTTTCGTGCGAATCACTGGGCGGGGGTTCGACCATGAGTTCCATCGGTTTGCTCATGTCGGTCACCGTGCTGTCGCAACCGTGGATAAAGGAGATGGCGAAAAGCATACCGATCGCGAGTCCATGACCCAGGGTCACGAACAGCAATTCACTCCGATAGTCCTGATGAGAAGAAGTCATGAAGCGGGACAACCATAGCAAAAGCGCCGGGGATAGAAAATACAAGATCCGGATTTAACGGACAGTTCTTAAGGCGTCAGCAGGGTGGCGGCCAGGATGTCTGCGGCGTCACTGGCGGGGGCTCGTAGTTTCAGCGTGACGGTGCGGTCGTCCTGTGAGACGTCGCTCATTCCGGCCAGTTTGGCGACCG
>JBAWZH010000019.1:0-26085 GCA_037143135.1 bacterium
GTTGGGGAGGCGGTGGCTTCGGCGGGGGAGGCAGTGGCTTCAGCGGGGGAGGCGGGAGTTTTGGCGGTGGTGGTGCTTCGGGGCGTTGGTGAGGTCATACTATGAACGTGGGAAGAATTCTGAGACATCTGTGGATCCCGTCCCGTCTGGTTCGGCGGTTTTTTCCGGCGGGTACGATGGCACTCATCTGCGAGACGATTCGGGAAAGTGAACGGAGACATCGAGGCCAGATTCGCTTTGCCGTGGAGAGTGCATTGGATTGGCGACGCTTGTTTCATGGCAAGCAACCGCCGCAGCGGGCACTGGAAGTATTCTCGCGTCTTGGAGTTTGGGACACGGCCGAAAACAATGGGGTGTTAATCTATCTTCTGCTGGCTGACCGTCATGTCGAAATCGTGGCAGACCGGGGAATTCATGAGCGGGTAGAACCGGGAGGATGGGATCCTATCTGCCGTCTCATGGAGACGAGTTTTTCTGCCGGCCGTTTTGAAGAGGGTGTCGTGCAGGGCATTCAGGCTGTTACTGAAATTCTCATGAAAGAATATCCTGCTACTGGCCCCGCGACCAATGAATTACCGGATGCCCCGGTGATTGTGAGATAACCATGTCCGGCGAACCGAAATCCTATTCGTTGCCCGAAGAGATCGCCAATAGTGTGACCCACGGCATCGGGTTTTTGCTGTCCTTGGCGGCTTTGTCGGTCATGGTTGTGTTAGCGGCACTGAAAGGGACAGCCTGGCACGTTGTGTCCTGCTCGATCTATGGCGCTACCCTGGTTCTACTTTTCGCGACTTCGACCCTGTATCACAGTCTGCCCTGGCCGCGCGTCAAACGGATCCTTAAGATTATTGATCATTCGGCCATCTACATGCTTATTGCCGGAACGTACACCCCTTTTCTGCTGGTTTCCCTCCGCGGGCCGTGGGGCTGGACCTTGTTCGGTGTCATTTGGGGCCTGGCCTTTGCCGGGATTGTATTCAAGGTCTTCTTTGCCGGTCAGTTCAAGTTGGTTTCCACCCTGATCTACATCGGAATGGGGTGGATCGTTGTCATCGCCATACGCCCGCTTTGGACGGGCCTTCCGCTGGGAGGCCTGATGTGGTTGTTGGCGGGCGGGGTGTTTTACACGGGGGGAACCCTGTTCTATCTGCAACACCGCATTCCTTACAATCATGCCATCTGGCACGTCTTTGTCCTCACCGGCAGCCTTTGCCATTTTTTGAGTGTTATTCTGTTCGTGATCCCATGACCGCTGATGGAAGAGACAGTGGCAGAACGGTTTTGAGGCCGCGATTGACTTGCCTTCACGGGTGTGAGATAGTGCTGCGCAATTTTTCAAACGCAAGGTTGCGGGAGGCATTATGACGCCGTTAATCGAGAAACTGTTGACGCTTCAGGATCATGACCTGAGGATCTTGAAATTTGAAAAAGAACTGACGGATATCCCTTTGCGCAAGGCCGCCATTGATTCCTTGCTGGACGATCATCGCCAGGCGGTGCTCAAGGCCAAGGACGTTCATAAGACACGACAGGCCGAGATCAAGAAAACTGAATTGGAAATTGAGTCTTTCCGCGACAAAATCCGCAAGTTCCGCGAGCAGCAGATGCAACTCAAGAACAATCAGGAATTCCGCGCCATGGAAAAGGAAATCAACGCGGTTGAGAAATCCATCCGCGAGACCGAGGATCAGGTTCTGGAGATCATGGAAACCGTCGAGACGGCCTTGGCCGATGTGAAGAGTCGCGAGGCCGCCCTGAAGGAAGAAGAGGGGGGGGTCACACATGAAGTTGCCGCCATTGATGACCGTGCGAATGAGATAAGACGAGAACTTGAGGACGTTAAACAAAAACGGGCCCACTTAGCTGCGGATGTGGATGACACGCGTTTGCGCCAATATGACAGGATGTTCAAGAACAAGAAGGATAAAGTGCTGGTACCAGTCGAAGACAATGGCACCTGCGGCGGATGTCATATGAAACTGCCCCCGTACATCTGTCATGACGCCAGAAAACAGGTTGACGTTGTGGCGTGCGGATACTGCGGAAGAATGTTATTTTAACGATGTTCTGATGTCGGAAGGCGGAGGGCGTTCGGTCGCTTCAACCTCGCGAAAGCGGGTGGGAGAGGAAAGTCCGGACTCCACAGGGTAGGGTGCCGGTGCCTAACAAGCCCGGGGGCTTCCCGTTAAGGGGAGGTCACGGAAAGTGCCACAGAGATTATACCGCCACGGCCTGGTCGAAAGAGCGGGACGGGGTAAGGGTGAAAAGGTGGTGTAAGAGACCACCGGGCGGAAAGTAATGACCGCCGCATGGCAAACCCCGCCCGGAGCAAGATCAAATAGGAAATCTGAGGTAACCCGCCTCATGTTGCCGCGAAAGCGGCACGCGGTTTCGGGTTGATCGCTTAGATAAATGACTGATCCCGTTCGCGGGAAACAAAATCCGGCTTATGCCCTCTGCCTTCCGATATCAGAATGTTGTGCGATGGACGGTGATTACCACCGTGGCTGGTAGTGCCTTTCTGGCGCTTTATCTCGGACGACTTTTCCGTTGTCCTCCTTTTACCGTTGAGGATGTCGCCTCGCCGGTGCTTATGTCGGGGCAGGATCGTTCTTCAACGTCTGTGACCGGTGGACTATGGATGGCATTTCAGTCGCGACCGGACAAGCGCCCCGGGGTGACGCCGGGCCAGATCGGGCAAGACCGTTTTCGCCTTGCCGGAACTTTTTTCATCGATGGCGCAGGAGACCCCCAGCGCAGGGCCATTCTTGACGATGTGGCAAAACGGGATCAATATATTGTCAGCGAAGGTGAGCGTTTGGACGACACTACGGTTGACAAAATATTCCTGGATCACGTCGTCCTTCGGACGCCTTCGGGGATGAAGGAATTGTGGGTCGAATTTGCCGTCAGGGCTCGCGCTGTAGAACCGGTAACGACGACGAATCAGGTCCCGGGTCAAGTCGGAACCACCAATAAGTTTGGATGCATTCAGATCCAGGAGAACCGATGGAAGTTCAGTCGAAAACCCATACTGGACTACTATCAGGAACTCCTTGACGAGCCTGACCGGATGGTCGCCGTGTTCGACACCATGAAGCCTGTGAGGGATGATCAGAATAAGATCACCGGTTACGTGGTGGGTCTTGAGGGGGAAAAGGATTTCTTTGGCGCGGTTGGACTCCAGCAAGGCGACATTATCCGATCAGTCAACTCTTTCCCTATGACCAACCGACGCCGTGCCGAAGCCTTCATCGACCAGTTTCTCAAGGATCAGATGAACGCCGTCGTCTTGGAGGTGGAGCGGGGCGGAACGACGGTGAAGCAGGTTTATCAATTGCAACCCTGATTTCAATATTCTCAATGAATCGGGCATTTTTCACGTGACTACACTAGACATAAGATATATTATGCGACATTGTTTATAAGTCGCCTTTGGCTGTTAATTGGCCTGAAGAGGCGCAGAATCGGTGTTAATCAAGCAGGTCGTGACGCAACAGTTTTGCCTTCTGAAGTGTCAGCCTGACGCCTTCGAAGTCTTCTCGCTCCAGCGACCCAATCAGATCCCGGAGCGCGGCATCATAGTGTCGAAGTTCGGTGAGAATATCCGCCCGGTTTGTCTTTACAATGTCATGCCAGATCTCAGGGGATCCTGCCGCGATACGCGTCGAGTCCCTAAACCCCGGGCCACAGAAAGACTTCTGCGCCGACGAGACATCACGGCCCGCTGTGGATACCAGAAGGGCGGCTATCAGGTGCGGAAGGTGACTGGTTCTTGCCACAAGGGTGTCATGCTCAGCGGCGTCCACTCTGACGACCTTAGCCCCCACCCCGTTCCACAGCTTGACAACTGTCTCGATGGCACCCTCCGGAGTCTTGGGTAAGGGAGTGACCGCCGTGATGGCACCCTGATACAGGTCGGACCGTGCGGATTCCAATCCGGTCTTCTCAGAGCCAGCCATGGGGTGACTACCCACAAAAACGCAGTCCGTATTTATAAACACATCCTGCATGATCCGTGCTATGACGTTCTTCGTGCTACCAACATCAGTCACGACACACCCAGGATTGAAATCAGACACGCATGCCTTCGCGACATCGGGGATGCTGCAAATCGGCAGGCAGAAAACAGCCACGTCAGATTTTCGTAAGGCGGCTCCAGGGGTGTCAAATACCGCGTCCGCCGCACCCATGGTGATGGCTAATTGACGGGTTTCCTCGCGCCGGGCATAGAGGCTGACCTCCGCCAGTCCGCGTCGTTTAAGAGCCAAACCCAGAGACCCTCCCATCAAACCAACCCCGATTATGGCTACACGTTTCATTTCAGCCTCTGTCACCACATTGCCCGGACGCGATGGATTTGAGCACACTTTTCAACACGGTCATGCAACGCCTGTTTTCAGGCCGGGTGCCGACGCTAATCCGGATGTACTCCGGAAGACCATAGGGATCCATGGCTCGAACAATGACTCCGGCGCGCTGCATGAGATCAAATACCTTCCGGCCCTGTCCAACCTTGACCAGAATGAAATTGGCAAAGGACGGCACATAATCCAACCGCAGTTTACGAAACGAGGTTTCAAAATAATCCAAACCCTCCCGCATCATGGCCCGAGTCTTGGTGACATGCTGATCATCTTCCAGCGCGGCCCTTGCGGCAATCTGGGCGATGGCGGTGGTATTAAAGGGTTGGCGAACCCGAAGCATCAAGGAGATACAGGTCTCCGGTGCAATGGCATAACCAATCCGCAATCCGGCCAATCCATAGGTCTTTGAGAACGTCCGCAGTACGATCACATTTCTGCCTTCGCGAACATAACGCAGGCAATCGGGCTGATCCTCGGGTTGAAGTAACTCAATATAGGCCTCGTCAAATACCACCACAACATGATCGGGAACCTTGTCCATAAAGGCATCCAGGGCGGGCTGGCCGACCATCGTTCCTGTCGGATTATTGGGATTCGCCACGAACACAACCCGTGTCTCGGGGGTAATGGCGTTCAGCATGGCGTCCAAGTCATGCGTAAAGTGTGCCATGGGAACCTTGATGGTTCGGGCGCGGAACATATCGGCCACCAGCTTGTAAACAACAAATGCCCTGTCGGCCATCACGATGTTCGTTGCGTCATCGAGGAAGACATGCCCGATAAACTCGATCAATTCGTTGCTACCCGTCCCAACCATGATTTGATCCGGCGCCACAGCCAACTTCTGACTCAGCGCCTGCCGCAGATAAAAGGCGCCCCCATCAGGATACAGGTGCATGTGCCGCGCGGCTTTTCGAATCGCGGCCATTGCCTTGGGCGACGGTCCAAGGGCATTCTCGTTGGATGCCAGTTTGATGATGTGGTTGGCGTTATCAAAACCAAGTTCCCGAGCCACTTCCTCGATGGGTCGCCCGGGTTCATAGACGCCAAGACCTGCGACCCAGGGGTTTGCGATATCCTTAAATGTCATCGTTTGCCTCCCTTCACGAACCAACACCCATTGCTTAATCTCTGCTGGCGACCGGATAGGAACCAAGAATAGTGATCAGGGCGCAATGGCGGGAGATGTCCGCCATGGCCTTCTTGACCCGGGTATCCTCCGCATGGCCTTCCACATCAACAAAAAAGAAATACTCCCACCGTTTGCTACGGCTTGGCCGGGACTCAATCTTGGTCATATTCAGGTTGAATTTCTTAAACGACTCCAGCGCCCCATAGAGCGCCCCAGCCTTGTGCTGAACGGCAAAAAGCAAAGACGTCTTGTCCTCTCCCGACGGTTTGTTCTCGTCGTGGCCAATCACCAGGAAACGCGTTGTATTCCCGCTCAGATCCTGAACGTCGGACTCCAGGACGGTCAGTCCGTAGAGTTCAGCGGCCAGATGGCTGGAGAGCGCTCCGGCATTTTTTTCCCTGGACGCCAGGTCGGCGGCGCGGGCCGTGCTGGCAACTGGAATCAGTTCGACTCCGGCCATCTCCCTCTGCAGCCACTGCCGGCACTGTCCGAGGACTTGCGGATGACTGTACAGTTTCTCAATATGATCACGGGACGTCTTGGCGAGAAGACAGTTTGAAATCGGGATGTACAGTTCCGCGCAGATTTTCAAGGAGGTCTCGGTGAGTCGGTCCAGCGTGAACGTGACGGCTCCTTCAGTTGAATTCTCGACAGGCACCACCCCGTAATCGGCCATTCGTTTCTCGACGGTATCAAAAACGTCGCTGATGGTTTCACAGGAAAAATAATCCACGCTGCCCCCAAATCGGCTTCGCGCAGCCTGATGAGAGAATGTGGAGGGCGGCCCCATATAGGCCACCTTGAGGTTCTTTTCAAGGGACAATGCCGCAGACATAATTTCGCGGTAGATGGCACGGAGCGATTTGTCCGTAAGGGGGCCCTTGTTCAGCAAGGCCACGCGGGCCAGCACCTCCTTCTCCCGTGCCGGAGCATAGATTCCCCTCCCGTTCTTCTGCTTAAGCTTCCCGATTTCAAGAGCGTGGCCGGTTCGTTTATTCAAGAGTCGGATGAGTCTGGCATCGATCTCATCGATTTTCTGTCGCAGCGATTCCAAGGTCATGATTCCTCCTCATCGTCATCGTCGTCTAGTTCCTCGTTGTCTTTTGTCGCGTCAGACGGGTTGGCAAGATCAGTTGGATCGGGCATGGGCGGGGCTTCCTGAACGGTGGCGACGGATTGCTCCTGTTTATTACGCATGGCATCCATACGTGCCAACTCCGTGATACCGGGAAGTTCCTTGAGTTCTTTCAACCCGAAATGATCAAGGAAAAGCGCCGTGGTGCCGTACAGCATGGGGCGCCCCGGCAACTCACTGCGACCGACAATTCTGATAAGTTGCATTTCCATCAGCATACGGATGACATGGTCAACCGCCACACCTCGAACCCCCTCGAGTTCCGCGCGGGAGATGGGTTGGCGATAGGCAATGATGGCCAGGGTCTCCAAAGCGGGGCGCGATAAACGTGTGGGTTTGCCCACATTCAGCATGTGCCGTACCCAGGGACCTCCGGCGGGATCGCTCTGAAAACGGAAACCCTCGGCACTCTCAATGAGATGCACTCCAAGCAAGGCCGTCTCGCATTCCGCTTTGATCTGTTGCAGACAGGCCTTGATTTCGGCCTCCTTGACTCCGCCATACAGGGCCGCGTCCTCCTTGTTGATGTCCGCCGTTTCCTGGAGTACCTTGCGAACGGCGGTCGTTGTCATCGGTTGGCGCGCGGCAAAAATAATGGCGCCGAGGATCTGCTTTAACTCGTTTGTTGTTTCCATACCTCAATTCCCTTACGTTTCCAATTCTTTTGCAATGACAATATCGCCGAAATCCCCGTCCTGTTGGGCGACCAATTGTCTGAGCCGGATCAGTTCCAGAATAGCCAGAAAGGTACACACAATCTCATTTCGGGATGCCGCCTTCTCAAACAAACTTGAAAAGGAAGCCTTGCCTTTTTCCTTGAGGGTCCCCAGCACAAACTCGATCTTGTCGACGACCGTATACTTCTCGTCATAGATCTCGCCGAACTCCTCGATTTTGACTTTTTTCAAAGCCTCGTTAAAGGCGGAAATCAGGTCAAACAGGCTGACATCTCCCAACCCTACACCGGCTTCAGGTTCGGCGGCAACGCCGATATCCCCGCCCCGTGTAAAGACGTTCTCCTGCAAATATTCCCGGTTCTGAAGGTGGGACGCCGCTTCCTTGAACTTCTTGTATTCAACAAGCTGTTTTACGAGCTCCCACCGGGGATCTTCTTCCTCGTCCTCCATCTCCGGACGCTCATCGACGGGGAGCAGCATGCGGCTCTTGATCATCATCAGTGTGGCGGCCATAACGATAAATTCACCGGCGATGTTTAAATCCAGCAGTTTCATGAGCGAGAGATACTCCATGTACTGCTTGGTAACACGCTCGATGGGGATGTTATAGACATCCACTTCATCCTTCTTTATCAAATAGAGGAGAAGATCGAGAGGGCCCTCGAATACATCGAGTTGCACTTTATAATCGTCTTGAACGACAACCTGCGTCATGCCCCTTCCCTTCTCATTCCAACCCCACCGCGCGACGGGCGGCGGCCAATGTTTTCCGCGCCTCAACCCGTGCCCGTTCAGCGCCCTCCTTGAGGACGACGTCACAGTAACCCGGGTCGCGCTCCAGTTCGGCTCGTCGATCCCGGAATGGCCCAAAATGGGTCCAGACTTTTTCAAATAAGGCCTTTTTGGCCGTCCCATACCCAAATCCGCCAGCCCTGTATTTTGACTCCATATCACGGAGTTCCACGTCGGAGGCGAATAATTTGTATAAGGCAAAAACGTTGCAGGTCGCGGGATCCTTGGGCTGCTCCAAAGGGGTGCTGTCCGTTACAACACGCATCACCCTCGCCTTGGTATCCTTCTCTGAACCGAAGAGTTCAATGGTGTTATTGTAGGACTTTGACATTTTCTGTCCATCCAGGCCGGGCACGACCGCAACGTCATCGCGGATCACCGGGGCAGGCACCGTGAACACCTCGCCGAACTGCTGGTTGAATTTGAGGGCGATGTCGCGGGTAACCTCAACATGCTGCTTCTGATCCCTGCCAACCGGAACGAGAGTTGCCTGTACTTGAAGAATGTCCGCTGCCATGACGACCGGGTAGGAAAAAAGGGCATGAGAGGCAGCGATCCCTTTCGCCAGTTTGTCTTTGTAGGAATGACAACGTTCAAGAAGCCCCATGGGGGTCACGATTGAAAGAAGCCAGGACAGTTCCAGAACTTCAGGGACATCACTCTGGCGAAAAAAAACGGTTCGCTTGGTATCCAGGCCGCAGGCCAGGAAATCCAGGGCGACATCACGAGTATTCCTGCGCATGACCTCGGGATCCGATACCGTAGTCAAGGCGTGATAGTCCGCGATGAACAGAAAGGCATCCCCGTGCTGTTGCAGTTCCAAAGCCGGTTTCATCATGCCAAAGTAGTTCCCCAGATGAAGTTTTCCGGAGGGTTGAATCCCCGAGAGGATCCTCATTTTATTCTTTCCATGCATAACATCACTCACAGTCGCAAGTTCAAAACGTGTTACCTTAACTTAAGAGTCCCCCTTCATAAAGCGTTTTCCGCAGAAGTTCCTCTTGACGGTCATGGGTGCTACAGGGATGATCTGTCTCGTCTTCTGAATCTCTATGAAAATACTACTGGTAGCAGGTGTCGGGGAACGGCCGGAAGCCCATCTTTTCCCGGAACTCGTGGCAAGAGGGATTGATGTCGATCTTCTCTGTGACACCACATCCCCCTATTTTACTCCCCTTAAGGAGATGCAGTTTCCCATGACGCACCTCAAGATGGAGGCCAGGATCGACAGAACCGCCATCCAAACAATCAGGGGGTTCCTGAGAACCGGGGAGTATGATATCGTCCATGCGTTTAACGGAAGGGCGCTCTCAAACGCCATGCTGGCCTCCATCGGAATATCAGTCCTGCGTATTGGGTATTGCGGTACCATGGGGCATCTTCACCGTTGGGATCCGTCCGCCTATCTGGCAATTCTGAATCCCAAGGTGGATAGGATCGTCTGCCTGTCTTTGGCTGTACAGAACTATCTACGTTCACTCGGACTGCCCCCTTGCCGCCTGGTTCAAATCTACAAGGGACATGATCCCTCTTGGTTTAGCGCGGCGCCCCGTGAGGCTTTGCGCCAATTCGGCATACCCGACAACGCCATGGTGATCGGGTGTACCGCCAACACCCGCCCCATTAAGGGGGTTCCTGTTCTGATTGAGGCGATACGAAGACTGGCCCCGGATTTTCCCGTGCACCTGTTGCTCGTCGGACATCATAACGACCGTGAATTAAAGGCCCTTTTAGGAGACGATGTCGTCAGGAATCGCGTTCACCTTGCCGGTTTCCGAATGGATGCGCCCGAACTCATCGGCGCATGCAACTGTTTTGTCATGCCGACGCTAAGAAATGAGGGACTATCAAAAGCGGTCATGGAAGCCATGTGCATGGGTATCCCCCCCATCGTGTCGGCCGTCGGAGGCATGGTGGAACTGGTTGAGGACGGTGTGTCAGGCCAGTGTGTCCCGCCTGGAAATCCTGATGCCCTCGCCAAGGCCATCAGGCGATATGCCACAGATGCAACACTGGCTCAAGTCCACGGAGAAAACAGCCGGAACCGGAGTCGTTCCCATTTTTCCTTTGAGACCATGACTGACCGGATCATTCATCTGTACCAATCCCTGATGGCGTGTAAAGGATGACCCTGATGTCCAAGGAAAAATACAAGTGTGTGATGACGACTGTGGGTGGGGATGCTCAGGCCGTCGCCATGGCGGAGGCCATTGTCAGAGGGCGATTGGCCGCCTGCGTCCAGTTCTGGCCGATACGGAGCGCTTACGGGTGGAAGGGAAGGGTCGAATCCGGGCACGAGATGATCCTGCTCTGCAAGACCCGCGCCAGCCGGGTAAACGCCCTTCAAGGGTTTATCAGGATTCACCACCCGTATGAGGTTCCCGAGATAGTGGTAACCCCCATCGAGACCGGATCCCCCTCCTATCTCGCTTGGATCACGGCGGAAACATCAGAACCGCCATTGACTTTTTCCGCGTCTGCCACTAGAAAAAGAAGTTCCCGGAGTAACGGGAAATCATGAAGACCTTTAAGCGAGACCAATCCATTGGGCTGATCGAGACCCGAACCGTTCAGATCCCGATCCCCCCCGGCGGACTGACCCTGGAAAATGGCGGGGTTCTGCCTGAACTGACCGTGGCCTACGAAACCTACGGGGAGCTGACTTCGGCCCGTGATAATGTTGTTTTCATCTGTCACGCGCTCACGGGAGATGCCCATGCCGCCGGGTATCATTCGCCAGACGACAAAACCCCGGGTTGGTGGGATGATATGATCGGCCCCGGTAAGGGACTCGACACCAACCGCTTCCATGTGATTTGTGCCAATATCCTCGGCGGCTGCAAGGGAACAACCGGTCCGGCCTCCCTTAATCCGGCCACCGGTCAGCCCTATGGCGCACAATTCCCTTCCATCACCATCGGCGATATCGTTGACACGCAGCACCGGTTCCTGAAACACCTTGGCATAACCTCCCTGCACGCCGTTGTGGGCGGTTCTTTCGGTGGCATGCTGGTTCTGGAATGGAGCCTTCGCTATCCGGATGTTCCAAAACACTGCATTTGCGTCGCTTCGGCCGCCTCGCTCTCCACCCAGGCGCTGGCTTTTGACATTGTCGGTCGGGAAATGATAACCAACGATCCCGGCTGGATGGATGGCAATTACTATGGTTCGGGGAAACGTCCGAAGGACGGACTGGCAGCGGCCCGTATGCTGGGCCACATCACCTACCTGTCTCCGGAAATCATGACTCGCAAGTTCGGGCGAAAGAAAAAGGATCTTGCCCGCGAGGAACGTTTCAGTACGCGTTTCGAAGTGGAAAGCTATCTCCAGCACCAGGGTGAAAAATTCGTCGAGCGGTTTGATTCCAATTCCTACCTCCATATCACTCATGCCATGGACAGTTATGACCTGGTTGAAAAATATGGCGACCTTAAAACCGCATTTCAAAAAGTGAAAGCCCGTTTTCTGGTGGTGGCCCTCAGCTCGGACTGGCTCTTTCCGCCCGAACAGTCCCTGGAAATTGCCTCCGCCCTGGTTCAAATCGGAAAGCCCGTGTCCTACTGTCTCCTCAAGGCGCCCTACGGGCATGACGCCTTCCTCGTTGACATCGAGCATCTGTCCCAGATGATCTGCACTTTTATCGGGGGCTGCCCGGACTGCTCGTCCGCCAGCCCTGTTGCCGTAAAGCGGGATGACTATGAACTCATTGCCAACCTGATCGAGCCGGGTACACGCGTCCTGGATCTGGGTTGCGGTGATGGAGATCTTCTTTCGCTCCTGGCCACGAACCGCCACACGTCCGGCATGGGGGTGGACATCGATCTTCACCATCTCATTTCGGCGATGAACAAGAAACTCGATGTCCTTCAGGGCGATATCGACGAGGATCTCTCCATGATCCCGGATCACTCTTACGATTATGTCATTCTCAGTCAGACGCTCCAGGTTGTTCGGCAACCTCGAGAAGTGTTACACCAGATGCTCAGGATTGCCAGGGAGGGAATTGTCAGTTTCCCGAATTTCGCGAACTGGTACAATCGTCTGGTGCTGGGGATGACGGGTCGCATGCCCAAAACTGAGGCGCTCCCCTTCGAGTGGTACAACACTCCCAATATTCACATGGCCACCTGGAGGGATTTTTTGAATCTCTGCCGCGAGGATAACATCCGGGTGAAAACAATCATTCCGTTGGCCGGAAATCCGTTCAGTCGCATCCTCGTGGCGGCTGGATTCCGGAATCTTGGAGCCGAAAGAATCCTCGTTAACATCGCCAGACCCTGATTGATCCACGCAAGAACGGAGCCGTCATGAACAACAAAATCGTTTCTGAACCCGACATCAAGGTCGTTGCCCGCATGCTGAGCGCTTGCAAGGAGTGCTCTCTTTCGTCCAGTACTTCAAAAGGGTTCACGCTCAGCGGACGCACCGCCATCTATCAGGCTCTCGACCACCTCATTGCCGTTCTTTTCCCGGGGTGCCACAGCCGGGAACCTATGCCTGTTGAAAAAATGCAGGGATCCATCGAAGAGCGTCTCCGCACGGTCAGCGCCACCCTGTCGGAACAGGTTGAGCACGCCTTCCAATATCAATGCGAGTTCGATCAATGCAAGGACTGCGGAGACTGTGCCGAAAAAGCCGTGCTCGCAGTCACCCATCTCCTCGGGTCGCTTGTCGAGATCAAGAAAATACTACAACAGGACATTTCCGCCGCCTATGAGGGCGACCCGGCGGCCCGTTCGGTCATGGAGGTGGTGATGAGTTACCCGGGCGTGCAGGCCATCATGGTGCATCGCATCGCCCATGTCCTTTATCATGAGCATGTTCCCCTCATTCCCAGGATCATGTCGGAGCACGCCCACTCCCAGACGGGCATCGATATCCATCCCGGCGCCACCATCGGCCCCGGTTTCTTTATCGACCATGGCACAGGCGTGGTGATCGGCGAGACCACCACCATTGGGAAACATGTCAAACTCTACCAGGGTGTGACGCTGGGGGCTCTCAGTTTTCCAAAGGACAAGGATGGCAATCCTATCAAGGGGATCAAGCGCCATCCCAACGTTGAAGATGATGTCACGATTTATGCCGGCGCCACCATCCTGGGCGGGGAAACCGTCATCGGCGCAGGTTCTGAGATCGGCGGCAATGTATGGCTGACGCATTCCGTAGCCCCCTATTCAAAGGTCTATAACCAACAACCCAAACCCCTGATCACCAACAAGCACCCGACATCTCCATGACTACTGCCCATCTGCACGTCTTCAAGGGAGGCTCGGTCTTCTCCGCCTTCCGTCTTTCCGGCCTTACCCGCCGAGTGTCCCAGGCCCTACCCCGTTGCCACGTCGCCTCGATAGAGGCTCACTCCGTTTTTGTAATCGAGACGGCTCCCCATTTTGCAGACGAACTCTGGCTGCGGGTGGCTGCCCTGATTGATACCGCGATCACCATCCCCCCCGTTTGCGCCGATGGATTTTTTGTAACCCCCCGCAAAGGAACACTCTCTCCATGGGCTTCCAAAGCAATCGACATTTTTCACAACTGCGGTTTGGAGCACGTCCTTAGGGTTGAGCATGGAATTCATTTCCGGATCATGTCAATCGACGGGACTCCCGTTGCCCTGTCGGACGCCACGTCGGCCTTCCCCCTGGTTCATGACCGGATGACGGAAGGCGTCTATGCTGATATTTCCGATATATTTTCCCATATTCCCCCCGCCCCGCTTGTGACCGTGAATATCCTCGACGGTGGGTTAAGGGCTCTCCAACAGGCCAATACCTCTCTGGGTCTGGCTTTATCTGACGAGGAAATTCGTTATCTGTTCCAGGTCTACACCCAGCTGAAACGTAATCCAACAGACGTTGAATTGGTGATGTTCGGGCAAGTGAATTCCGAACATTGCCGACACAAAATCTTCCGGGCCGATTGGATCATCGATGGCGTGCGGAAAGACATGAGTCTTTTTGATATGATCCGCAACACACACAGGCTTCACCCGGAAGGGACCCTGATGGCCTATGAGGATAATTCCGCGGTCATGGAAGGATTTCCCGGAAACTGGTTCGAGGTTCATCCGGGCGGATCCAACCATTACGGGGCGTTGCCCGAGCAGATCGACATTCTCATGAAGGTCGAAACGCATAATCATCCCACTGCCATTTCGCCCTATCCCGGCGCCGCGACCGGCGTCGGCGGCGAAATCCGCGACGAAGGCGCCACCGGCGTCGGCGGTCGACCGAAGGCCGGGCTGTCCGCGTTTCTGGTCTCCAACCTGCGCATTCCGGGTTATCTGATGCCATGGGAGCAGGACGTCGCCGAGTTTCCGGATCGCCTTGCCACGCCCCTGGAAATCATGACGGAGGGACCGCTGGGAGGCGCCCGGTTCGGCAATGAGTTTGGGCGCCCCCAACTGACCGGGATATTCCGCACCTACGAGCACCGCCACAACAACCGCTACCGCGGCTACCACAAACCCATCATGACAGCGGGGGGATTGGGCAATATCAAGCGGCGTCATATTCCCAAGAAGCCGATCCATAAAGGCGCTCATATTATCCAGTTGGGTGGCCCTGCCCTGCGAATCGGCCTGGGCGGCGGCGCCGCCTCCTCCATGGGTAGCGGCAGTAATGCCGAGAACCTTGATTTCAACTCCGTTCAACGAGACAACGCCGAAATCCAGCGCCGTTGCCAGGAAGTCCTCAATTCCTGCATTGCCATGAACGACGATAATCCGATCCTGAGTATTCATGACATTGGCGCCGGCGGTCTCTCCAACGGGTGCCCGGAACTCGTTGCTGAGACGGGGGGGCGTTTTGAACTTCGTAAAATTCACAATGAAGAACTGTCCATGAGTCCCATGGAAATCTGGTGTTGCGAGGCCCAGGAGCGCTATGTACTCGCCGTGGCACCCGAGAATCTCGACCGCTTCATGGCGCTTTGCCGACGCGAACGCTGTCCGGCCGCGATCATCGGCAAAGCCACCGCCGACAAACGCCTGGTTTTGCATGACGCCCATTTCAACAATGACCCGATCGATATCGACCTTCAGGTCATTCTGGGGAAGCCCCCCAAAATGCTTCGCGAAGTAACCCGTCTCAACGAGACACATGCCGATCTGGACTTGTCCGGTATCGACCTGAATGAGGCCGCTGAAAGGGTGCTTCGCCTTCCCGCCGTGGCAAACAAAACTTTCCTCATCACCATTACCGACCGCACCGTTACCGGAATGGTGACTCGGGATCAGATGACCGGCCCCTTCCAGACTCCGATTTCAGATGCCGCTGTCACGGTGGCAACCTATCAGGGTTACCAGGGGGAGGCGATGGCCATGGGCGAACGCACCCCCATCGCGTTGCTCAACGCGCCCGCCTCGGGTCGAATGGCCGTGGGTGAGGCGCTCACCAACATCGCCAGCGTGCTCACGGGATCCATTGGAAATGTCAAACTCTCCGCCAACTGGATGTGCGCGTGTGGCGAGGCGGGCGAGGATGCCGCCATCTACGACACCGTTCGTGCCGTGGGCATGGAACTCTGTCCACAACTGGGTATCTCGATTCCCGTCGGCAAGGATTCGCTCTCCATGCGCTCAACCTGGAAGGATTCCAAGGGAAAGGAAGAACGCCAGATTGCCCCGCTCAGCCTGATTGTCAGCGCCTTCGCTTCAGTTCTGGATGTCCGGAAAACCGTCACGGCTGAATTGAAGCCAGACTCTGATTCGGTGCTGATTCTCCTCGACCTGGGCCGGAAAATGAACAGGCTCGGGGCCTCTGCGCTTGCCCAGGTCTATAATCAGGTCGGTTCCCTGGCGCCTGACCTCGATTCGCCCGAGGACTTCGTTCATTTCTTCTGCGCCCTTCAGGAACTGGTGTCTGAGGGCCTGTTGCTGGCTTACCATGACCGCTCTGACGGCGGACTGTTTGTCACCATGGCAGAAATGGCCTTCGGCGCCCATCATGGAATCCGGGTGCGGATCGATGAACTGGGAGAGGATCCGCTTTCCGTCCTCTTCAGCGAGGAACTAGGCGCGGTGATTCAAGTTTCGGATCGCAATATCCCCCGCGTGAATGAGATTCTAAAGCGCCATTCCATTGGCGACATAGCCTCCATTCTGGGTAGTCCTTCCGCCGACAAGACGCTCACCATTGAAATGGGCGACACCCTTGTTTACCAGTCAGGGATCGCAAGATTGAAGCAGATCTGGTCCGAACTGACCTTTGAAATACAGTCGCGGCGAGACAATGCAGATTGCGTCAGGGAGGAAGGTGATCTCCTGAAGGATGAGTCAAACCCCGGACTGTCATTCCAATTAACCTATGACCCGGGTCGCCCCTTCATCATAAAGGGTACACGGCCCAAGGTGGCGATACTGCGCGAACAGGGAATCAATGGCCACATGGAGATGGCCGCCGCCTTTGAGCGCGCCGGATTCACCAGTGTGGATGTTCACATGACCGACCTGCATTCAAACCGCGTCAATCTGGCCAACTTCGCGGGCTTGGTTGCCTGCGGCGGGTTCTCCTACGGCGATGTATTGGGCGCAGGCGCAGGGTGGGCTCGAAGCATCCTGTTCAACGAGCGGCTGAACGAGATGTTCCGGACGTTCTTTCACCGACCCGACAGTTTTACCCTGGGCGTGTGCAATGGATGCCAAATGGTATCGTTGCTCAAGGACATCATTCCGGGTGCTGAAGACTGGCCGCGCTTCACGCGAAACAAAATCGAGCAGTTTGAGGCCCGGTATGCCACGTTGGAAGTCCTGAACTCGCCATCCGTTCTTCTCAAAGGGATGGCTGGATCTCGAATTCCCGTCCCGGTGGCCCACGGCGAAGGATTTACGAATTTTGAACGCACAGGGTCTCTGTCAGCGCTCACCGGACAGCACTTGTCGGCGTTACGGTTTGTGGATCATTACGGAAGACCGGCAAACCAGTATCCCGCCAATCCGAATGGTTCACCCGACGGCTTGACGGGGGTGACAACACGAGATGGACGCGTCACAATCATGATGCCCCACCCTGAACGGGCCTTTCGTTCTGTTCAACTCTCATGGAAACCCCGGGGGTTGTTCCAGGGTGAGGAAGGTCCGTGGCTGAGACTCTTTCAGAATGCCCGTGACTTTCTGGGATAACCGGGTATCGGCGCTTAACCGTGACTATGCGGGCAGCCGCTACTTGGGCAGGAGGCGCACGCGGCGGACGGGCCGTGTTTGGGGCCGGATGGCGCCATGGAAACACTAAAACCTGACAACGCCTTCTTCAGTTTGCCTGCGCATTTCGCGCACCGGGTTGGAATATCGGTGTCGTTTCGAATTAACGCTTCGACGCGGTTCCCACACTTGGCGCATTCATACTCATAAATCGGCATAGACTCCCCTTCATGAAAAGAAAAGAGACCGGAACCTTGTGGTCGCGGTCTCTCTGTATACTGCGAATAAGCGATTAGCCCAGGATCGCGTCCTTGGCGGCCTTGGCCACACGGAACTTCACAACGCGCTTTGCGGGAATCTTGATCGCTTCACCAGTCGCTGGATTACGGCCGAGACGGGCCTTGCGATTCACCAACACCAACTTGCCCAAACCGGGAACGGTGAAACCATTCTTGGCATTCTTGTACGCCAAAGCAACCAACGCTTCAATTGCCACGCCAGCCTGCTTCTTGCTGATTTCCGTCGCTTCCGCCACGCCCGCCACGATCTGACTCTTTGTCAATGCCTTCGCCATTAGAGTATCTCCCACCTTAGGTTAACATTGGCCGCGCCACCATGACTCAGCCTCTTGAGTTAGGAATATATGAGGATTTCCTATGGATTGCAATATCCCAATAGAATATTTTCAATGTTTTCAGGGGTTTGCTGTGACCCTTAAATAGACTTTACCCAACGCAATTTTCTCACGTCTCAAGCATCGCCTTAAACTCATCCTCGGACAGTATGGAGACATGGAGACGGCGCGCTTTGTCAAGTTTTGTGCCCGCTTCCGCTCCCGCAATCAGATAATGCGTCTTCTTACTGACACTGTCCGTCACCTTGGCGCCCCGCTTGCGCAGTTCCTCCTGAGCGCTATCGCGCGTGAAACATGACAGAGTTCCTGTAATCACTACGGTCTTCCCTGAAAACGTCCCTCCTCTTGCCACCGACGGAGAGGACAGATTCAAGAAATTGACACCCGCCAACCGTAACCGTTCCAGAACGTCGCGATTGCGGTCATTGGCGAAAAAATCAACAAGACTCACAGCCAATACGGGACCAATATCCGCCACACGCTGAAAATCATCCGCTTTTGCAACACTCAAGGCGTCCATTGTTTTGAACGAATCGGCCAGTTTCCTCGCCGCACCCTCTCCGACATGCATGATGCCGAGACTGAATATCAACCGCCAGAGATCGCGTCCCCTGCTTGCAGAAATGGATTGAACGACATTGACCGCCGACTTTTCGCCCATCCGGTCCAACCCGGCCAGTTGTTCCGTTTTAAGTGAGTAAAGATCCGATACGTTGCCGACCAGTTTCCTGTCAACCAACTGATTGATCAGAACTTCACCCAAGCCATCGATATCCATTCCGTGGCGTCCTGCATAGTGCTCAATCATCCGCTTTAATTGCGCAGGACAGGAGATATTATCGCAGCGCCAGGCGACACACTCCGGGTCGCGGCTGATCGTCCCCCCGCATTCAGGACATTTTCCATTCAGATGCGAAACCAGATCAAAGGGAAGGGAGTCCGGGGATCGGTTCTGTATCACAACCGAAACGACCGCAGGAATCACCTCGCCAGCCTTTTCAATGATCACGGTGTCTCCGATTCGGATGTCCTTTCGTTTGATTTCCTCCTCATTGTGAAGAGTGGCCCGTGAAATGGTTGAGCCCGCGAGTAGTACTGGTTCGAGTTCGGCAACCGGGGTCAACACGCCGGTTCTTCCGACTTGAACCGTGATCGCGTTCAGCGTTGTCTGCGCTTGTTCATGTGAATATTTGTAGGCAATCGCGAACCGGGGCGCCTTTGCGGTCGCACCCAGACGAGTCCATTGCGAAAGGTCATTGACCTTGATGACATTGCCGTCAATTTCGTACGCCAATCCGGCTTCAAGACGTTGAAGTTCCTCGGTGCGGTGGATAACCTCATCAATATCAGCACATAACCACCAGTGGGCGGGTGTGGGAAATCCGAACATTTTCAAGAGGTTAAGCGCCTCCGCTTGGGTTGCGGGAGACGCCATCCCCTCTATCGATCCGATGGCATAAAAAACCGCAGCCAGGGGGCGTTGAGCCACAATTTTGGAGTCCAACTGTTTAAGGGATCCAGCGGTGGCATTCCGGGGATTGGCGAACGGAACGTCCCCTTTGGCGAGTCTGTCCTCATTTAACTTCCGGAACCCCTCCACGGGCATGTAGGCCTCGCCCCTGACCTCCAGAAAGTCGGGAATGCCAGAGGAGGATTTCCTTAACATCAAGGGGATCGCTCGGATGGTCCTCAGATTGTCCGTAATGTCATCACCGGTCGCTCCATCTCCACGGGTGGTTCCCAGAGAAAAGACGCCATGGTCATAGCGTAGACTGATCGAACATCCATCCACCTTGGGTTCCAGGACATAAGCGACCGACTGCCCAGGAAGCAACTTTCGGACACGCCCGTCAAATTCCCGGATTTCCGCAAGGGAATACGTGTTATCCAGCGACATCATCGGCTTGAGATGCGCAACACTCCTGAACTCTTTAAGCGCCTGTCCCCCAACCCGTTGTGTCGGCGAGTCCGCCGTGATGAACCGGGGATACTGTGATTCGAGCGCCTTTAGTTCATCGTAGAGCCGGTCGTATTCCCTGTCGGATATCTCCGGCTTGGCCTCGACATAATAGAGGTTGTTATGCCGATTGATGTCCAGACGCAGTTGATGAATCCTGCTAATGGCTTCGGAATCGGTCATGCCAAACACCACCCTTGCCTGATCGAATGCCTTTGCGCGAATCTATTTCAAGGGCATCGGGTTGCAGAGGTTGCCTTCTTTGTCGGCGCAGCGCCCACAGTTGAAGCAGACAAACTTCGGCTCCTTCACCAGTGCCTTGATCTCCTCGAACTGGCCGTTACTGGCCAGCATGCACAAATGCCCGGGATGCCCGTGTTCATGTTTGCAGTCTTTGCGTTTTTCAATCATGGTCGACTTCCTTTCATGATGACATTTAAAATCAGGCCGACCTTATACCACGCCTTCCATCCCGAATCCATGCCATTTATAGAGCCCTATACCTGGGCCGATCTCCGCCAGTATTGTCGGGTTTGCCGCCGGAGGTGCGGCTGCGTCTCACGTTCTCCAATGGGGAAATTCGTGACTATGATGCTAACCCTCTTCTTGAGCAAGGGGGCGTGTTCGCTGAACTCAAAGATGAATCCGCCTTTCGATCCGTTCATCCTTGGCATGGGACTGTGCTTTGCAGAATATGGAGACGTGACCCCGCGCGGCGGGTCATTGAGCGGCTTCCTCCTTACCCGGCAGTTCGGTGCCTTCGTTGAGTATATTAATGTAGGCGGGGTAACTAAACACCCGGTTTCGCTTTTGGCCGGTGAGTTCCTTGGCGATGCCCAAGCGGCAAAGGTGTTCCAAGGTCTTATTGACGGTCATAGGCGTGAGGCCCGTCTTTTGCGCCAGGACCATGGCGGTCAGAATCGGCTGCGCCAGCAATTCATGATGCAGACGCAATGCGGAGCCGGTCGCACGGCCCAACTCCCGCAGGCGTTCGCGGTCTTCACGGGCCATGGTTTCGAGACGCTGTACGGTATCCACCGCTTGAGCGGCCGTGACTGTGACAGCCTCGGCAAAGAAGTCGAGCCATGCTTCCCAATCCCCGTCCAGACGCACACGATTCAACAACTCGTAATAGGCGTTCCGGTGGGCCTTGAAATAGAGACTGAGGTACAGCATCGGCTGCCGTAACGCCTTTTGTTCGCACAACAGGAGCGTGATGAGCAAGCGTCCGAGCCTGCCGTTGCCATCCAGAAAGGGATGGATGGTCTCGAATTGGACATGCGCCAAAGCCGCTTTGAGAAGAACGGCCGTCGGTTCAGGTTGGTCATGCAAGAACAGTTCCAGCGCGCCCATGCATTCCATCACCCGTTCGGGAGGCGGCGGGACGAAGGCCGCATTGCCGGGGCGTGTGCCGCCGATCCAATTCTGGCTGCGCCGGAATTCACCCGGGGTCTTCCCGCTGCCGCGCCCGTGCGCGAGCAACCGTTCATGAATCTCCCGCAACAGGCGCAGGGAGAGTGGAAAGCCACCTTTTAACCGGTTCAATCCGTAATCCATCGCCGCCACGTAATTGCTTACCTCTCGCACATCGTCGAGCGGCGCACCCGGCTGTTGATCCAGTTCAAAGAGCAGGAGATCGGAAAGGGAGGACTGCGTGCCCTCGATCATCGATGAGAGGACGGCTTCCTTGCGGACGTAGGAATAGAGGAAGAGCGACACCTCGGGCAGTAGAGTCGAGACGCTATCCAGCCGACCAAGCGCCAGTAGTGCGTTGTCGAATCGGTTGCGCAGTTCGGGGGTCCATTCAATGATGGGAGATGGTGGAAGATTGGCCGGAACGAAGGCCTGCGCCTTTTCACCCGTCTTTGAAATTACCTCATAATGTCCTTGGAGTGCACGTTTCATGGCGGTTTGTCATCCTATATTAACGAGAGACGTTGTTATATGTTCAGGTTCAAACCTATAACAATAACTCCGACTATTCAAGTTTGCAGTGATCCTGTGGTGATGATCTTGCTGATAGCCGTCGTTTTGGTAAAGACAGCCTGTTGTGAGATTAGATTCAAGGAAAGGATTGTCCTCTTCAATGACCAATTCTCATCTTGACACTAAACCGATTTTTGGTCATCTGAAGCGCTTCAGATGCATACAACCAGGATCAAATCGGGTACTCGACTGCGGGATGTCGCGGCGGCGGCGGGGGTTTCCATGGCCACCGCATCGGCGGTGGTCAATGGGCGGGCGGAGCAATATGGTATCGCCCCGGCCACCCGGCGGCGGATCGAGGATCTCATCCGGCTGATGGATTATCGGGTTCAAGGGACAGTCACGAATGGCGCTTAGTTAAGGGACTTCCTGATTCGTAATTCCGGGTAGACTCGGGCCGCAAGGCCCGAGTCTACCCGGAATTAAGATTAAGATGGAAAATCAATCTTAAGTAAGCGCCATTCATGACTGACCTGTTGCGCTGGTGCGAGGAGCGCGGCGTGATTTGGCAACGCAAGGAAGACAAACTGCTGGTCTATCCGCGTCTTGAACCCGTTGGCATACGGGAATCCCCAGCCCAGAACGGCGCTATCGGACGACTCGCGCTGGCCTATGCACGTCTTGCCGCCTTGACTGGCGATAAACTCCATCGAGCCAAGGCCGAAGCGCTTGCCGGTGCCATCCTGGTCGCGCAAAACCCGGTCACCGGACAGATCTATGACAACAATCTCAGCATTGACCCCGCCATCTCCGGCGCAGGCGATGGCGGCAACCGTGGAGAATTCGCCGGTCGAGCGTTGATGCGTCTGGCACAATTGTGGGAGACGAGGCCGCCGCCGGCGAAATGAAGAATCCAAACATTGGATGAATTGAAACCTATGAACCACAAGCGACTCGGAACAACCATTTTCGCAACCGCCCTGCTGGCGGGGTTGCTCGCCGCGAAGCTCAGTGCGGCTGATCCGCCACCGCATCCGGGGGAACCACTGGCGCACCAAGCGTTGGTGTCCGGCGCCGAAAGCACGCCGGCGCGGCTCTACGCGCGCGAACACCCGGAAGGACCGCCCCGCGTCGAACCGGTGTACGTGAAAGCGGCTCGGACGGATCATTGGGAGATCACGCTCCCGAAACTGCATCCTGCCGGCGCCGTCTAGCAGACAGGGTCACTAGCAGACATAGCAGACAGGGTCAGACTGTGAAATACAACTTTCATAGCAGACAGGGTCAGACTGTGAAATACAACTTTAGATTGACATAGTTGGTGTTGTTTGAGAGTGTCACGGAATGCCAAGGCCGCCGAGAAAGCAATTTGCAGGAGCACTCTATCACGTTACGACCCGAGGGAATGGGCGTGGACAGATATTCTTTGGTGACGATGACCGGGAGCGGTTCATAAGTCAATTGGAGGACTGTCTCAAAAACTATGGGGTCGTGTTGTACGCCTATGTCTTGATGAGTAATCACTATCATCTGCTGGTGAGAACGCCCCGGGGGAATCTCTCGCGTTTCATGCAGCGGCTGAACACCAGTTATGCTCTGTACTCCCGGTATAAGCATAGGAAACCTGGACATCGGCTGGAAGGTCGGTACAAAGCAAAACTGGTGCAAGGCGACGAGTATATCATGACGCTGACGCGATACATTCATTTGAACCCCGTGAAGGTAAAGGCGGTTCAAAGTAAGGGCAGCCTGGAGATGCGGCGGTGTCTGGATGCCTGGCGGTGGAGCAGTTACGGTGGATATAGGGATGGTCGATGGGGTGAGGAGTTTGTGTGCTATGACGTGCTGAAGGGGCTTGATCAGAATCCCCGAGTGGCGCGGCGGCGTTACCGGGCCTATGTGCAAAGTTGTCTCATGGTGGATGACGGTGAACTGCGGAGCATGCTCGAGCATAGCAGTCACGGGATTGGGGATGAGGACTATATTGAGTCCTTGGAGACGGAATTAAGAAACCGCAAAAGTGGGATGGATCGAGATCGTGATGTGGCCTATCCGGGAGAGTGGATCTGCCTTGAGCGGATAGACGAAGTTGTGGCCAGGGAGTTTGGAGTGGCGGTTGTGACCATGAGTGCGCATGGACGCTGTAAAGGGGTTGGCGCGGCAAAGATGGCAGGGATCGAATTGGCCTGCCGGTTAAGCGGTATGTCGCAGAGGAAGATTGGTGAACACTATGGCGGAATGAGTTCACAGGCTGTAAGCAAGTCACGCAAACGCGCAACAATCATGATCCCGCCAGAACTGTTAACGCGGCTCGCGAATAATGCCAGGGAGCGAACTGATGTTTCCTAATAGTGGTAATTCACAGTCTGACCCCGTCGTGCCAGGACCCCGTCGTGCGCACGGTTCTTCTAGAAAGGTTAGTTTCATGGGACAATTCAGTGTATCTTGCGGGGGGACGGGCGGGCATGTTTTTCCTGGCGTGGCGACAGCGATGGCACTCCGGAGCCGGGGACACGACGTCACGTTATGGATGTCCGGTAAAGCCATTGAGACCGCCACCCGCCATGCGTGGGACGGCCCCGTTGAGCACATCGGCGCAGAAGGATTTTCCTCCCGTCCCTTGAAATTACCGCGAACCCTTTTCACACTACTCCGCACATACCAGACCAGTCGACGGGCGCTCCGCGCACAGAACCCACAGGCGTTGCTGGCTATGGGCAGTTACTCCTCTCTGGGTCCCGTCCTCGCCGCATGGTCGTTGAAAATCCCCGTCGTCCTCCATGAAGCCAATGTCATTCCCGGCAGGGCTGTGGTTGCACTGTCCCGCCTGGCCGAGGCCATCGCCATCAGTTTTCCGGAAACGCGCGCCTACCTGACCCACCGGCGAATCGAACTCACCGGACTCCCTCTACGCAAGCAGATGGAAGACGCGGCTATGGCCATCCCCGATAAACCTGAATCGCCCCTTATTGTGCTGACCATGGGTGGAAGTCAGGGCGCACAGCGCCTGAATGAGATTGTCCCGATTGCCCTGGGAAGGCTGAAAGCCGACGGAATCCAGGTCGCAGCCATCCACTTGTCAGGCGAAAAAGCGAAAGCCTCCGTCGAAGACGCGTACCGGGCGGCGGGTGTACCGGCGACAGTATTGGGGTTCTGCACGGACATGGTCTCGGTCTATCGCCAGACGAATCTGGCCATTGCCCGTTCGGGCGCCAATTCCTGCCTGGAACTGGCACTCTTCGGAATCCCCTCTATTCTGGTGCCCTATCCCCACTCCGCCCGCGATCATCAACTCGCTAATGCACAGGCCATGGCAGCGGCCGGGGCGGCGGTGGTTCTGGAACAGACAGACCTGACCGCAGAACGACTCGACCACGTCATTCGCTCCTGCGCACTGCAACCCGGCGCACTCGCAAACACACGGCAAGCCGCGCGTCATCGGGCCATGACAGGTGCCGACCAGCATCTGGCGGATTTAATTGAACAAGTCGCGGCCAGACGGTAGTCTTTGTCTTCATATGCGTACCGAAATTGGAATTGTTGTGAGTCACCTCCTCATCGGCCCGGACTACCGCGTGCTGACCGTGAAACTGCCGACCGTTGCACAGGCGGCCCAACCGGGGCAGTTTGTCCATCTCAGGATTGCACAATTGCACGATGCCCTCCTGCGGCGCCCCTTCAGTATTTACCGCGTGGACGGCCAGCACCTGTCGATCCTCTACAAAACCATAGGACGCGGTACAGCGGCCATGCAAAGCCTGAAAATCGAGGATTCCGTAAGCATCATCGGTCCGCTGGGCAACGGATTTCCGCTGGATTTGCCCGCTGCCGCCACCCCGGTGCTGGTGGCCGGCGGATATGGCGTGGCACCCCTTTACTTCCTCGCACGACACCTTCCCCGGCGGGGAGTGCTCATTGTCGGCGGGGCCAAGGCGGATGACATTCTACTGGTCGACGAGTTTCAGAAACTGGGGTGGGAAGTCAGAATCGCCACCGATGATGGATCACTCGGTGTTAAGGGACTCGTGACCGAACCCCTGGATGCCTGGTTAGCCGGCGAAAAGAAAATCCCTGAAATTTATGCGTGCGGACCGAACGGCATGCTCAAGGCAGTCGGTGATCGCGCCATGGCCCGGAATTGGAATGCCTGGCTTTCCCTTGACCGGCACATGGGATGCGGTGTCGGCGCCTGCCTGGCGTGTGTGCAAAAAGTCCGCCTGAACGGACAGGAAACTCTGGCCCGCGTCTGCAAGGACGGGCCTGTATTTGAATCCCGCGATGTAATCTGGGACGCTTAACATGAATCCTTCACTCGAAATCAAT
>JBAWZH010000020.1:0-25515 GCA_037143135.1 bacterium
GATAGGGTGCATTGACCTGCACCATCGGCGGGGTGACCAAGAGAATACGCATAGGGTATTTCGCCGACCGGATTACTCCTCGAAACTGGCGAGTTTCCCTCGCATCATGGCGGCCCGTTGTTCGATGAACCCGAGTTCGGCTTTATACTCCTGAAGGAGTGTGGCGATATGCTTCTCCAGATCAACGACATACGATTCAAGTTCTGAGATTCTTCTATTGGCGGTCATCGTCTCAATGGCCATCTTGCCGGCCAGGTTATGAATTTCCGTTTCCGCCTCCTGGGTTCTTTTTTCAGCGGCCTTGAGACGCCGATCAGCCTCAGACATATGTTCAAAATGCCTCGATGTTTCCTTGCGCGCCGCATCCAATTTATTCCGAAGGTCGCTGATTTCCCCCAGGAAGACAGACGTGGCTTGGGAGACGGACGCCGGGTGCGGGGTGGCGGGAGAGGGTCTGGCTTCTGAAGCAGGGGGTGAAGTGACATCCAAAAGGACAGCCGGAGCGGGATCGGGGCGGACAGGTTTAGGAGCGGGAGTCAAATCGGGAGTCGCCGGCCTGGCAGAAGAGGGCGTGGGAATCTGACTGGGAGTGCTCGTTTCGGGGGATGATGGAAGCGTGGAGTTGGCGGAGGATTCGGGAGCGGAAACGAGAATGATTCCGGCGCATTGCTTACACCGAATTTTTTTGCCCAACAAACTCTGGGCAACTTTTGTCTGCCATTGGCAGGCCGGGCACTTTGCCATGATCAGGGGGCCTGAAGTGGATTCGGAAACCGAACCCAGGACAATGGGAGCCGCCGCTTTTTTGATTCCGGATTCCGGCGATGAAGGCAATTTTGCTGGTGGAGTAAGTTGCGCCGTCGAACTGGCGGATGGTGCGATTGGAGCGGGATGTGGCACCGGGGACGGGATCATTGGCGGGGTTGGGGCGGGTGTGGTCGTCACATCGGGAGAAGACGGCTGCGCAGGCGCTGACGAGGAAGTCCCTGACCTGGCAACAGGGATGGATGCCCCGCATTTCGGGCACTTGATCGACGCCGGCATACGCGAGGGCGAAGCCTTGATCTTCAATTTGGCCTTACAACTTCCACATTCAATGGGGATCAGATCCATAACGCTCTCCTTGCCGATTGGCATTAATCAGGGTTTAATCAATGACAAGATGCGGCTTCCGAGTCAACATAAATGGCGAGAATGAGACGTGTTCCGCGTTGCTTTCGATCCGACAGAGGTCTAGAATAACCACCCATTTATGGCGCGGATATCATTTTGGGGCATCAAAGCGGCGTAGCGGGTAATGAGTTCGGAATCCTTTGAAAATGTTAGGCGGCACTGTTGAAATTGCAGGTTGTTCGATCATTGATCATGGATATGGCGTCCCGGATCCCCTCCAGGCGTACCCGGTCGGTTTACATCGGCGGTATGCTTGATCAAGGTTTGCAGTCTGGGGCGCTTTTCCTCATGACTTTGCTTTGGGCTCGGATATTATCCGTTGATGAGTTCGGTGTGTTTGCCTTAGGCCAGGTCATAGCCCTTTATGTTGGCGCGGTTCACACGAGTCTTGTCTCGGAACCGTTTTCGGTGAACTATGCGCGGTTTACGGGATCTGAGTTGCTGGCATACACGCGCTGGGCGAATCGTCTTCACTGGGGACTGTGTGGCATCATTGTAGTAATTTTTTTCGCGGCGGCGGGGGTTGGGTGGGGCTTTGGATATCCGAATGCCGCGAAAGTGTTGGTTTGTGTAGCGTTGGCGACTCCCGCCTATAATACACTCTGGCAGACACGTCGGGTGTCTTACGCGCTGGCACAGCCTCGCAGGGCCTTGGTCGGGACGCTCATTTTTATCGGTGTGTTAAGTTGCGGGATGGTGCTGGTGTGCGTGTCAACAAGGCCAAACGCAATCCTCTCGATGTTGATCTTCGCCCTGGCCGCAGTCCCCACGGGGCTAGGCATGAGAGGAGCGGGGCCTGACTCGAGTTTGGGCGATCCGCAGGCATGGTGGCGGGATCATTGGCGGTATGCCAAATGGCATATGGCGGGTATCTTTGTGTCTGGATTGGGGGGCGTCATGGCGTATCCCATGTTGGCCTGGTTTGGCGGGGTCAAGGTCAGCGGATCATTGAGGCTTGTTGAGACTTTGTACGGTCCGATCAATCAGGGTTTGACGTCGTTGGGCATGGTTATTTTACCCCGGTTGACGCAAGCTCGTGAAGAGGGAGGAATGGAGATGGCGGTCGGGCGATTGCGCCGCGTCAGAGCCCTTTTGCTTCTTGCTGCGATCCCTCTGCCCCTGGTGGCGGCCCTCTGGGGGGGGTGGGGGATGCGTGCACTTTTTGGGGAGATCCAAGGGAGCGGATTGGGGACAGCGGTAACATGGTATGCGGGACTCATAACGGCGCGAGTTGTCGTTGATTTCGGCCCCGCCATGGTGTTGCGTGTGGCACGCGAAACACGGGGATTCTTTATGAACGGATGGATCACCGGCATTGCCGGCGCGCTGGCGGCCTGTGTGGCTGCCGCTTATTCTGTGGAATGCGTTATTGCGGTAAGGCTTGCGGTGGCGGCTTTATCCTGGTTTGTTTTTGCGCGATATGCACGGGCGTTCATGCCAGGGAGATCCCTATGATGCCATCCGGAGTGCGGGGTCTGATTCGATGGAGTCTGATTGTTGGCTTTGGCCTTACGGCGGGGATGACGATCGGGAATCCGGTCGCGGTCATGTGGATGTTGATGAGTGTTTTGGTCATGACTTCGGTGGCCGTCACGCGGGGGCGTTTGGAATCGTTATTGGGATTGTATATGGTGTTGGTGGCCGTTGTGAATCTCGTTAAACGTCTTCTGTTTGTGGCTGGCCCTGTCGATCAGTCTCTCTATCATCAGATTCAGGCGGCTCCCTTTATCATGCTGCTCGTCATGCTTGTGATTTCGGTGCGTCGATTTTACCGTATTCCATGGGTGTTTGGAGATTTCCTGGTTGGCTTGTTTTTTCTGATGAGTATCGGGTTCACGATGTGGAAGTCGGTGGTAAGCGGGGCGGTTGCGGAAGGAACGGTCTCGCTGATTCGTTACAGCGGGGCGACGCTCGGTTATTATGTCGGACGAACGTTGGATCGTACGGTATGGAAATCCTTAAGCGGGGTGCTAGGCTGGGTTTTTGCGGGAACTTTGGCACTCGCGTTCTGGCAGTTCGCTTTTGGCCCTACCTATGTTGACGCGATGTGGGCGCGCTGTACCGCCGATACGTCCGTTCAGGCCGTAAAAGTTGTTTCCAGCATGGCGGGGCTCGAACCGATGCGGGCGTACGCGACGTTTTCGGATCCGCTGGCGTGGGGACTCTTTCTCGTCCTCGTCTGGGTTGTCGTCGAGGCTGGGCGTGAGGAACAGGGAGACAAGGTGGGTCGCAAGGTTCTGAGACGAGGTTTTTTTCTGGCCGCGTTGACGTTGACCCTCTCCCGCTCACCACTGTTGGCAGGGGCGGCCATGTTGTGTTTTCAGTGGGTGCTGCGCCTGCGCACGGTAGGTAGGCCAGGGGTGCTTCTTACACTCTTTGCCGGTTCATTTTATGGGGTAGTCGTGATGATTGAGTATCTGTTGGAAAATGTGTTGAAGGCCTCATGGTTTCCGAATTTTGCGTCCCCCTTCCTGTCGCGAATGTTGGATATCGGGACATTGACACAACGCGGGTATGCCCTTGAGGAATGGGGGCGCGCCATCAGGGACTATACCTTTTCAGGTGTGGGGTGGCATGAACACGCCTCCCTCACTTCGGGTGCAGCCACGTCGGCCTTGTTCCAGTCGCACAACGGCATCATCAGTCTGGTGCTGGTGGTTGGGATTCCCGGGTTGTTGGTTGTGATTATATGGTTTGCCTCGTGGATGCGGGGCGTCACTCTGGCACTACGCAGTGAGTTGACGGAAGAACGTGTCATGTTGCGTTGGGCCGTCGCCATGGTGCTCGGGTATGCCTCAACCGTCTTTGTCAGCGGACCTCAATTCATGAACGAATTCTTTTGGCTCATGATGGGTTGGACCACGACACTATCCATGTCGCGAGGCATGAAGGACAAGAATCACTCTCCCGTTCGCGAAGATGGGGCCGCATCTCTGGGGGGGGCGGCATGAATTATCTCATGGCCAAGGAGGTCGGTATTCTCCGATATGTCTGGAGGCGCCTGGCTTGGCGTGGAATGAAATTATTGCCGGGCGCCGAGTGCGCACTGACGTTGCCTAACGGAGTGGTGTTGATGTCGCCGAGGACATCCTATTGCGGGTCGGACGTCTTTGTCACGGGAGCGGCAGTTGACTGGGGGACGGAATGGATTCTGGCGGCGTACCTTCATAGGCGTCCCAAGGGAGTATTTGTCGATGTGGGTGCGAATATCGGTTACTATTCAGCGCTCTTGTCGCCCTACTTTAATAAGGGATATGCGTTTGATCCGGATCCCCGTAATCAGGTCGCTCTGGCAGGATTGAGTGTGATGTACCCCCATGTAAAAGTGGTCTCCAAGGCGGTGTGCGACCATAACGGCGTCGAGGAATTCGTGCTTGGTGACGTGTCTGACGTGTCCTCTCTCGGGCGTGGCGAACTGGCTGGGGCGAAAGTATCGTGTGTGACGTTGTCTTCTTTTTTTCAGGATCACCTCGATGCTGTTGTGGCGGTCAAGATCGATATCGAGGGTTATGATGTGACGGCATTGCGGGGGGCGGGCGAGATGATTCTCAGGTGTCGCCCCTTGGTGGTAACCGAGTTCGGCCTTGAGTCAGGGAAACCGAATTCGCCAGGGGCCTTAGTTGACCTTGCGCACACTTTGCGCATGGATCTGTACGGCATCGTCCGCCGGGATCCGTCCTTCTGGAGTTGCGACTTTAAACTGGGACCGATTTCGCCGGTGGATCTCGTCTCGGAAAAGATTAAAATGCTCATCATGGTGCCTCAAGAAGATGACGTATTCCGAACTGTTCTGCAGATGTTGCCTTCTCGATGGTCTCGCCGCATCTTGGGCGGGCGGGCGATATCACGGATTACGGCGGCCTGCCTGAGGGAGGTCGGGGCGGCGAAAGTGGCGAAATAGAGTGCTTCAATGAAAGGAGAGAGTGTGCTGAACGATCAAAAATGTCCCAAACGGATCCCCTGTCCTGTCTGCTTTTCCGATCAGGCACAGCGTTTATGGGGTACGACGAGTGGGCAGGCCGCTCAACACTTTGTATTGCGGGAGAAATCTCTAGAGAGACATCTTGAATTGAGGTTACATATTGAGAGTCTCTGGGGACAGGCGACGTGTGACATTTTGCGTTGTGACACATGCGGGTTCTGTTTTAGCAGTCCTTATATTGCGGGCGATGAGCAATTTTACAGTCTTGCCTATGACCGATGTCGTTACCCGGTTTGGAAGTGGGAATTCCAACTAACCTATGATGCCCTTCGCACAGTTTGCAGGCCCGATATGAAACTTCTCGAAATCGGGGCGGGCCATGGCGCATTTCTTGCGAAAATTGCGGATACATTATTACCCAGGGAGAATCTTTTTGGTACTGAGTTTTCGATAACAGGAAGGAGTCGGTTGGAGACGTTGGGAGTGAAGTGTTTTTCGCAAGATGTCAGACGTTTATCCGGTACAGATTTCGAGCAAAGTTTTGATTGCGTGTGCCTGTTTCAGGTGCTTGAGCATATGGATGGACTCGACGTTTTGTTCGAAAAGCTAAACGGGTTGATGAAGAATGGCGGGAGTCTCTTTATCGCTGTCCCGAACCCGAGAATCATCGAGTTCAACGAGAGCCATGGTGCATTACTGGATATGCCGCCCGCTCATATCGGTCGCTGGAATCGGGAGTGTTTTGAGAGGATTGGCAAACGGCATGGGTTTCAGATTGTTGATTTCAGAACCGAAAAGCCCGGTTTCATGGCAATGGCAAAGGTCTATGCCCAGTATCGTTTCTTGCGAAAGTCTCAAAGAAACGGCAGTTTTGAAAACAGAATTCAAACGATCCAGAAGCCGATATTGAAGAAGGTCATGCAGTTGATCGGCGTTGCGTTAACCTCCCTGTTCGCCATCCCCAATATTGCCAGGTTGAATAATGATTTGGGGAGTTCGCTATGGGTGCACTTAAAGAAGTGTGGAAAGGAAGGGGCATGATCTCGACCGATCCCCTGTCATCGCTCCCTGCTGGCCTTCGTGTGGCCCCTGGCACCAATGCCTCGATGCGGACTGCCGCCGTGGCGTCAGTCGCCCGTTTTGCCGAGCCAAGTGTTGCTGGGCAGATGCTTGAGTTTATGGCGCAGGCAAAACCCGTAGAAAGGGGGCGACGATGACCCCGGTTCCCCTGCATCAGTGCACGAGTAGCTTGAAAGATCCGACTTGCTTGCCCAAGTTGGCCGTCCTTATGACTGTGCCCGCGCCCTATAAGTCAGCGCTCTGGTCCTGTTTGCATCAGAAACACCAACTTGACCTGGAGGTTCTCTATGCCTCCGATGAGGGTGTGAAGGCGTACAAGGATCCGCATTTTGGAAGGATGATTCAATGGGATGGTCCCTTGATGGATGGTTACCCCTGGCGGGTGATCGGACATCGTGACTGGAAGTGGCTGAACTGGAGAGCGCAGTATGTGGTTCTCGGAATCAGGCGTGAACTTCAGAAGGGCGGGTTCACGCATGTCCTTCTGCCAGGCAAGGAATATCTATATTACCAACAGGGGTTTTGCGCGGCGAGAAGGTTGGGATTACCGGTACTCTATCGCGCGGAGTCGCATCCGGAAAAGGGGAATCGTTTTTTGGAACAGTTGGCCCGCTTGAACCGGAAACTGCTGTACAAGCGTATCGAGGCCTTCCTCTGTGTCGGGCGAAACCAGTTTCACGAGTATGGGGGGTATGGGATTTCTCGCGACCGGATGTTTTTTTCTCCGTACAGCGTGGATCAGGCATATTTTGATGAGCGGCAAGCGATTTTAGCCGGTCAGCGGGAAACGCTTCGGTGCCGGTATGGGATTATGCCGAATTCGTTTGTGGTCGGGTTTTCAGGAAGGCTTTATGACCGGAAGAATCCGCTTGAATTGGTTGAGGCTGTCGGACGCCTGCGTCGCGAGGGAGCGAACGTCAGTCTTCTCATGGTCGGAGAGGGACCCTTGAGGGCCGCTTGCGAGGCTAGGGCCGCCCAGGTTGCGGCGGGCGCTGCTGCGTTCCCGGGGTTCCTCAATCAAAGTGAGTTGACGCAGGCCTATTTGGCGATGGACATGTTTGTCATGCCCTCGCGCTGGGAAACATGGGGACTGGTGTTGAATGAGGCGATGTTACACCGCTTGCCTGTGATGGGGACAAAGACCTCCCATTCGGTGAACGAGTTGATTGAGGACGGGGTCAACGGATACCGCTACCAGTCTGGGGATCAGGATGCCCTGTGTGCAGGAATCCGACGTATCAAGGAATGCGTAGGGCGTGGAGAGCCTTTCGGGGAACAGAGTCGGAAACGTGTCGAGGAGTACTCGGTGGAGCAGGCCGCGGAGGGCGTCGTACAGGCGATCCGGGGAACGGGAGGCAGGATATGAATGATCCAGTTTCGCTGCGGGACGGAAGAATCACTCCGGATAAATTGAATCAAGGATTTGGATCCAGGGTTGTCGAATGTTGCTTTTGGCATGTGGATGAACCTGGTGACATGGAGGTTCAGCGCATTGCCGAATTTCTCCCCTTAGGTAATTTTCGCCGGATTGTAATCAAGCCGAACTGGGTCAAGCATGAGGAGCGGCCGGAGTTCCCCGCGTCTTCCCTCGTAACCTCGCCCACAGTGATTGGGGTTGTCATTGAGAGTTGTCTGCTCAAGTACCCGGACGCTGAATCCATTACCATCGGCGATGTGCCACTTCAATCATGCCAATGGGATGACTTGGAGCAACAGGCGGGTATTCTCAAACTTCGCGAAAAATATGGGACTCGTGAGCACCCCCGGATTCGATTTTGTGATTGGCGTCAGGAATGCTATCTTCGGAAATATGGCTTTTTGGAGCCGGCACCCAATCCTGGTGGCGGAGATCCGCTGGGTTGCCGGGAAGTCGTGTTGGATGAAGACAGTTTTCTGGAGTCGGTTAGCGGTGAGTCAAACCGTTTCCGAGTGTCTGATTACGACGGGCGTGAAACCGCCAGACAGCACAATCCGGGGCGGCATCGATATCTGGTGGCGGGGAGTGTCTTGGACTGCGATCTCTTCATCAATGTTCCCAAACTCAAGACTCATCAGAAGGCCGGTTTGACGTGTGCCTTGAAGAATCTTGTAGGGATTAATGTTCGTAAAGCCTATCTGGTTCACCATCGCCAGGGCCGGGATGATTATGCATCTGACGGATCCCGTCTCGTTCGGTTTCAGGTTGTGGTCAGGGAACTCTTGCAGAAACGTGCGCGGCTTGTATTCCTGGGGGCCAGGATGGCATGGCTTCTGATTCGCAGATGGGCCGGGATCCAGACGGTCAGCACGCGCAAAAACCTCAAGGGACGCCTGTATATCGGGGCTGGTTCATGGTATGGAAACGACACCCTGTGGCGCATGATTTACGACTTGAACTGGATCATCCGCTATGCTCCCCGGGAGGGCGGGGCATTGTGTCCGGTGCCCCAGCGTGCCTACATGGTGGTGATGGATGCGCTGGTGGCTGGAGAAGGGGATGGTCCTCTGCAGGCGTTGCCTGTGCCGCTGGGACTTCTGGGGATGGCGGATAACCCGTTTTTGATGGATCTGGCCTGCGCTCAAATGATGGGGTTTGACTGGCGGAAGATCCCGGTGTTGGGCAACATGAGTTTATTCAAGGCTGATTCATGGGGGGCCTTGCGGCCTGATTCGGTGGGAATCACCGTGGATGGACATCCGTATCGATCTCTGGATTCAGTTCCTGTGCTTCACCGATTCATTCCGCCCCCCGGATGGAAGGGGCATATTGAAGCCGCCCCCGGCGAAGTGGGTGAGGAATCGCGAAAGGTGGCGGGGTATGCTTGAGTCTGCCAAACTTCAAATCTTGTTTGGGTTAAGTGATGGCATTGGCTCCCATGTGCGCCGCACGTACCGTGATTTTCTGTCCATGGAGAGGTTTTCCAACGGGCAACTGACTGATCAGGCGGAGGTGCGTCTTGGAGCCGTACTTCGTCATGCGGCGGAGTACGTTCCGTATTACCGCGAGCGTGTCACGGCGGGTGGGCCGACGATGCTATCGGATTTTCCTATTCTCGCCAAGGCGGAGATAGGGGGGCATTTTACCGAGTTCATGACACCAGAACTGCGGGAATCATTCCAGAATGGGCCGGGGCGGGGGTATTCCTGGATTCAGGTGAAGACCGGCGGATCTTCAGGAGTGCCAACCACCGTGATTCATGATGCCTCGTTCCGGGATCAGGGGCGCGGAAGTCGGCTGTATTCCCAGACCTTGTGCGGATTCCCCTTCGGCAGGCCCCATTTCAGACTCTGGGGATCCATGGCGGAAATCAATCATGCTCGAGATTCGCTTGGGAAACGTGTCATGAGTGCCTTATCCGGAGAGCAGTGGTTGAACGCCTTCCTGATGGATGAGGCGCGCATGACTCAGTATGTCGAGGTGATTAACCGTTCTACTGTCCAGTATATGATGGCCTATTTCGATGCCGCGGTTGCATTGGCCGACTTTGTCAAACGCCGCAGCCTGACGGTACGTCCCCTGTCCGGAATCATGGCTTGCGCGGGAACCGTAACTGATAGCGGGCGGGCGCTTCTCCAGGAGGTGTTCAAGGCGCGGGTCCATAACAAGTATGGGAGCCGTGAGTGCACGGACATGGCGTGTGAATGCGAACACGGGGGCTTGCATCGGTACAGTCATCATGCGCATTTGGAAGTGGTCGATGACCAAGGTCGGCCGGTTGAGGCGGGGGTGACTGGACGTCTTCTGGTCACCCTGCTGGGGAATCCGTCATTTCCTTTGATCCGGTATGAGATTGGCGACATGGCGGCATTGAGCGACAGGATCTGCCTCTGCGGGAGGCCTTTTCCGCTACTGGAGAGACTCGAGGGGCGTAAACTGGAATTTCTGACATCCACCCGAGGAGGATTTGTGTCTCCTGTTTATATCCGTCACCTGATCGGTGTGGTGCATAATCCCGGGTGTATCCGGTGTTTTCAGTTAATCCAGGAGCGGAATGGGCTTTACCGGCTGAGTTTGGTGCTCGATCCGGAGGTTGGCGAGCCGGTGGCGGCGGGATTGGCGGGGGCCATCCGAACCGACTTATTGGCTGTTCTGGGGGGCAATGCGGTGCTGGAGATCAACCGGGTTTCCGGAATTCCCACTTCGGCGAGCGGGAAGTTCCTGTACACCATGAACCGTTCCGGAGGAGCGGCATGAAGTTGGTCTATGTCCATAACGGAACGGATTTGTACGGTGCAAGCCGGTCCTTGCTTCGTCTGGTGACCCGTCAACTGAGCGAGGGGCATCAGGTGACGGTGGTGCTCCCCTATGACGGGATGTTGAAGCAGCGCCTCGACTCATTGGGGGCGGAGATTCTCATTGATGCCCGTCTTCCCCTCCTGCAACGAAGCGCGTTCCGTAACCCATTTCATATCGTGCCGCTCCTTATCGATGCACTTCGATGCTCCTCAGCCGCCAAGCGTTGGTTGGTTCGAAACCGGCCGGATTTGGTTCACACCAATACGGGCGCCATGGTGCCTGCATGGGGCGCGGCAGCCCGGAAAACGGGGATCCCTCATGTGGTCCATGTCCGGGAATCGTTTCAGGAGTTTGGTGTGTTCTGGACTGTTTTCCAGCGGCTTCTGGCGTACAATGCGGACATGGTCATTTCCGTGTCCCGATCGATGGCTGATCAGTTTGCGTCGTGTTTTCAGGAAAAAATCAAGGTGCTTCACAATGGATTTCCAGCCTCGGAATTTGATCCTGTCCCGGCGGAACGGGTTCAGGCGTTCAAGGACCGGTTTGGATTGAACCATGTACTCCTGATCGGTCTGGTGGGACGGATCAAATTGGTCAGGAAGGGGCAGGATGTTTTCGTCCGGGCCGCGGCTCGACTGAAGGATCGGTTTCCTGGGGCGCGATATGTCGTCATGGGGAGTCCTTTCCCGGGGAATGAGGAGCACTTGGCCGCGTTGAAGCGATTAATCGATGAGCAGGGGGTGGGTGACTGCGTGGTGTTGACAGGGGATGTCGAGGATATCAAGGCGGGTACCGCGGCAATGGATGTCGCGATCATGGCCTCAGGCCAACCCGAACCCTTTGGAGGTGTGGTGATCGAGGCGATGGCACTGGGGCGTCCGGTGGTGGGGACCGCGATCGGTGGAACACTGGAACAGGTTGAGAATGGGGTGACGGGATTCCTGGTCCCCCCCAATGATGACAAGGCCCTTGCGGATGCCATTGGACGGTTGCTTGAGGATCCTGCCTTGCGCCGGACAATGGGAGAACGGGCGCGGCAGGCCTTTCTTGCTAAATTCGAGTTTGAGCCCTTCTATGCCGCGTTGTGGCGTGAATACAATGCGCTCGTGCCTAACCGGGAGGGACCCCGGACATGAGCCTGGATGATCGACGCTTCCGCGTTCTGGATGTTGGAGTTAGCGAGTTGACGATGGACGAGGCGGTCCGACGCGTTGAAGGGTGGGTGTCGCGCCGGGATCGTGTCTATGTCAACGTTTGCACGACGGATACCGTGCTCAAGTGCCATGATGACGCCAGGTTGGCGGCGATTGTAGAGGGGGCGGGTATGGCTACGCCGGATGGCATGCCCCTGGTGTGGATTGGACGAGCCAAGGGGTTCGCAGTGGATCGGGTCTATGGGCCTGACCTGATGTTGAGGGTGATAGGGCAGGTGGGGGGACTCCGTCATTATTTCTATGGAGCCACCGAGCAAACCCTAGTGAGGCTTCAGGAACGGTTATCCACAAGTTTTCCGGGAATGAGTGTGGTTGGGACGTATGCGCCGCCTTTCCGGCCTTTGCGGGAGGACGAAGTCGGAGTGATCGCCAACGCCATCAACGCGGCCAGGCCTGATGTGGTGTGGGTCGGGATAGGAACGCCTCGACAGGATTTCTGGATGGCGCAGTTCAGACCCCTTTTGGACGCACCTGTTCTGATTGCAGTGGGTGCAGCATTTGACTTTCACGCGGGGATGGTCTACCAGGCTCCACGGTGGATGATGGGCATCGGGATGGAGTGGTTGTTCCGTCTTCTGATGGACCCTCGGCGATTGTGGCGTCGCTATCTGATCGGCAATGTTCGTTTCGTCGGGTTGTTGTTGTGGCATGCGATTTGTCGGCGCAGGAGGGGAGCATGAGACTGCTGGGGATGGTTTGCTTGTTCAAGAAAGCCTGATATGGAGAATATTCAAAACAGGAATTCGGCGAATGGGAGCCGCATTGGGCGGATCGCGCTGCTGGCGTTGCCGATGGTCCTGGTCTTGGTGATTTTTCAAGTCTGGGGCAATACCTATGCCGGATTGGATGCGCGCCAGGGAACGCGGTCGCTATTCGTCTGGCTCGCGCAACGGTGGAGCGATAGTTCGGTTTCCTTTGGTGGAAACTATTCCCATGGCTGGTTGATTCCCGTGATCGCCCTCTGGTTGGTGTGGCGGCGGAGGTCGGAAGTCCGCAGTGCGATCTCCGGTCGCGCAGGCGGGTGGGGCGGTGTGGTGATCGGGATCGGGCTGGTGCTGCACTGGATGGGGCTACGGGCGGAATTGCCTCAGATCTCGGTGCTTGGGTTGATCGGGGTCATTTGGGGGATTCCGACGTTCCTGTGGGGGAACCGCATGGGACGGTTGCTCTTCTTCCCCTGCGGCTTTCTCCTGTTTGCCGTGCCCGTCAATATATTCGACAACATGACGTTTCCCCTGAGGCTGATGGCGACCACGACAGCCTCCGGGTTGTTGAATGCGCTGGGGATTCCGGTGACCCGGATCGGGACTGCGATCCATTCGGCCGCGGGCGGGGGATTTCATCTCGATGTGGCGGATCCCTGCAGCGGAATCCGCTCTCTGACCGCGCTGATGGCCATTGTTGCGGCCTATGGTTATGTGAGTCAGAAGACCGTGGTTCGGAAATGGGCGCTGTTTCTGCTCTCGCTGCCGGCGGCGGTCATCGGCAACATCGCCCGGGTTGTGGGGATCGGGCTCATCGCCGCGTTGATGGGGGAAAAGGTTGCAGTGGGCGTGTATCACGATTATTCAGGATACCTGTTCTATGCCGCAGCGGTCGGAGTGATGTTGTTGGCCTCCGGTCAATTGGATCGGATCCCGGTCCGGGATCGCGGCCGGTTTGGGACGGAGGCCGGATCCAGACTAGGTCGTGATCCGGAACATGTGGCGGGGATGCCCCTCTGGCGTCCGATTTTTCTGGCCGGAGCGATGGCGAGTGCGGTGGGGATTTCAGTCTCGGTGATGGCGATTCGGGTTGAACTCGTTCCGCCCACCTTGCGGACTGAGTTGCCGGGTAATGTTCAGGGCTGGATTGGGACGGATGTGGCATTTTGCACCAACATGATCTGCCTGGCTTCTGTTCCTGTCAAGGATGCCAAGGTTCCTGGGGTGTGCCCGGAGTGTGGCGGGCATCTGGATCGGCTGTCTTGCGCGGAACGGAGTTTGTTGCCTGCGGATACCACCATTGTCCGAAAACGGTATGGGCAGGAGGGCGTTGATCCCGTTTCGGTGACGGTGGTTTTCAGCGGGCGTGAGCGCTCAAGTATTCACCGACCGGAAATCTGTCTGGTGTCGCAGGGGTTTCGGATCCTGTCAGACTCCCGCCTGTCGGTTCCGTTGACGGGCCGGATCCCTTTGGACGTTCAGGTGCTTGACTTGGAATCTCCCGGCGGAGGGCGGCAGAGTTACGCGTACTGGTTTACCGGTGGAGCCGGTCGAGAGACGCCCTCCCATGTGAAGCGCATCTTCTGGATGGCGGCGGATCGGATCTTCCGGAATCGTTCGTCGCGCTGGGCCTATGTGTCCGTGCTCTTCCCTGTGAGAGTCCTCGGGAAGGGGCAGGAGGAGTTGCGGCAATTCATCACCGCACTTTATCCGGATTTATTGGTTGAACAGAAGGCACCCAGTGGATGATATATCTGCGAAGACAACGCCTTTTGGTGGAACGGGTTATGAAGAAGAAAGATAGAATAAATGAATCAGAAACTTGGTGATGACGTGAGGGTGAATGCCTGTTCTTTCGAACCGTGCCCCCTGTGTGGGGCTGTGAATGCTGTGGCGCAGCCGAGGTTGGCCGTGCTGCTTAAGCTGGAGCAAACTGCCCGCACTATCGTTCGATGCGAACAGTGTGGATTCCGGTTTCTGTCACCCTTCCTCACTCCGGAAGAGGTCGATGCGCTCTATAATGAGGGCAATAGTTATTTTGACGACTATTTGACGGTTCAATACGATGAGGTGGTTGGAGCCAAGTTACCCTACTACAGGGAACTTGAAGGCCGCCTCTCAAGGCTTGCGGGAGGGCGAGGGCGGATGCTCGACCTCGGATGTGCAACCGGAAACTTCCTTGCGGTATTCAAGAAGGAGGGGTGGGATGTTCATGGGGCGGAGGTCTCTGACTATTGCATTTCATATGCCCACGATCATTTCGGGATTCCGGTTTTGAAGGGGACTGTCGAGACTGTGGATTTCCCTCCGGATTTCTTTGACCTGGTGTCCCTGAATCATGTTCTGGAGCATGTTCGGGATCCTTTGTCTGTGTTGAAACGGATCCATCGGTGGATTAAGCCCGGGGGGCTTTTCCTGGTGGAGGTGCCGAATGAATTTAATGATCTCGTTTTTCGATTTTCGAATGAGCGGGGTCGGCGGCGGATGTATGTATCCAAGGGCCCCATCTTGCATCACCAGCTCTTTTTCACTCCGAAGAATCTTCGTGACGCCCTTGTTAGGACGGGGTGGAGTCTTGTGGAGACGGTGACGTCAAGTTGGCACGCTCCCGTGCCGTGTCATCTGTTTCACTCTCCAGCCCTGAACAAGGTCGCTCAGCGTGCCCGTAAATTGGTTGTGATGGCGGGTGCCATTGTGGAGCGCGGTGAATTTATCCGTTGCGTCGCCCGGAAGTCCTGACCCTGTGGCAACTATTCAATAAGCCCCCTTGGCGAACAGCACCACCCCGACCCGATCAATCCATATTCCTCCAATAATTGCACCCAGTCATTGTAAGCCTCGAAGGAGTGGTAATAGTTGTTGGGAAAGGTCGGCCATCTATAGGCGCTCCGGTCTCCATCGGTGCTGGTCACCGGTGAGAGCGCCGTTCGATAGGATCCACCATGGCCCTGTGCGGTTCGGAATTCCTTCCCCGGATGGCGATATGGGATTTTGGAATCGTCCACAGGATCCGCTCGGTGACGATTTCGCAGTCCGGGAAGAGTCGTTGCATTTCTGATTTCTTCAGGAGCCGTGTAGTTTCCACCATGGAGTCAATTTGTGGACGGGTCGGACGTTCAATCCATCCCCAAAGTGAGAACCAGCGCAGCATGCCCTTCTGTAATGAACGCGGAAGGTAGTGAACAAACGGAGCCAGATAGTGCGGCTCGATAGGGCACCCATAGGCAGGCGTTTGCACCCACAGTGCCTTCGCAATCCGGCGCAATTCAGAGGCGAATTGTTGCTGTCGTTCCCATGACCCGACGTGTTCGATGACGCTGTTTGAAAACCCCAGTTCGTAACACTGATCCGGCATGTTCAGGGAGCACCCATCGCCTATTAATAAGCGGATGTTGTGATTCGGCGCGTCATGAGAAGACCACGAGATGGCGTGGATATTGAGTATGTCGAGACGTTGGACCGGTTGCGGGTGTGAGGTCCAGAACTCCGGATAGCCGCCGACATCCAGCAGGGTGTCGGACGGTGTTGGCTTGAGACGATGAAGAAAAAGTTCGAAGCGTCGCTCCCGCCAGAGTTTGAATAGTTGCGTGTAGAGGGTGTGGATACCGAATGACATGGTTTCCTTCAGAAGTCTAATAAGCCCCCTTGGCGAACAGCACCACCCCGATGGTGCGCAGAATGATTTTCACATCCAACAGGGTATTCTGGTTGCGCAGGTAGTAGTCGTCCAGAATACACATGTTGTGGAAACTGATATCGCTGCGTCCTGAGACCTGCCACAGGCATGTCAGGCCCGGCAATCCGCTGTGCCGGCTGTAGTGCCACTCCTCGTAGTAGTTCTCGAAGTCCCGCCTCGGCAAGGGGCGAGGCCCTACGATGGTCATTTCCCCCTTTACCACGTTGATTAACTGCGGCAGTTCGTCCAGACTGAGTCTCCGCAAAAAACGGCCAATCCACGTCACGCGCGGATCCCGCTTGATTTTGAAAAGCCCCTCGCCGGATTCGTTGAACTCCTCGATCTGCGAAAGCAATTCTTCGGCCCGGTCATGCATGGTGCGGAATTTATACATCCGGAAGGATTTCCGGTTGATCCCGATCCGCTCCTGAATGAAAAAGACCGGGCCCGGCCCGGAAAGTCTGATCAGTAAACCAATGCACAGCATGAAGGGGGAACACAGAAGAAGCACAACCCCCGCCAGAATTCTGAAAAGAAATTGGCGAATCCGCTGCCCCGGCGCATCCGGTTTAAGGATCGCAAAATGAACCAGCGGCAACTCCATAAAATAATCGGATGCTACCCCCGCCTCGTTGATCAGCACATTCAGTTTGTTGGACAAAACTTTTACTTCCTGTCCAAGGCTCTCCCCCAACTCCAGTAACTGCATGATTTGCGCCACGCTGAGGTTTTTCTCGGCGCAAAGAATCATGTGTGTCCGCCGCGTTACCACCCGATCCTTGATCTGCTCCAAAAGGGGTTCCATGACCAGGGGCATACTGACGGGCAACCGGGCTTCCACCTCCAGCCCCTCCGGCCGTTTCACGGTAATGTAGCGATCAATAAATTCCGCCTCAGGCCCCGTTCCGATCAGCAGAACCCGGCAGACCGCAGGCCGACTGTGACTAAGCAGTCTTCCCGTTATCCATCGGCCCAGAATGGTCAGGGATGCCGTGACGCCCAGCAACGTGGCGAAGACGCTGCGGGGATGATAGTCATTTCGGGTCAGGTAAAAATACCCGTAAAAAAGCGACAGGGCGATCAGGCAGGACGTCGCCACGTTCAGGGCTGCATGCAGTCTGCGTATTAACCGCCGTCTCGCATACAGATTCAGGAATCCGTAAAGGGGAATCAGGGTTGCCGCCAGCAGGCAGAGGATCCGCGGGGCATTGTAAAAGTAGTAATTCTCGAGCGTTATTCCCACCTCCGCCGACTCCCGAAAACCCAGCGTCACATTGACCCATGTGAAGATCTGTTTCCCGATGGGGTTGTAGAATCGTATGAAGAGTGTGAGATAATAGGCAACAACAAGCGCAAAGAGGTCGCTGATCAGCAGGGGTATGGCCGACCTGAAGAATCGTTCCCGCATCGATGATAAACGTGATCTGGATGTATTCATGGTGGTAAATGTGAGCCGGGTTGCCTGATGTGAGGGGGAGTATGACGCGCCATGCCTGTGGCCAGGCCGACCAGGCCTCCCAAAACCCAGACTGTCGCGGGTATTTGCAGATTGAAATCACCGACTGAATGAATGGCCATGGCAAGCGCGGCCAGGAGCGTTCCCGGAAGAACCCAATCCGGTGAGGCGCTACCGGATGAAGGAAGGGAGGGCAGGTTAGCCCAGCGCTTCCATCGCCGGAAGAGATGGATGACGGCATGTCCGGTGGCAACCAGAAACAGGGCAATCCCGATCAATCCATATTCCTCCAATAATTGCACCCAGTCATTGTGAGCCTCGAATGAGTGGTAATTGTTGTTGGGAAAGGTCGGCCATCTATAGGCGCTCCGGTCTCCGTCGGTGCTGGCCGAAAAGTGGGGCCAAACATTCTGGTGCATTCCCGGACCCACTCCAAACCAGGGCGCCGTTTTCCAGGCGCGCAGGGCGGCCGCTGACATTTGAAACCGGTCTGAATGCTCAAGTTTTGTCCACGGATATTCCTTGAAGCGTTCCACATAATGCCCGCCGAACACGGTTATGACCAAGAACCCCGCAATCAGACTGGCGGCGCCAATGCCCCGCGCCAGACGGCGGGTTGTTGGGTTCCATGACAGGGTGCAAAGCCACAGCGCCGCCATCATGACGACGCCGACGACGATGCCTCCTCCGCGTGATCGTGTCAGGAATATGGCCAGAATGGCAATGGCGGATACGCCCAGGGCCGCGATGCGCTGGCGGGGCGAGGAGGATCGAACCAGCAATAGCGCCAGCCCCATGCCCATCGCAATCTCCATGAGACCTGAAAAGTGATCCGGGCAAAAATAGGTGCCTGTTGCACGGTGATATTTGAGTTGGTACTGCTCAAATCCAGGAACCCACAAAACCAGAGCATTCCCAGTCAGGTAATGGTTGGCTATCCCGTACACCCCCAGACAGGCGAAATTGACCATGATGAGGGTTAATAACAGGCGTTGCCTTCCCTCCGAAAGGCCTGTTGCCACCATGAGTCCCAGAAGAAAGGGACTGGATTGGAGCAGAAAACTCCGCTCGGCATCCATTCTCACATCCGCCTGAATGGCGCGTATCAGGGCATAGACCAGAAAGGGCGACCACAGGACAATCATACTGTAGGTCAGGGTCGAAAAATTCAGGCGCCGAGTCCCGAGTACTGAGGACAACATCAGTCGCACGGCATAGCAGGCGCCAGCGGTAAACAGGCATACCATGAATGGCCAGAACCACCACGTCTCCCAGGCGCCAAACATCCAGGGCGCGAGAATCACAACGCCCGATATGAGACCGAAAAGAAGCGTCGAAATAATGGAGTCCAGTCTTTGCATAATAGAAGAGCTCAACGTTATTAAGGCCGATGCCCCGAGGCAAGTCTCGAAAAATGCAAGTATCACATTGTCATATTCTTATATTAGCATATGATTGTGGTATGAAAACGAATGAAAACTGCACTGTCGAGTTGTCCCCGGAACTCCTGGAGCATATGGCCGGCGCCCTGAAGATGCTGGCTCATCCCTGCCGTCTTAAACTGGTGGATCTGATACAAAGGGAAGGGGACGCGCCTGTTCATGTGATCATGGAGAGGCTTAATCTGCCCCAGGCGACCATTTCCCAGCACCTGAACCAGATGCGTCGGGCAGGACTGGTTCGGGCCGCCAGACGCGGCAAGGAGGTCTGGTACGCCCTTGCCGACCCCAGTGTACTGACGATTCTGGATTGTATCCGACGCAAGCAGGCCAGTCAGACGAAGGGCAACCCGAAATGAAAGTGGTCATCGTTGGAGGAGTGGCTGCCGGGATGTCTGCGGCGGCGAGAATCAGGAGGCTGGATGAGTTCGCGGACATCGTGGTGTTGGAACGGGGAAATCATGTTTCCTTCGCCAATTGCGGGTTACCCTATCATGTCGGCGGCGTGATCAAGGATCGTGACGCCCTGTTGCTTCAGACGCCTCAGAGTTTGAAGGCGTCCATGAATCTGGATGTGCGGATCCGGCACGAGGTGGCCTCGATTGATCGCCCGCGCCGCACGGTGCATGCCGTGGATCTGGCCACCCGGCGGGAATACGAAGAGTCCTACGACAAACTCGTCCTGGCCACCGGCGCCGCTCCTATCCGCCCGAAACTGGCCGGACTGGAGCATCCCCGAGTGTTCGTATTACGCACGATCGAGGACATGGATCGGATTAAAGCCGTTGTGGATGGAGGCGCATCCAGCGCCATCGTGATCGGTGGCGGCTATATTGGCGTCGAAATGGCCGAAAACTTCCGGGAACGGGGACTGGCCGTGACGCTCGTGGAAATGGCCGACCAACTGATCCCCCCGCTGGATCGGGAGATGGCGCGGGATCTCGAGAGCCACATCCGCGAAAACGGGGTCTCGATCCATCTGGGGACTGCCGCCGCATCGTTCCGGGATATCGCCGGCAAGGTCGCCGTTGACCTGACGAACGCCAGAACGCTGACGGCGGATCTGGCCATCCTGGCTGTCGGGGTGCGCCCTGATACCGCATTGGCCGAAGTTGCAGGATTGGAACTTGGTTCTCGCGGTGGAATCTGCGTATCGTCCGGCATGCGCACCTCGGATCCCGATATCTACGCCGCTGGGGATGCCGTCGAAGTTGTGGATACCGTCACGAGAGTGCCTTCGCTTATTCCTCTCGCAGGGCCGGCGAACCGCCAGGGACGAATCGCCGCCGAGAACCTATGCGGACGCCAGACTGTCTATGCCTCAACCCAGGGCACGGCGGTTGTGAAGGTCTTCGCCATGACGGGTGGCGGGACCGGAGCCTCCGAACGATCTCTCAAGAAGGCTGGCCAGCCCTTCATGAAAATCTATCTTCATCCGTCCGGTCACGCTGGCTATTATCCAGGCACGGTTCCCCTGCATGTGAAAGTGATATTCGCCCCTGACAGCGGGAAACTACTCGGTGCCCAGGTGGTGGGGTTTGATGGTGTGGACAAAAGGATTGATGTGTTTGCCACCGCGATCCGGGCCGGAATGACCGTCTATGATTTGCAGGAGCTTGAATTGGCCTATGCGCCTCCCTACGGATCGGCGAAGGATCCTGTCAATATGGCCGGGTTCGTCGCCGCCAATTGCCTGAAGGGCGACGTGGTCATGTGGTATGCGGAGGACTTCCCGGTCAAGACCGAAAAGGGTTTGATCCTGGATGTCCGGAGCCCCGGGGAATACGACCATTGGCATATCCCCGGCGCCGTCAATATCCCTCTTGGAAAACTGCGGTCACAGGCCGACAGTCTGCCGAGGGATAGGCCAATCTACGTGTACTGCCGGGTTGGTTTCAGGAGTTACCTGGCGTATCGACTGTTGCGTCAGCGCGGTCTGGAGAAACTGTCCATGCTGGCCGGGGGCTCACTCACCTTTCACAGTGTCCACGGGACAACCCTTTCCTGATCGCCTCACTGCGTGAGTCAGGCCGACACGTCATGGCGGGTGACGGTCTTTCCCTTCCATGTCAGCACTCTGCGTCGACTCAGTCGCAGGATCAGGCGCGAGAGGGTTTCCGGGGTGGTTCCGATGGCGCCAGCCAGATCCTTCTTGGAGAAGGGCAGGGTCACGATTCGTTGTGTCCCGAACTGATCCCTCAAAAACCAGAGTAACCTGCCCTCCACGTCATGCGCCTGTTGCTGAACGATGCGTTCGGCCAGGTATCGCTGTTTGCGCATCAACATGGCGATGAAGTCGTTCCGGAACGACTCGACGCTCAGCAACGCATGGACCTTCTCTCTGGGGAAAATAATGACTTCACTTGCCGACAGGGCGGCCGCCGTGACCGGGTAACTGGCGCGCTCGAACAGTACCACTTCCGCGAAGACTTCGCTGGGTTGGACAATCTTGATCACGACGTCATTGCCATCGGGGGAGGTCTTGTGCAGTTGAACGGCGCCACTCCGTAACAGATAGATGGCTTTTCCCGCCTCGCCTTCCCTGAACAAGGTCTCTCGTTTCCTCAGATCCCGTGAACTGGCAATGGACGCCAGCGCCTTGAGAGTCTCTCTGGAGAGCTCCTTGAAGAACGTGCTTTCCGTCAATAATTGGTATGCGAGCATGTTGTGTCCGTGATTAAGAGCCTAGCCACGATTCATCCGATTCATCAATCGTAACAGATCAGCGCCGTATTCCTCAAGTTTCACAGGGCCGAACCCGGGAACTTTTTCGAGGGCTGAATGCGTGGTCGGGCGCAGGATCGCGAGGGCCTTCAGCGTTTTGTTCCCGAAGATGAGGTAGGCAGGGATGCCTTGGTGCGTGGATTCTTCCCTGCGCCATTCCTTGAGTTCTTCAAATAGGGCATCTTCTTCAGCGGAAAGAACGCGTTCAAGACCCGTTGAGAGCGTCCGTCCGCCGCCCGTGTTCCCGCCCCGGCGGTGACTCTGTACGGAACGATCATTGGGGGATTCGGGCTTTGCCTGCGAGGGCCATTTGATGCTGATGGTGGCACGCTGCCAGGCGACCTCACGTCCCAGCGGCGTCAGGCTGGCCACCGCATACTGATCCGTGCTCAAGGCAATGGTTCCGGCCTTTACCAATTCATCAAACAGTGTCCGGAGATGGTCGGGAGGCGTTCCGGCCAGAACGCCGTAGGTGGGAACCTGCTGCAGGTCGCGGGCGAGAATGTCCTTGGCTTTCGACCCCGTCGCCACGGCGATGACCGTATTCCTGCCGTATCGGCCCTCGAGTCGTCCCACACAACTGAGAAGTTTCTGAACCATGGGCCATTCGGACGCGGTGGGCGGGCGGGCCCGAACCAACGTTTCGAAACCGCAGTGATCGCAGCAACCACACGACCCTTGAATGACCTCCGCTTCCCCGAAGTAATCGAGGATGAAATTATGCCGACATTGATGCGTGTTCGTGTAGCGAAGCATCAAGTTCAGTTTCTTCATGTCGCGGTTGCGCTTTTCTTTGAGAGAGGGAAGCATGTCGCGCAACCGTTTCAAGTCACCCCCGGCGACCAGGGACGTCGTGTAACACCGCGAGCCCGCCTTGATCTCGCGCTCGATCAAGCCGCAACGCTCATAGAGTCCCATACAGGTGTGGACGGTGATCTTATTGTCCGTCGTATGAATACGCCCGCCCCATTCGTCCAACGGACAGGTTTGTGGCCCCCCCTTCAAAATGGCACACACCTCATCCCAGACACCCAGGATGACGTCGGGGTCGGGGTTCGAGCCATCCAGGAAGAATTCCTGTGTCCGAACGTCGGCATAGTTGTACAACAACTCGCAGTGGGAGAGTTGTCCATCCCGCCCGGCGCGGCCGACCTCCTGGTAATAGGCCTCAATGCTCCCCGGCACATCCCAGTGGATCACAAAGCGCAGATCCGAACGATCCACCCCCATGCCGAAGGCATTGGTGGCGACGACAACGGGCACCTCCCCGCCCATAAAGCGATCCTGCGCGCGGTGCCGTTGCTCATCCGTCAATCCCGCATGATAGATCATGTGCTTGATCCCGTCCTCGGCCAGCATCGTTCCAACCCGTTCGACCTGCTTGCGCGTACTGCAGTAAATGATGCCGGTGGGATAGGTCTTGAGAATCTGCGTGATCCGGCGCATTTTCTCCATGTGGGTGGAGACGTGACTGACCACCAGGCGCAAGTTGTCGCGGCGAAACCCGCTGACAAAGACGCGGGCGGCGCCGCGCCCGCTTTCCCCAAGTCCCAATTGCCGCGCAATGTCGGCGCGGACGTCCGGGGTTGCCGTTGCCGTAAGCGCCATGATCCGCGCCTTGGGGAGCATTTTGACCACGGCCCCCAGTCGGGTGTAGTCAGGCCGGAAATCATGGCCCCATTGGCTGATGCAATGCGCCTCATCAATCGCGATGAGCGACACATCCAGGTCAGCCAAAAGCGTTTGAAATCCCCTGTTCCGGAAACGCTCCGGGGCCACATACACCAGACGGGTCTTCCCCGCCCGCAGGTTCCCAATCCGCTCCGCCGCTTCGTCCGCCGACATCATGGAGTTAAGCGAGGTCGCCGGCAGGCCTCTCTCTGCGAGGCCGTCGACTTGATCCTTCATCAACGAGATCAACGGTGAAACGACGAGAGTGATGCCCTTCATCATCAGGGCGGGGAGTTGAAAGCAGATCGATTTTCCGGCGCCCGTCGGCATGACGACGATGGCGTCCTCGCCCCTCAAGACGGCCTCGATGGGGTCTCTCTGTCCGCGCTGGAAGGCGGTATAGCCGAAGTGCCGGTGAAGCAGGCTTTCGAGACTGGGTTGTTCGGTCGACACGGTGTTCATCGCTAATTCGTCACTATATATCATCAAAATTTAAATGTGGGCAAGCGGTTGTTGAGCCGAATCCTGCGGACCTATCCGCCATACGGGCTTCACGCTGATTTTCCGTGATCTCCTTCGACCGGTTAGGGTACAGTCATCGGCCATGTTTCACGACTTCAACATTCTTGATTACGGCGCTGTTGCGAATGGCTCAACCGATGATGCGGCGGCGATTCAGCGGACGGTAGACGCCTGCGCCGAGGCGGGAGGAGGTCGCGTGGTGATCCCGGCCGGCCTGACGGTATTGTCGGGTGCATTTGACCTGCGTTCGCGCGTGGAGTTCCATGTGGGCGATGGCGCCCGTCTGGTGAGCCCCTCCAACATCGAAGCCTTCCCCCAGCGGGTGAAGGACGAAAGACGGCATTGGATCGGGTGTCGTCATGCGGAGGATGTGACGCTTTCAGGGACGGGCACTCTGGACGGCCAGTGCCATGCGTTCATCGTGGATTCAACCGGAGAGGGTATCGTGCGAACCCAGCCCTGGCGGCCGGCCCTGTCCTGTTTCGAAAATGTGCGCCGGTTGACCGTGCGCGATCTGACATTCCGCAACGCGGCCAACTGGACGCTTCACTTCTCCGGTTGCCAGGATATAGAGGTCAATAACGTCAAGATTTTCAACGACCTGAAGTTTCCGAATGCCGACGGGATTGATCCCGATCATTGCCGCCGCGTCCGGATTTCGGACTGCCACATCGTGTCCGCCGATGACTGCATTGTGCTCAAGAATACATCGGCATTTGCCCAGTACGGGCCGTGCGAGGACATTGAGATCACGCGGTGCCGTCTGGAGAGCGCCTCGGCCGCCTTCAAGATCGGATCCGAATCGGTGGACAGTTTCCGGCGCGTGCGCATGACAGACTGCGTGATCGAACGCAGCAACCGCGGGCTCGGGATCCAGTTGCGGGATCAGGGGAATGTGGAGGATGTCGAGTTCCGGAACATTGAGGTGCAAACGCAGCGGGTGGCGCCGGGATGGTGGGGGGCCGGTGAGGCGATCTATGTCACGGCGCTACCGCGGAATGCCGAAACGCGCGGGGGGACTGTACGCGACGTCCGGTTCATCGATGTCCGGTGCCGGGGTGAAAACGGAATCGTTGTCTATGGCGAACCGAAAGGCCGGATTTCCGGCATTCGTTTCGAACGGGTTCTTGTCGAGATTGAGCGGAAGACGCCCTGGCCATCCGGACTATTCGATGTCCGTCCGTGCCCGCAGGGGTATAGTCCGCCGAACTCCGTGCCTGTTGGAGAGGATACGCCGTGGGGCCGTCCGGCGATGCGTGTCGGCGCGGCCATATCGGTGGACGGTGCGGACGATATTCGATTTGACGATGTGGAGTATTCGTTACCCGTCGGCGAGACCCCGGCGTGGGTCGGCCTCATGGCCGACGGTCCTTATTCAGGAGAACCAAGGAGAAGAGAGTCGATATGAACTACGCCAAAATCGACCGTCCCGTACTCGTGCGGCATCCCGATAACCCGATTCTAGAGGAGGATGGCGCCGTGATTGTGCACTACGGGGGCGCCGATACGGTGCAATGCGTGGCCACCGGCAAACTGACCGATATTATCCATGCCTGTAAACACTGGTAAGCAAAGGAGTCCCATGCGCGAATTCATCATCCACGGGTGTGATATCGAGACGGCCGACGACGCGATTGCTATTAAATCCCGTGAACACAGCCGATCGTGCGAGGCCGAAATCTGTGCGCGAGTGAGGCGGGGCATCCCGTCGTCATGGC
>JBAWZH010000021.1:0-25255 GCA_037143135.1 bacterium
TGAGATTCTGGCCGCAGCGCGAGCCATGGCGATACCGTGAGTACCCTTCTCATAACCTTTGGATTATTCCTGGCCGGGGCATTGGCCGCTCTGCTTTCCAGCCGTTCCCCCGAACGAGCCATACGTTTCGGGGTGGGAGGCGCAGTCGCGGCGTGCGTGTTCGGGCTCTGGCCTGTTCTCCTGTCCCTGGCGGGGGGGGCTTCGGAGTCGTTGCGTTTGCCCTGGGCTGTTCCCGGCGGCGAGTTTCATATTGAACTCGACACGCTGTCCGCATTCTTTCTCCTTCCGATTTTCGTTCTGACCCCGCTGGCGGCGATTTACGGCGGCAAGTATATGCAGGTTTTTCGTGAGCGGAAATCAATGGGCGCCCATTGGTTTTTTTTCAATCTCTTCATTCTCGGCATGACGCTGGTGATCGTGGCCCGGCAGGGACTTCTGTTCCTCGTGGCATGGGAAGTCATGTCATTATCCGCCTTCTTCCTGGTGACGTTCGAACATGAAAAAAAGGAAGTCCGCACGGCGGGATGGATTTACCTGATTGCCGCTCATCTCGGGGCGGCCATTTTGCTGGCGATGTTTCTGCTGCTGGGACGACGTGCCGGGTCGTTTGACTTTGACGGCTTCAGGCGGGCCGCTCCCCTGATGAGGCCGGCATTGGCCGCCGTGATCTTCGTGATGGCCGTGGTGGGATTCGGCGCCAAGGCGGGATTGGTTCCTTTTCATATCTGGCTGCCCGAAGCCCATCCTGCGGCCCCAAGCCATGTGTCGGCCCTGATGTCCGGTGTGATGATCAAGATCGGAATCTACGGAATCCTGAGGATGATGATGATCCTGGGGCATCCCGCCGACTGGTGGGGCCCGGCGCTTCTGGGGATCGGGATCATCGGCGCGTTACTGGGAGTTTCGCTGGCCCTGTTTCAGCGTGATGTCAAACGCGCCCTGGCCTATTCGAGCATCGAGAACATCGGCCTGATTGTGCTGGCCCTCGGTGTCGGTTTGTGGGGACTCACCAGCGGGCACCCGGTGGTGGCGACGCTGGGACTGGCGGGCGGCCTGATGCACGTCTGGAATCACGCGATGATGAAGGGGTTGATGTTCCTGGCGGCGGGGAGTGTGTTGCACGGGGCCGGGAGCAAGGATATGGAATGCCTGGGCGGGTTGATGAAACGAATGCCGAAAACCGGGGTGGTCATGGTCGTGGGCGCCCTTGCCATTGCCGCCGTGCCTCCTTTGAACGGGTTTGTCAGCGAGTGGCTCATTTATATGTCCCTGCTAAACGGGGGACTTGCCTTCTCGGGCGTCAGCCGGATTCTGCTCTTGTTTTCCGTCGGTGTCATGGCTCTGGTAGGCGGGTTGGCTCTGATTTGTTTTGTCCGCCTGATTGGGATTGTGCTGTTGGGAACGGGGCGCAGTGAGGGCGCACGGCAGGCCCATGAATCGTCCCTGTGGATGACGGCGCCGATGGCGATTCTGGCTGGACTGTGCATTCTGGCCGCCCTTTTTCCCTGTGCGCTGATCTCGGTTTATTCCCGTACGGTGGAATCCGTCTTTGCCATGCCAGCCGGCGCATTTCTGGCGACTCTTGGTTCCCCGGCCTCGCCGCTTCCCGTGCTGGGCGTGATGAATGTCGTCATTTGGATTATGATTGCCATCATCGCGGTGTTGTTTCTTCTCGCGATCCGGCGCCGTCCCGTTTCCCGGGACGAAACCTGGGGGTGCGGATATCTGGCTCCGACGCCGAGAATCCAGTACACGGGGCAATCCTATTCTGAACTGATGGTCACGCAATTGTTTCCGAAGTTCCTGCGGCCCAAAACCCATGTCATTGCCCCCCGGGGGATATTTCCTGACGAAGGAAAGATGACGACGGGGTATCCAGACACACTGAGCCGAATCCTGTACCAGCCCTTTTTTGAGTGGTCGATGGGGCAGTTCATGCGTTACCGATGGGTTCAGCAGGGCAAGATCCAGTACTACATGCTGTATTTTGTCGTGACGTTGCTGGCGGGATTTACCTGGTTGGCGATCCGGCAATGGGTGTTCCATGAATGAGTGGTTGATCGTTCTTGGAATTGCGCTTCATGCCGCCAGTGGCGTGCCTGGATTATTCTATCCTGCCGATGATGAGCGGGGGCAGCGACTCTCGCTCGCCATGGCCGTGGTCGGTTCGGTCTCCGGTATCGCGGGCGCCCTGTGGTCGTTGTGGTCGCCCCCGGTATCCGGCGCGATGATGCGAGTGGATGGTTTGGTCGTGTGTTTTCTGCTCCCGATCTTTCTCATTCCGACTCTGGGCGGCCTCTATGGGATGGAGTACTGGCGTCAGTCGCAACATCCCCGCAATGGCCGGAAACTGCGCCTGTTCTATGGGTTGGTGACGGCGGCCCTGGCGGGAGTGACCGTAGCGGCGAACACGATCCTGTTTCTGGCAGCGTGGGAAATCATGGCATTGAGCGCCTTTTTTCTGGTGACCACCGAGGATGAGGATCGTGCGGTGAGGGAGTCGGGTTGGCTTTACCTCGTTACCACCCACATCTCCACCCTGTGCCTCTTTGCGCTGTTTGCGATCCTGCGAAGTGTGACGGGATCCTATTCGCTCGAACCGTTGCCGTCGGGCGTGGCGAGTCCGGAACTGGTAAACGCCCTGTTTGTGCTCGCGGTGATCGCCTTCGGGTGCAAGGCGGGTCTGATGCCGTTCCACATCTGGCTGCCCGGCGCCCATGCCATGACCCCGAGTCACGTTTCGGCCCTGATGTCGGGAGTGCTCATCAAGATCGGGATCTACGGGTTGATCAGAATTACCTCCTGGTTGCCCGACCCGCCGGTTTGGTGGGGCGGTCTTTTGATATGTCTTGGCGCGGTCTCCGGTGTGCTAGGTGTTGTCATGGCGCTGGGTCAGCATGACCTGAAGCGACTGCTGGCCTATCACAGTATTGAGAACATTGGGATCATTGTGATGGGGGTGGGTCTGGCGCTGGTGGGCCGCTCGTTGAATTGCATGGAATGGGTTCTTCTCGGGTTGGCTGGCGCGTTATTGCATGTCTGGAACCATGGTTTGTTCAAGGCACTTCTATTTTTCAGCGCCGGTGCGGTGATTCATGTGACGCACACCCGCGACATGGATCATCTGGGCGGCCTGGCCAGGGTGATGCCGCGCACGGCGTTCTTTTTCGCCGTCGGTGCGGTTGCCATTTGCGGTTTACCGCCTTTGAACGGATTTGTGAGCGAACTATTGATCTATATCGGGGCGTTCCGGACATTGGGGATCGGGCAGGATGTGTCATGGTTCGGCGCGGCGTTTGTAGCGCCTACGCTGGCCCTGATCGGGGCGCTGGCGCTGGCCTGCTTTGTCAAGGCGTATGGCGCCGTGTTCCTCGGGGCGGCCCGATCACGGCATGTCGAGCATGCGCATGAAGTGAGTCAGGCCATGACGGGCCCGATGCTGGTGCTGGCGGGACTCTGTTTTCTGATCGGGATGGCGCCGATTCTTGTGGCGCCAGCGCTGGATCGTGCGGTACAGGACTGGGCGCCGGGACTCATGTCGGGAACACGCTCCCTGGCGGTCGTTGCGCCACTGGGGTGGGTGGGTCTGGGCGCCTTGTCCCTGATCGTCCTGGCCGGGTTGGCCGGTGTGGTTCTGATCCGGCGGGTTCGCTCGGGCGGTCACACCTCGACAGGCACCTGGGATTGCGGGTATGCGGCGCCGTCGGAGAGAATGCAGTACACGGCGTCCTCCTTTGCCCAGATATTGGGTGGCTTGTTCTCCTGGGTGCAGCAACCGCGGATGCATCGGCCGGATATCAAGACCGTGTTCCCGGGGCGAACGGTTTTTCAGAGCCATGTTCTGGATATCGTCCTGGATGCAGTCCTGAAACCGGCGTATCGGGTGGGGGCGAAATTTCTGTCGTCGTTCCGATTCTTGCAGGCGGGTAACATCCACGCCTATCTATTATATATTGTCGTTTTTCTAATTGTGTTGTTGTTATGGAAATAAATGGGAAGCCGTTATGATTCAATGTCTTGTTCATATCGTTTTGTTGCTGGCTATGCCACCCCTGCTGCTGGGGGTCATTGGCAAAACCAAGGCGTTGTTTGCCGGGCGAGTCGGGGCGCCGATCCTGCAGCCCTATCATGATCTCGTCAAACTGTTCAAGAAGGGCTCGGTTTTCAGCACGACCACGACCTGGGTCTTCCGGGCGGGACCAGTGGTGGGATTGGCAACGGCTCTGCTTGCCGGAATGTTGATCCCGTTCGGCGGACATGCGGCCCCGGTGGCGTTCAGTGGCGACATGATTCTCTTCGCCTATCTGTTCGCGCTCGGGCGTTTCTTTACCGCCTCGGCGGCCCTGGATACCGGATCCGCCTTCGAGGGGATGGGGTCGGCCCGCGAGGTGACGTTCTCCTGCCTGGCCGAGCCGGCCTTGTTTTTCGGATTCCTGGTGCTGGCGAAGATGTCCGCCTCGCTGTCCCTGACGACGATGCTTGACGGAACCTTTCCCCTGGGCGCTGGCGCGGCGGCCCCATCGCTGGTGCTGGTGGCCGCTAGCCTCTTCATCGTTCTGCTGGTTGAAAATTCCCGGATTCCCTTTGACGATCCGAACACGCATCTGGAACTGACCATGATTCATGAGGTCATGGTACTGGATCATAGCGGGCCGGCATTCGGGATGATCCTGTACGGCGCCTCAATGAAACTGTTTATTCTGGGTGCTTTTCTGTTGCGTGTGGTGGCGCCGTTCAAAGGGGGGGATCCCTGGAGTGACTGGGGATTGTTTATAGTCGGCATGCTGGCGCTGGCCGTGGTTGTCGGAGTGGTGGAGTCGGTCATGGCCCGCTTCCGGATGGTGTTTGTGCCGACGTTCCTGGTGGCGGCGTGCCTGTTGTCGGCCTTTGGTGTGATTCTGTTGCTGAGGTAATCTATGAGAGAGTTTATCGATCCTATTCTGGTGCTGGTGCTGCTACTGAATTTTGTGGCCCTGGGCGCGAGCCGGTTACGGACGCTGATTCAGGCCGTGGCTTTTCAGGGGATGCTGTTGGGGATCCTGATTATCCTGGCCCACGGGTCATTCATGCTCTGGGTATTGCTGATGGCGGGGGCCACGGTGGCTCTCAAGGGGGTTATGATCCCGCGCATGTTGTTTCATGCCATTCGGGAAGTGGTTATCCGGCGCGAGGTGGAGCCGATTGTCGGGTTTGTGGCCTCGCTCTTTCTGGGAGCCGTGGGCACGGCGCTCGCGTTGCTTTTCGCCAAGACTTTGCCGATTGCGCATGAGCCAGTCAGTTCACTGGTGGTGCCCGCGTCCCTCTCCACGGTCTTGACGGGCTTTCTGGTTCTGACAACCCGCTCGAAGGCGATTACGCAGGTGGTGGGGTATCTGATCCTTGAAAACGGGGTTTTCATTTTTGGACTGTTGCTGATGGAGGCCATTCCATTCATGGTCGAACTCGGGGTGCTCCTGGACCTCTTTGTCGCCATCTTTGTAATGGGGATCATTATCCACAAGATCAGCCGGGAGTTTTCCTCGGTGAGCACCTCAATGCTGTCGGAGTTGAAGGAGTAAAGCATGGCCTTTCTATTGTTTATCGTTCCCTTGGTGATGGCCGGCCTCGCGCTGGTGACGCCGTCAAACCGTTGGCGTCCCTGGTTGATTCCGGCGGGAGGCGTGGCGCATCTTGTGCTGACCGGCTTAGCGCTCTCGGGTGGGCCGGTGTCGGCGCTACAGGGCTGGCTCGTATTGGATCCGCTTGGAAAACTGGTGCTGGGACTCATCAGCGTGTTGTTTGTTGTCTGTAGTTATTACGCGCCGGCCTATCTGGCCTTGCGGGCGGAACGACCGAACCGGTTCTTTTGCGCCTGTTTGCTGGCGATGTTGGGGATGATGACGCTGGTGACGCTCTCGCATCATCTCGGGTTGATGTGGGTGGCCATCGAGGCGACAACGCTGGCAACGGCTCCGCTGCTATTTTTCAACCACAGTCCGCGTTCGCTCGAGGCCACCTGGAAATATCTGTTGATCGGTTCGGTCGGAATCGCTTTGGCTTTGCTAGGGACGTTCTTTCTGGCCTACTCATCGATCCGCGAGGGGTTGGCCCCGACGCTGCTGCTGGATGACCTGGTGCGGATTGCGCCGCAGTTGTCGGGCCCCTGGTTGCACGCGGCGTTTGTGCTGTTGCTGGTCGGGTATGGCACCAAAATGGGACTGGCCCCCATGCATACCTGGAAACCCGATGCCTATGGCGAAGCGCCCGGATTGGTCGGTGCGCTGCTGGCCGGCGGGGCCACCAGTTGCGCGTTTCTGGCCATCCTTCGATTCTATCAGATCTGCCAGGCGGCGCCGGAGGCGGCCTTTGCGCGTGAGATTCTGGTCTTTATGGGACTGTTTTCCATGGCCGTTGCGGCTGTGTTTATGATCCGCCAGAGGGATTTCAAAAGAATGTTGGCTTATTCCAGCGTCGAGCATATGGGGATTCTGGTTTTGGGAATTGGGTTGGGAGGACTTGCCACGTTTGGCGCTTTGCTGCACCTGATCACGAACGGCGTGACCAAGGGGGTGCTTTTTCTTTCAGCCGGCAATATTCACCGGGCCTATGACAGCAAGTTGACGGATGATGTGCGCGGCGCGATACGGCGCCTGCCGGTATCCGGGGTTCTTTTTCTGGCTGGATTTCTGGTCGTGACGGGGTCGCCGCCCGGGGGGCCGTTTATCAGTGAATTCACCATCCTGACCGGCGCCGTCAGTGGGGGGCATTATGCTGTGGCCGCCCTATATCTGGCGCTGCTGGCCATTGTATTCATCGGAATGGGGACGACTGTGCTTCGGGTGGTGCAGGGGGTGCCCTCAGCGCAGGCTGCCGCGACATCGTACCGGGATCGACCCCAACTGGTGATCCCGATTCTGGTGTTTATGGGCCTTTCCCTCCTGCTCGGACTCTATATCCCGAAACCGCTGAACACGATGCTGCATGACGCGGCGGCTTACCTGGAGGTGACACCGTGACGGCGATTCTGAGATGGGCGTCTGTTCGAAACGGGGTGCCGGTGTCCCGCCGCGAGGTGCCGGCGCTGGAGGGGGGTATTTTCAGGAATTCCCTGCTGGAGGCCGTGGAGGATGGAGCGAAGGTGACGGCGTTCTTCGGACATCTTCCCGAGGGGGAAAGCGGGGTGGATCTCTATGCCGTGCTGGCATTCCGGGAGGAAGGACAACTGCGAGTGGCAAGGACGCGAGTCGCCGGTGAATCGTTCCCGTCACTGACGCCCCAGTGCGCCCAGGTTCATTTGTTTGAGCGTGAGATTGCCGAGCAGTACGGGTTGAGACCGGAAGGCCATCCCTGGTTCAAACCCGTTCGCTTTGTGAAATCATCCCGTTCCGGTCACGATGCCTGGGGTCGCACTGAATCAGAGGCGCCTCTGGTGGGCATTATGAAATATTACCGGGTGGAGGGCGAGGAAGTCCATGAGGTCGCTGTCGGCCCGGTTCATGCGGGAATAATCGAGCCGGGTCATTTTCGTTTTCAGTGTCACGGAGAACAGGTGTTCCACCTTGAAATCTCACTGGGATACCAGCATCGCGGAGTGGAGCGGGCACTGGCAGGCGGCCCCGATAACCGGACCCCGCATTACCTTGAAACACTGGCTGGCGATACGACCATCGGGCATTCAACCGCCTACTGCCAGGCCGTCGAGGGGTTGGCCGGGATCCATCCGCCGGCCCGGGCCCAGGTGCTGCGGGGGATTGCCTTGGAGTTGGAGCGGTTGGCAAACCATACCGGGGACTTGGGGGCACTGGCGGGCGATGTCGGCTTCCTGCCCACTGCATCGTACGGTGGACGTCTGCGGGGGGATTTCCTGAAGATGGCGGCACTCCTCTGCGGGAACCGGTTTGGCCGGGGGTTGATACGGCCGGGCGGGGTGGGGTTCGATGTGGATGCCAACGGGGTGGAGGAACTCAAGAAGCGATTGGAGAGCGCCCTGGATGACGTGGCCAATGCCGTGAACTTGCTCTGGAATTCACCGTCCGTCATGAGTCGTTTTGAGGAAACGGGGAAGGTGTCGCTGGAAACCTGCCGTGAGGTCGGGTTGGTTGGTCCCGTGGCCCGGGCCTCCGGCGCTGAATATGATGTCCGTCAGGATTTTCCACACGGCATATTCCGGTTCGCGCAGATCCCGGTCTCAACGGGGCGCAATGGCGATGTGTTTGAGCGGGCTTTTGTGCGCTGGCTTGAGATCCAGCGATCCGGGGAATTCATCCGCGACCAGTTGAAGATGCCGGTGGCGGGGGCGGTACGGGCTGAGATGAACGATCTGGAGCCGGATTCACTGGTAGTCTCCCTGGCCGAGGGGTGGCGCGGGGCGATTTGCCATGTGGTTCTGACCGATGCGACGGGTCATTTTGCCCGGTACAAGGTTGTGGATCCGTCTTTCCTCAACTGGATGGGGTTGGCCCTGGCGATGCGCGGCCAGCAGATTTCGGACTTTCCCCTTTGCAATAAGAGTTTTAACCTGTCCTATTGCGGGCATGATTTGTAAGGAAAGAATACAATGTTCAGTATTATTCTGGCTCGCCTGAAACAACGGCATCGAACCATTCAATATCCCCGGAGACCACCGGTGTTGCCGGACCGGTTCCAGGGGGTTCCGGTCATTGATCAATCCCGGTTCGGCGGTTCGATGGGGTCTTGCCTGGGGATTTGCCCGGTGGGGGCGTTGGCGTTGCGTGGCGGGAAAGTCACGATCGATCTCGGGCGGTGTTTGTTTTGCGGGGCTTGTGAGAAGGCCTGCCCTGAGGGCGCCATCCGGTTCAGTCGCGATCATCAACTGGCCTCACGGGAGAGGGAATCCCTGATCCTGGACGGCCGGGCCCCGGCGCTGAAGGCGGAATTGGACAAAGCGAGCCGTAAACTGTTTGGCCGTTCACTCAAACTCCGCCAGGTGAGTGCTGGCGGGTGCAATGCCTGCGAGGCCGACTGTAACGTCTTGAATACCGTTGTGTTTGACCTGGGGCGGTTCGGAATCCAGTTCGTGGCGTCGCCGAGACATGCCGACGGACTGTTGATCACCGGTCCGGTGACGAAGAATATGGAATTGGCGCTCAGGAAGACTTATGATGCTGTTCCTGAGCCGAAACTGGTGATTGCCGTGGGCGCCTGTGCGATATCCGGTGGCGTCTATGTGGATCATCCCGAAACCTGTAATGGGGCCGATCAGGTGGTGCCTGTGGATGTGTTCATTCCGGGATGTCCGCCGCATCCCATCACGATTTTGGATGGATTGCTCCGGGCATTGGGGAAGGGTGAGGTGAAGCATGACTGAATCGAAAAATGAGGCGGATACTGAAGTGATGGGACAGGATCTGGGGGCCAAGACGGGGAACCAGAACATTATGCCGGCCCGGTTTGTCTTTCCGGCGATTCTTCCGATCCTGCCCCTCCTGAACCGCCCCTTGTTTCCCAAGATGATGGTTCCTCTCAGCGTGGAGGATGATGCCCTCAAGGCCATGCTGACAGCCACGGCAGCGTCGTCGTCAAAGTTTGTCGGACTCATCCTGGCGAAAAATGAGACTGAGACAACGGGGCGTCCCATTCCCCGGAAAGCCTCCGAACTCCATACCGTTGGCGTGATCGCGGAAATACTCCAGACGAGCCAGTCCAATGCCGATGGATCACTCCAGGTTATGGTGGGCATTCTCGAGCGGTTCAAGGTGGCGGAAGTCGTGTCCGAGAAACCCCATATCATGATCCGTCCGGATTATGTGATTGAAACTGAAATGGCCGACAATGATGAACTTCGGGCCTACTCCCTGTCGATTATCACCGCCATTAAGGAATTGCTGAAACTGAACCCTCTCTTCAAGGAGGAATTAAATCTGTTTCTGAGCCGGTCCAATATCCGGGAGCCCGGTCGCCTGGCGGATTTCGCGGCGGCGATGACGACGGCAGGAGGAAAGGATTTGCAGGAGGTGCTCGCGGCGTTCAGCATCCGAGCCCGCATCGAGATCGTTCTGCTTCTTCTGAGGAAGGAGATCGATATCTCCCGTATCCAGGTCAAGATCGACAAACAGATTGAGGAGAAGGTCACCAAACAGCAGCGGGACTTTTTTCTGCGCGAGCAACTCAAGGCCATCAAGAAAGAACTGGGACTGGTCAAGGAGGGGAAGGAAACAGAACTGGATGAATTCAAGGAACGCCTGGCCAAATTGACACTGACTCCGGAGGCGAACGAGCGAATAACCGAGGAGATGAGTAAACTCGGGATCATGGATCCCCATTCCCCCGAGTTTGCCGTCAGCCGGAATTATGTGGACTGGCTGACGTCGCTGCCCTGGGGTGTTTTCAGCAAGGACAGTTTTGATCTCAAGAAAGCCGTTGGCATCCTGAATACCGACCACTACGGTTTGGAGGATGTGAAGGATCGTATTCTGGAATTCCTTTCGGTGGGAATTCTCAAAGGCAACATTTCCGGATCCATCATCTGTTTTGTGGGGCCGCCGGGAGTGGGAAAGACGTCCATCGGCCAGTCCATTGCGCGCAGTATCGGTCGCCAATTCTACCGTTTTTCGGTCGGCGGGATGCGTGACGAGGCGGAGATTAAGGGGCATCGCAGAACCTATATCGGGGCCATGCCCGGAAAATTTCTCCAGGCCATCAAGGTGTGTAAAACGCAGAATCCGGTGATCATGCTGGATGAGGTGGACAAGATCGGGGCCAGTTACCATGGCGATCCCGCCTCGGCCTTGTTGGAGGTTTTGGATCCCGAGCAGAACAAGGACTTTCTGGATCACTACCTGGATGTCAGGTTTGACCTGTCCAACGTGCTGTTCATTTGCACCGCCAATCAGCTGGATTCCATACCGGCGCCGTTGCTGGATCGCATGGAGGTCATCAACTTGTCGGGGTATATCCTGGAGGAGAAGATTCAGATTGCCTGCAAGTTTCTGATCCCCAAGCAGATGAAAGCCCACGGGATCGCCCCCCGGCAGTTGTCAATCAAGGCGGGCGCATTGCGGGAGATTATTGACGGGTATGCCCGGGAGCCCGGCGTTCGCGGCCTGGAAAACCATATCAAGAAGATTTGCAGGAAGGCGGCGAAACGGATTGTCGAGGACAGGAAGATTCGAATCACCGTGTCGAAAAAGGATCTCAAGGAGTTTCTCGGAAAGCGTCTTTTCTCCGAGACCGATCCCTTCAAAAAACCGCGTGTCGGCGTCGTGATGGGATTGGCCTGGACCTCGCTTGGCGGCGCAACGCTGTATGTTGAGGCCACCCGTGTGGAAGCCAAGACCCCGGGATTCAAACAGACCGGCCAGCTGGGAAGCGTCATGGTGGAGTCCTCCGAGATTGCCTATACCTACATCCGATCCTGTCTCACGGGTAATGCGAAGGCCGTGGAGTTCTTTGAAAAGAGTTTCATTCATCTTCATGTGCCCGCCGGCGCGACGCCCAAGGATGGGCCTTCGGCGGGCATTACCATGGCGACGGCCTTGTACTCCCTGGCGCTACGTAAACCGGTTCGATCCCATTTTGCCATGACGGGCGAGTTATCCCTCACCGGTTTCGTGCTACCGATTGGCGGGTTGAAGGAGAAGACTATCGCCGCCAAGCGGGCCGGCGTGGTGGATCTCATTTTTCCGCGGGAAAACAAGAAGGATTTCGAAGAATTGCCAGCCCACATTCGGAGGGGATTGAAACCCCATTTCGTGAAGACGTTCAAGGATGTCGTTGAGTTGTGTTTCGGGGATTGAAACGAGATCCGGCAAAAGGCCCATTTCCGCGTTGACACGCCGGCTTTGTTTACTGTTAAATGCGGCCATATTAACGAGGAGCAACACACTTGGATTTAGAGCTTTTGCGCCACAGTACGGCGCATGTCATGGCGGCTGCAATTTGCAGGCTGTTTGAGAATGTCCGGTTGGACATTGGTCCGTCGACAGATAGTGGTTTCTACTACGATTTCGATCTGTCCCACCGTTTCACCCCGGAAGATTTCCCCCTGATTGAACGCGAAATGGCGAAGATTGTGGCGGAGAATGTTCCGTTTGAACGCCTTGAAATGGGTCGGATCGAGGCCCGTGCCGCGTTGGAGGCCAGGGGGCAACGTTATAAACTTGAGCGTCTGGCTGATATTCCGGAAGGGGATGCCATCACGTTTTTCCGGTGTGGCGATTTCATGGATCTTTGCCGGGGCCCCCATGTGGCGCGCACCGGTGACCTGAAGGCCTTCAAACTGTTGTCGGTGGCCGGTTCCTATTTCCATGGGGTGGAGACCAATCCCATGCTGCAACGCGTCTATGGCATGGTGGCGCTGACTCAGAAGGACTTGGATGCCCAGATTCTTCAACTTGAGGAGGCGCAAAAGCGGGATCATCGCAAACTGGGCAAGGAACTGGATCTGTTCAGCGTGCATGAGGAGGTCGGGCCGGGCTTGATTCACTGGCACCCGAAGGGCGCCCGCATTCGCTCGATCATCGAGGATTACTGGCGTCAGGAGCATTTCAAGGCCGGCTACGAGCTTCTCTACACGCCGCACATTGGTCGCGCCGGTCTGTGGGAAACGTCCGGTCATCTGGGGTTCTATGCGGAAAACATGTACGCGCCCATGGTCATCGACGAGGTGTCGTATTACGCCAAGCCGATGAACTGTCCCTTCCACATCCAAATCTACCAGAACAGCAAGCGATCCTATCGCGATCTGCCGTTGCGTTGGGCTGAACTGGGAACCGTGTACCGTTACGAGAAGACAGGCGTTCTCCACGGCCTGTTGCGTGTGCGCGGGTTTACCCAGGATGATGCGCACATATTCTGCACACCGGGGCAGATCGTGGATGAGGTCAAGCGCACGGTTCAGTTTGCGCTCCGGATCTGGAGGTCGTTCGGGTTCACTGAAATTACGGCGTACTTGGCCACCAAGCCGGCCAAGGCGGTGGGTGAACCCATTCGTTGGGAGCAGGCCACAGACTCCTTGAAACAGGCGCTTGAGACTGAATCGATCCCCTATGTTGTTGATGAGGGAGGCGGCGCCTTCTACGGGCCCAAGATTGATCTCAAAGTCAAGGATGCCATCGGCCGTGAGTGGCAGATGAGTACCATCCAGTTTGATTTCAATCTGCCGGATCGTTTTGACCTGGTGTATAACGGTGATGACGGTAAAGAACACCGTCCCTACATGGTGCATCGCGCGTTGCTGGGAAGCCTGGAACGGTTCTTCGGGGTTCTGGTGGAGCACTATGCCGGCGCGTTTCCGCTTTGGCTGGCGCCCGAACAAGTCCGTGTTCTTCCGATCAGCGACAAGGTGCTCCCGGCGGCTGAAGCCATCGCCGAATCGTTGCAGAATGAAGGATTCAGGATCCGGGTGGATCGCAGTTCCGAGAAACTCGGGGCGAAGATCCGTGATGCCCAGGTCGCGAAAATTCCGTATATGCTTATTCTCGGCGCCCGCGAGGCGGAAGCCGGTTTGGTTTCGGTTCGTAGCCGGACGGCTGGCGATTTGGGAACCATGAAGTTGGAAGAGTTGGTCGGAAAACTCCGCGCGGAAGTCGCGGAGAAGGTCGTGACTGTGAACACAGGGGTCGCAGAAAGCCCCGTAACAAGGAGGTAGGTCATTCGTCCGCAGACAATCAGAGTGAATCACCGTATTCGGTGCCCGCAGGTTCGGTTGCTTGACGCCAGTGGAAACATGCTCGGTGTCATGACCGTCAGCGAAGCGATGTCCATTGCCGTCAGGGCCGGTCTTGACTTGGTCGAAGTATCACCCAATGCTGAACCGCCCGTATGCCGGGTCATGGATTTTGGCAAGTTCAAATATGAACAGGCGCGCAAGGAGCGGGAAGCGCGGAAGCATCAGCATGCGGCGGAAATGAAAGAAATCAAGTTTCATGCGAATGTCGCCGATCATGATTTTGCGACGAAGATCAATCACATCATCGGGTTTCTGCAGAAGGGGATGAAGGTCAAATGCTCCCTCTATTTCCGGGGACGTGAAAATGCGCACCGTGAATTGGGCTTTGACGTGATGAACCGGGTTCTGAAGGAGTGCGGTGAAATCGCGCAGGCCGATATGACGCCGAAATTGATGGGAAATAGCATTGTCATGGTGCTGGGGCCGAGGGCCGGTAAACCAGTCGGACGTCCGGAGCACCGGGACGCGTCGGCTGAACGTCCGGTTGCGCCGTCATTCCAGACGCCGATTCCCATTCCTGCTGTTAGACCGGCGGCCGCACCGGTGATACAGGGATAATTTCTAAAAAAGCTTTACGGGAAGGGGGCTCTCCTGTAGAGTCCCGCCCTTGTTTTCCCGAAAGGCGCGATGTTCCGTTCTGAACCCTCGCGTGTGGATCGGGATGAGGAGTATCATGCCTAAGAAAAAAACGAAAAAGATGGTGAGCAAGAGGGTGAAGGTTACGGCCACGGGGAAGCTTATGTTCAAGCGTCCCGGGAGCGGTCATCTTCTGAGTAGTAAAACGAGAAAACAAAAGCGCAACCTGCGTGGGGGAAAAGTGATTCATGATTCCGACCACAAACGTATTGCGGAAATGATCTGACCGTACTGAAAGGACGAGACTATGCCCAGAGCAACTAATGCGCCGGCGTCACGCAAACGACGGAAGACAATTCTGAAGGCGGCCCGCGGGTTCCGGGGTTCGCGAAGCAAACTGTTCCGCCAGGCGACCGAGGCGGTTGATCGCGCGATGCGGTTGGCCTATATCCATCGCAAGGATCGCAAGGGGGATTACCGCCGCCTGTGGACCGTCCGTATTTCAGCGGCTGTTCGCGAGCAGGGTTTGGCCTACAGCCGCTTTACCCAGGGCCTGAAGAAAGCCGGGATCGAGCTGAACCGGAAGATGCTGTCGGAGATCGCCTATAACGACCCCACGGGATTTGTGCAGATCGTGGAATTGGCCAAAAAAGCCATCGCCTGATCTCGCGCATAATGAAGTGTTGAACGGCCGTCCGAAAGGGCGGCCGTTTGGCTTTTCGGGCGGTTTTGCGCAACCCGTTGATATTGGCACAATTACATTTATTCATGGTGGTGGCAGAAACAGCCACTCACGGTAATCCCTCCACGCCTATTGGTCGTCCACTGAATATTCAGAGCGACTGGAAAGTTCAGGTTAGCAATTTTCGACATTAACCCTGGTTTCGCTTATGACACTCTCGTCTCCCTGAGCAGTTGCACATGTCCCGCCGTAAGGAGGCGGCGGATGGCCTGGTTGAAAGTGACGCCCCTGATTATGACCAGGAAGTCGACGGCATTGCCCGCCCTGAGTTCAGTCGAAGGGCTGGCGACGCCGTGGTGGGTTGCGTCCAGTAATGCTCCACGGTTTGTTCTGATTGCGCTGGCGACACTGATGTGGTAATTATCCGGCTCATTTTTACAGTTCTTATCGAGGAGCTGGAGGACACTGTGGATTCACGGCAAGCGTATATCACGTTGAACATGATGCAGGGAGTGGGGCCGGTGACGGTTCGTACGCTGACGGCCGCGCTTGGATCCGTAGAATGTATTTTTCAAGCAGACGAGCCATCTCTCCGCCGTGTTGAGGGAGTCAATCGTGACATGGTTGCCCGGATTCTGGATCAACGGGACAAACTGGATTCCGCCAAGGAAGAGACCGCCGCTGCCGCTCTGGGCGCCAGGCTGGTGACGCCGGTTGATCCTGATTATCCCAAGCGGCTCCTTCAGATCTATGATCCGCCTCTTGCGCTCTATGTGCAAGGAACGCTCCAATCCCGTGATGAGCACGGCGTGGCGATTGTCGGGTCGCGTCGCACCTCGCATTACGGCATGGAAACGGCCGAACGGCTCGGGTTTCAACTGGCTGAAAGCGGGGTGACGGTTCTCAGTGGATTGGCCCGCGGGATTGATACGGCCGCACACCGTGGCGCGCTGAAAGCCAAAGGCCGGACGCTGGCGGTTCTGGGGGGCGGACTGGACTGCCTGTTCCCGCCTGAAAATGCCGCACTCGCCAAACAAATCACGGCGCAGGGCGCTGTCATTACAGAATATCCGATGGGGCGTCAGCCCGATAAAACCACGTTTCCCGTCCGGAACAGGATCGTCAGCGGAATCTCCACCGGGGTGACGGTCGTGGAATGTGATGTCGCCAGCGGCGCCATGATTACGGCCAGACAGGCGATGGAGCAGGGGCGCACCGTGTTTGCCGTTCCCGGGCGCATCGACACCTTCGGATCGCGCGGCCCGCACAAACTGATCAAGGACGGAGCCTGCCTGGTTGCAAGCGTGGAGGATATCCTGAATGAACTGGGTTGTCTGATTCCGACGCCCGCCAGGACGTCCGGGGTGGCGGCTCAACGTGTGCCGTTGACAGACGCAGAGACGGCCCTGGTGGCGTCGATCACCGAGGATGGCGAGATGGACTTGGATGGTCTGGTGCGCCGGTCCGGTCGGAAACCCTCTGAAATAAGCGCCTTGTTGCTGGGTCTTGAAATGAAACGAGTTGTAAAAATGTTGCCCGGCCAGCGTGTCGGTTTGCGGACATCATAAGGAAGAATAAACATGGGCAAGAAATTGGTTATCGTCGAGTCTCCCGCCAAGGCTAAGACCATCAACAAGATCCTGGGCGGCGGGTATATTGTGAAGGCCTCCATGGGGCATATTCGGGATCTTCCCATCCGCAGTCTCGGAGTGGATTTGGAACATGACTTTAAACCCCAGTATGAGGTGACGCCAGATCGCAAGAAAATCGTCAAGGAACTCTGTGATGCCGCCGCCGAATGCGATGCGGTCTATCTGGCCCCCGATCCCGACCGCGAGGGAGAGGCCATCGCCTGGCATCTCAAGGCTTTGCTCACGGGGAAGGTTCCTGATGATCAGTTCTTTCGTGTGACCTACAATGAAATCACCCCGCGCGCTGTCAGGGAAGCGTTTGATCATCCCTCGGAGATAAACCAGAAACTCGTCAATGCCCAGCAGGCGCGGCGCGTATTGGATCGCATCGTGGGGTACAAGGTCAGTCCTCTGCTTTGGAGCCGAATCCGGCGCGGGTTGAGCGCAGGGCGGGTTCAGTCGGTGGCGCTTCGCCTGGTCTGTGAGCGCGAAACGATCATTGTGAGTTTCAAACCGGAACCGTTCTGGTTGTTTGGCGCGGAGGTTCGCAAAGAAGTCGCCCCTCGTGATGCCTTCGCCATCCGGTTGGCCCGGATCCACGGCGAGAAGGCGGTCATCAAAACTCCTGAACTGGCTGAGACGATTCGGAGGGATCTTGAGGGAAAACGTTTGCGGGTCAGGGATATCATCCGGCGCGACCTCTCGAAGCGCACGTTTCCTCCCTATATTACCAGTAGTCTTCAACAGGCGGCTTCCCGCGTCTTTGATTTCTCCCCGAGCCGGGCCATGAAGATCGCGCAGAAGTTGTATGAAGGGGTCGATCTCGGCGATGGCCCCGTCGGTTTGATCACCTATATGCGTACCGACTCCTTCAATATCGCCCAGGATGCGCTGAAGGGGTGCCGCACGTTCATTGAACAGCACTATGGGCAGGAATACCTGCCGGAAAAGCCAAATTTCTTCAAGAGCCGCGGTTCGGCGCAGGAAGCGCATGAGGCCATCCGTCCGACGGATGTGGATCGGACTCCGGAAAGTCTGGTGCAGAATCTGTCACCCGAGGAATTTAAACTTTACTCCCTGATCTGGCAGCGGTTTGTCGCCAGCCAGATGGCGCCGGCTCGTATTGAGCAGAAGACGGTGGAAATCGAGACGGTGGGCGGGGGCGAGGTTCCCGACTACCTTTTCCGGGCAACGGCGTCGCAGGTTGTCTTTCCCGGCTACATGAAGGTCAGCGGGGTGCAGAAGAAGATTAAGGAGAAGGATCAGGGCGACAAGGAGGATGGGGTGGAAGACGACCCCGAGGTCGATCAACTCCCATCACTCGAGAAAGGGGAACTTCTCGAACTGATCAAGTGGCTTGAGGAGCGTAAGGAAACCCAGCCGCCAGGGCGGTTTAGTGAGGCGTCCCTGATCAAGGCGCTGGAAGAGGATGGAGTCGGGCGTCCCAGTACCTATGCCTCGATCATCGGCACCCTGTATGACCGCCGTTATATCGCCAAGGAGAAGAAGGCGATCCAGCCCACGGAACTCGGGATGAAGGTGAACACGATGCTGGTCACTCACCTGAATGAACTCTTTGAGGTAAAATTTACGGCAGGCATGGAAGAGTTGCTCGATGAAATCGAGGCGGGGAAGGTGGAATGGACCGTCATGCTCCGCGATTTCTATACCCGCTTTCAGAACTGGATGGCGGCCGCGAAGGGACCGGCGGCGGATCCGGTCAAAGTTCAGCAGGTGTTGACCTTGCTGGGACAGGTTCAGGCATGGGGTCCGGAGACCAAGCGCGGGCGACGGACTTATAGCGACAAGAAGTTTGTGGATTCGATCCAGGAGCAATTGTCGGGGGGTGAGAAGGCCATCTCCATGCGCCAGATCGAGTCCATCGGACGCATTGCCGTTCGTTATCGCGAGCAGATTCCTGAAGTGGTCACCTCTCTGACCTCGGCCGGACTGGGTGCGATCCTTGAAGAAAAACCCGACGTTCCTCCTGCGGCCGAAACGCTGGAGAAACTGGCGTTGCTGAAAGCCATGGAGTTTGATCCGCCGACCGAGCGGCGCGGCCGAAAATTTGATGACAAGGCCTTTGTGCAATCCCTTCAACGGCGTGCCGATCAAAATCGCGAATTGTCGCCGGCCCAGCTCCAGGTGCTGAACCGAATGATCTTAAAGTATTCGGAGCGCATTCCTGACTTTGAGGCGATTCGACCCCGATTGGGTTTGGATCAGGGACCGCAGGTTGAAGACAACGAGAGCGCCGCCCTGCTGGAGCAACTCAAAACGGTGACGGAATGGAAGGAAGCGGTTTCAAAAAAAGGGAAAACCTTTGACGATAAGACCTTCTTTGAATCCCTCTCCAAACAGTACGCCCAGCGCAAGTCGCTGACGCCGCGCCAGAAATCGGCGCTTAAACGCATGGCGAAGAAATATGCCGGAAACGAGCCCCAATCTGAAGCGGTTCAGTAATCTCCCTTCTGTTCACGCGCCAGGCGGCGCGGGCAAAGGCGGGGCGATGATGACGGATGATGCGTGTGTGGCACAGTTTTCCGCACATCTGGAACATGAGCGGAACGCCTCCCCGCACACGGTGGCGAACTACCTGATGGATATTGGTCAGTTTGTCCGGTTTGCCTGGACCGGTGATGCCTTGCCTCCCTATGATTGGGGTTCGGTGGATCGGTACAAGTCACGGGCGTTCCTCATCGACTTCCAGAAACGGGGTAGTGAAGCCACCACGACATCCAGGAAATTATCCAGCCTGAGGTCGTTTTACAAATATCTGGAACGTGAGGGGCTTGCATCCGGAAACCCATTTTCCGGGCTCAAGGCGCCCAAACGGGCGCGGAAACTTCCCGCTTTTTTGTCGCAGGATGAAGTCATCCGCCTGCTGGACATGCCGTCGAAACTCCACTGCGAGGCCAAACCTCGCCGTCAGGAAAGGGAACGCAAACTGGCTGATTATGCCGCCTTGCGGGATAGCGCCATGCTGGAGGTGCTTTACAGTACCGGGGGCCGCGTCAGCGAGATCGCGGGACTTGTGGAGCCGCAAGTGGATCTGTTGAGTGGCATCGTGCAGGTCAGGGGAAAAGGCAAGAAGGAGCGTCTGTGCGCCCTGGGGCGGCCCGCCTTGAAGGCGTTACGGGCCTCGATGACCCTGCGCGCCGACTTGTGGCCGGAACTGGAGCGGAGGCGGCCCCTGGATAAACCTCTATTCCTCAATACGCGGGGGGGCAAGTTGACGACGCGCTCCGTGGAGCGTTTGCTTAAGAAATACCTTGCTGCAGCCAACCTGAATCCTCTGATATCGCCCCACGCCCTGCGTCATTCGTTTGCCACACATATGCTGGACGCCGGAGCGGACTTGCGCAGTGTTCAGGAATTGCTGGGACATGCCAGCTTATCAACGACACAAATCTATACGCACGTTACGGTGGAAAAAATGAAGAAAGTGTATGATGATGCCCACCCGAGAGCATGACCCATGGTTTTCCTTATATACAATATAGTGTTCCCCGTGATCCTTCTGGTGACAGCGCCGTATTTTCTCTTCCGAATGGGCCGAAGAGGCGGCTATGCGAAAGGGTTCTTACAACGGCTAGGCTGGTATGACGCCGGGCTTCGCGCACGACTTGTGGGACGTCCCCGGATCTGGATTCATGCCGTGAGCGTGGGGGAGACCTATGTGGCGCTTCGGTTCATGGAGGAATGGCGCCAGGTTCGTCCTGACGCGGCCTTTGTGATGAGTGTCAACACATCCACCGCGCATGCACTGGCCGGGAAAGTCCTGCCTCCAACCGATGTTCTGATCTATTTCCCCCTCGATTTCCCACCCGTTCTCAATCGGATATTTCGGATGATTCAGCCCCGGATGCTGATATTGACCGAGTGTGAGTTCTGGCCGAATTTAATCCGGATGAGTAAACGGCGGGGCCTTCCGGTTATTCTCATCAATGGCCGGATGTCTGATCGATCATTTATGGGATATTTCCGCTACCGGAGTTTGTTTACTCCCGTTCTCAGGATGGTGGATCGACTCTGTGTCCAGGGGCGGCAGGATGGGGATCGCTACATCAAGTTGGGCGTTGATCCGGATCGAATCCGGCAATCCGGCAGCGCCAAATATGACGTTGCGCTCAGAGACCCCGGACTTCCTCAAAAAGCGTCGGATATTCTGGCGACGGCCGCCATGTCTGACGAGGATCTGATTGTTCTCGGAGGGTCAACCTGGCCGGGCGAGGAGGACATTCTTCTGGATTATTTCATGCACGCCAGGACGTCTTACCCCGGACTGAAACTGGTGCTCGTACCCCGCCATGCCGAACGCCGTAACGAGGTGGTGGAGGCGATTGAGCGCCGTCATTTGAGTTATGTGCAACGCTCACAGAGGCGGGTTTTACAACCGGGCGACAGACCCGATGTACTGCTTGTGGACACCACCGGTGAACTCCGACATCTCTACACCAAAGCCACCGTGATTTTTGTCGGCAAGAGTCTCAGTCAGCATGGGGGCCAGAATATCATCGAGCCCGCCGCCTGCGGAAAACCCGTCGTAGTCGGTCCGAATATGGAGAATTTTGCGGATATTGTGCGTGAATTCAAGGCGTCGCAGGCGCTGGTGCAGGTTGCCTCCCGCGAGGAGTTGTTCGCAAAACTGGATGCGTTACTGGGAGACCCGGGGATGCGATCAGCCTACGGGGAACGGGCTGCGGCATGTGTTTCCGAAAACCGTGGAAGTATGCGGATTTTCGTTCAAGTGGCGGACGTTTTCTTGTAAGCTGTGCCCCTTTCAGAATTGCCCGCTTTCCTGAGTTGACGTGTTGGCGGGCGGCAAGAATTGAGGATGGAACCATGAAAGAAATCGGGGTTGGACTTCTTGGCTTCGGCACAGTCGGAGCCGGGGTGGTGGAGGCGCTTCAGCGCAATGGGGATTTGATTTCCGAACGAATTGGAGTGAAGCTGGTGGTGCGCCGCATTGCGGATGTGGATCTCGACAAGGATCGGGGCGTCACGGTTGATCGCGCCATTCTCACCCGGGATGCGGCGGCGGTCATTGATGATCCGGCCGTGGATGTCGTGATCGAGTTGATTGGTGGCACGACCCTTGCCAGAACCTTTGTTCTGCGCGCGCTGACTCTGGGTAAACCCGTGGTGACGGCGAACAAGGCGTTGCTGGCCGAACACGGTCAGGAGATCTTCGCCCTGGCGACCCTGAAGAAGACGGGGGTCTGGTTCGAGGCGAGCGTGGCGGGGGGGGTGCCGATCATCCGTGCCCTGCGTGAAGGCCTTGTGGCCAACAGGATCGAGCGAATCTACGGCATCCTGAACGGCACCTGCAACTACATCCTGACCAGGATGGAGCGTGAGCAAATGACCTTCGAACACGCCTTGAAGGAAGCCCAGGCGGCGGGATATGCCGAAGCGGATCCGGGTTTGGATATCGACGGTTATGACACGGCCCATAAGGCCGCCATTCTGGCCTCATTGGCCTACGGCGTAACGATTCCAAAGGAAAAGATCCATGTTGAAGGGATTCGCGGATTGAACAAAACGGACATTGAGTATGCCCGTGATTTCGGATACCGGGTGAAGCAACTCGCCGTAATCAAAGCCAGCGGGAGCCATGTGGAGGTTCGGGTTCATCCTACACTGGTGCCCCACGAGCACATGCTGGCGTCGGTGATGGGCGTCTTCAATGCCGTGGTGGTGGATGCCGATGTCGTCGGACAGACGGTATACTACGGGCGTGGCGCGGGCCGCATGCCGACCGCCAGCGCCGTCGTCAGTGATCTCGCTGAAGTGGCCCGTATTCTGAACGAGGGCGCTCATCTGGCCCGCTATAATCCTGTCGCCCCGGCATCCGTCATCTTCCGTTCCATGGGAGATATTGAGTGCCGGTATTACCTGCGCCTGGCGCTGTTGGACAAGCCGGGTATCCTCGGCGTTGTGACGACGACTCTGGGCCAGCACGGGATCAGTCTGGCGTCCATCTTACAGAAGGAGCCCAATCGTGCCGGACGCCATGTCGCGGTGGTGATATTGACGCATCGGGCACAGGAAAAAAATGTAGTCGCGGCGTTGAATGCGCTGGAGGAAAAACAGGCATTGGGCGGGAAGCCCGTATGTCTAAGGATTGAAGATCCGGGAAGCGAGAAATGATTATGACAGCGATGAAGGCAGGCAGTTTGAAAGTGGCAAAATTCGGCGGATCTTCGGTGTCTGATGCCAGTCAGATTATGAAGGTGTGCTCCATCATCAAAATGGATCCCTCCCGCCGGATCGTGGTTGTTTCCGCTCCTGGCAAACGACACTCCAATGACACCAAGGTGACCGATATGCTGATCGCCTGTGCGGAGGCCAAACTCTCCGGGAAAACGGGTGAGCCCGAGTTGAAAGCCATTGTGTTGCGCTATGCCGATATCCAGCGCGAGGCCGGAGTCGGCGACGCGGTGACCCGTCAGATCGAGAGTGACCTTCTGGCCCGGCTCGCGTCCGACACCTCGCACCGGGGCCGATTCATGGATCTGATGAAGGCGGCGGGGGAGGACAACAGCGCCAGACTGGTGGCTGAAATCTTTAGAAAAAATGGCGTTGACGCCCATTATGTCGGCCCCAAGGATGCCGGTTTGCTTATGAGCAACGATTTTGGGAACGCCACGGTTTTACCGGAATCCTATGAGAGGCTGGCGGCCTTGCGATCCGCGCCGGGGATTACGATCTTTCCGGGTTTTTTCGGCGTGACATTAACCGGCGCCGTGGCGACCTTTCCGCGCGGCGGGTCTGACATCACCGGCGCCATTCTGGCCGCTGCCGTGAAGGCCGACCTCTATGAGAACTTTACGGACGTTGACTCCGTGTTTGCCGCCGATCCCCGGATTGTGCCTGAAGCCGAAGCGATCGAACTCCTGACGTACCGGGAAATGCGGGAACTGTCCTATGCCGGCTTTGGCGTTTTTCATGACGAGGCGATCATTCCGGCAGTCCGGGCAAAGATCCCGATTTGCATCAAAAACACAAATCGGCCCGAAGCGTCCGGCACCCGGATTGTTCCGAACCGGAAGTATGAGGGTGGCACCGTGGTGGGGGTCGCCAGTTCTGACGGATTCTGTGCGGTCTATGTTGATAAATATATGATGAACCGTGAAGTCGGTTTTGGTCGGCGCCTGCTCCAGATCATGGAAGAGGAGGGATTGTCCTATGAGCATGCCCCCTCGGGGATAGATAACATTTCGGTGGTGTTCCGCGAAAAGGATTTCACCAAGGAAAAGGAGGAAACGGTTCTGGCCCGTATCCGCACGGAACTGGGATCCGACAATATTGATCTGGATCGGGGACTGGCCCTCGTGATGATTGTCGGCGAGGGGATGCATTACACTGTCGGAGTGGCCGCCCGAGCCACCACGGCGCTGGCCAATGCCGGTGTTAATTTGGAAATGTTAAACCAGGGATCCTCTGAAATCAGCATGATGTTCGGCGTCAAGGCGATGGATCGCAAGAAAGCGGTTCAATCCTTGTATTCGGCATTTTTCAACGCCTCCTCAAAATGAAAACGCAACGCAAAATCCATATCTATGACACCACCCTGCGTGATGGATCCCAGGGGGAAGGGATCTCGTTCTCCGGAACTTCAAAAATTCAGATGGCGCTGAAACTGGATGAATTCGGAGTGGACTACATTGAGGGTGGGTATGCGGGGTCAAACCCGAAGGATATGGAGTTCTTCCGCGAGATCCGGAAACACACCCTGCGCCATGCCAGGGTGGCCGCTTTTGGGAGTACCCGAAGGGCCGATACCACCGTCGGTGAGGATGATAATGTCCGGCGCCTGATCGAGGCGACGACTCCCGTGGTGACGATTTTCGGGAAGTCCTGGCAACTTCATGTCACGGATGTTTTGCGCACAACGGCGGCGGAGAATCGGAAGATGGTGTTTGAAACCGTTCGCTATCTGAAAGATCAGGGGCGTGAGGTGGTTTTTGATGCCGAGCATTTCTTTGATGGATACAAGGACAGCCCGTCATTTGCCCTGGATGTTCTGAAGGCGGCCTTCGAGGCCGGAGCCGATTCGTTGGTGTTGTGCGATACCAATGGGGGTTCACTGCCGCACGAGGTGTATGGGATCACATCCGAGGTGGTGAAGGCATTCCCGTTGGCAGTCGGCATCCACACCCATAACGATTCCGGACTGGCCGTTGCGAACAGTCTTGAGGCGGTGCGGGCGGGGGCGGTTCAGGTGCAGGGCACGATCAATGGTTATGGCGAGCGAACCGGCAATGCCAACCTGTGTTCGGTTATTCCGGCATTGGAACTCAAAATGGGTTGCCGAGCCCTACCCGAAGGGTCGTTGAGCCATGTAAAGGCTTTGTCGATCTTCGCCGACGATCTGGTCAACTTGAGACATGACGCCAAGGCCCCGTATGTCGGGGCCAGCGCGTTTTCCCACAAGGCGGGAATGCATGTCAATGCCGTGCAAAAGAATCCCCGAAGCTTTGAGCATGTCACGCCTGACAGTGTCGGCAATGAACGGCGCATCCTGATCTCGGAGGGCTCCGGGGCGAGCAGTGTCTTGCTGAAGGCCATTGAAATGGGCGTGGGACTGAATAAGTCATCCCCCGAGGTAAAGGAGATTCTGGAGGCGCTCAAGTCCCTGGAGAAGCAGGGGTATTCCTATGAGGCGGCTGATGCCTCGTTCAAACTTCTGGT
>JBAWZH010000022.1:0-23737 GCA_037143135.1 bacterium
TTATGCCGCCAGATTATCAACACGCCAAGCACGGTCAGCGACACCGGAAGCGCCACCCCCTGTGAGGCATACAACCACCACCCGGCCGCCGGCACGGCCATGGCCGCCACAATCGAGGCCACTGACATGTAACGTGTCATCACGAGGGCCATAAACCAGCAGGCCACTCCGATCCCGGTCGCCCCGGGAGCAATCCCGATCAGGACGCCTGCGCTGGTGGCCACCCCTTTGCCTCCCTTGAACCTGAGGTAAACGGGCCAGGTGTGTCCGACAATGGCAAGTCCGCCAAATAGAAGCGGCACCCACCCTGGCGCAACCTGAGTCGTGCAGGCTTTTACAAGCAGAGGGAAGACCAGGGCGGGAACGGCGCCCTTAACCGCGTCCAGAACAAAGGTGAGGATGCCCAGCGCCTTGCTCACCGAACGGTAAACATTGGTGGCGCCAATGTTGCCGCTCCCCACGGTGCGAATATCAATCCCCTTCGCCCGGGCAATCAGGAACCCGTTCGGAATCGCGCCCAGCAGGTAGGCAAGGAAGGCAAATCCGGAAATGACGGATGTTAACGGACAATTGCATTCATACTGCATATCTCACCCCTCAACCCCTGAGCACCTTCCTTACACCTTCTTAATCCGCCGCTGCCAGTACAACTGAATGATCATCATGACCTGGTTCGCCGTCCAATACAGGACCAATGCGGCCGGCATACTGTACAGGAACATCAGCATCATGATCGGCATCATCCACATCATCATCTTCTGCTGTGCGGGATCACCTGCGGCCGGGGTCAGTTTCTGTTGCCAGATCTGCGTCACAGTCATGAGGATCGGGAGCAGATTGATCGGGATCGGACTGATTCCCACCAGTAGATTTTCCGCCGCGCTGAGATCCTTGACCCACAGGAACGGAGCGAACCGGAGTTCAACAGCGCTGCGCAGCACATTGAACAAGGCGAAAAATACCGGGATCTGCACCAGCATCGGCAGGCACCCGCCCAGCGGATTGACCTTGTTCTCGCGATAGAGGGCCATGGTCTCCTGCTGGAGCTTCTGGGGTTTATCGCGATACTTCTCCTGCAACTCCTTGATCTGGGGCTGAAGCGCCTGCATCCGCTTCATGCTTTCCGTACCCTTGTGGGTCAACGGCCAGAAGATGATACGCACAATGAGCGTCAGGAGGATGATGGCAATACCGTAGTTCGGAATCAACCAGTACAACTTGTTCAAACTCCACAGGAGCCCTTCGCATAACCAGCGGAACATGCCAAAATCCATGATCTCCTGCTTATGCTGGCCCAGCGGCGCAATCGACGAGAATTCCTTCGGCCCGACATAGTAACTGAGCGACCGGTGATAGGTCTCGCCCGCGACCAGCGACCGTCCCGCGAAATGAATCGCCGCCGCCACACGGCTTGGAACCGCCGCCTCCGCCCAGGTGGCGCTGTCCGATGGATTTTCCATCGGGCCTCGCGTCCGCTCGACAATCAGGTCGCATCCTGCCGCGCTCCCGTCCTTCGGACCGAGGATCTGCGCAAAGAACTTGTTCTTCACGGCAACCCAATCCATGTCGCCATTGATCTTTTCCCGGATCGATAACGGGAGCATCCTGGTCATCGGGGCACGGCCCACACATCCACTCCCCCGCCGGGGCATTTCCTGAAAATAGTCCGCCAGCGTCAGGTCGTCAGAGAACCAGCGCTTGCTGGCTCGATGCCGGACGCCGTTGCCGCCAGAGGACACCATGGTGTCAATGCACAGGAAGTCCACTCCACTCATCGCTGTCTCATCCTTCAACATGCCCATGCTGCCCAGCGAAAGAGAATGCGCCGGCAGGCCCACGGACTCCCTGCCCGTGTTGGTAAACACATCATCCACGGTGACCTCGTATCGGTTCCCCAGGCTGATCGTACGGGTCAGACCGATACCCGCGGCCGTCACGGCTTCAAGACGGGCCGCTGAACCATTGGACACCAGGGAAACCGTGAAGTCGGCGCCCTCGTCTAGACCGGATAGTCCGCCATACGCCAGGGCCGGGACGTTTCCGAAATCAAGGATCACCGGCGCCGTATTCGTCTTGGTCAGCGCAAAGGCGGGCAATTCAACGGACTTGACACACCCGCCGTGGGACGACAGAGTCAGCCTCACCAGGCCATTGGTCAACTCGACCAGCGACTCGGGCTGACGGGGCACCTGCGTGGGTTGCCGTATTTCCGGAATCGCCACGGAGACCGCCTCGGTCTGCGGGAGCGAACCATTGGACACAACGGCAGAAACGACCGGACTTGCAACGGCCTCATTTGAGGCGACGCCGGATACGATCACCGGCTTCGCCTTGGGGGGCGGGGGAGCAAAGAACTTCTGGTACACGGGCCCCCATGCCAGCATCAGGGCAAACAACACGACCAGAATCAGCGTATCTTTCGTCAAAAATTTCTTCATAGTCCCTCTCTGTAAAAATCGTCTGTCAGTAATCTCAGATCGTCTCTTTCCCCGGCACCGGGTCAACTCCTCCGGGATTCAAGGGATGACACTTCATCACCCGCCAAACCCCCAGCCCCATGCCTCGCCAGGCGCCATGAGTCTCAATGGCCTCCACGCAATAGGCTGAACAGGTCGGGTAAAACCGGCACTGGCCGCCGAACAATGCCGCCAGCGTGTGCTGATACAGTTTGATCACCAGGATCATTAACCGCGCGATCATACCAGTATTCCCGCCCGTTTTGCCAACCGGATCAAATCGTCGTTCACATCCTTCCAGGGCGCCGTCAGAATTGACCGCCGCGCCACCAGAATCACGTCCACATCACCCTTGAACTGGCTCCGGTTCAAACGCCATACCTCGCGGAGTCTGCGTTTGGCCCGGTTCCGGCAGACGGCATTACCGATCACCCGGCTTGCCACCACGCCGAGACGCAACGAGGCGCCTGGCCCATGACGGAGCCACATGACCAGGGTTCGGGTCGCACCGGACTTCCCCTGGGCATACGTTTCCTCAAAATCAGCGGTTGAGGTCAGGCGCTGGTGTCGCTGCAAGCGGCGATCCGGCGCCACGCCAATCCCTGTTTCCGCTGGCGTCACCATAGTATCGACCTCACCAGGCCGAACCGATCAAGGCCCGTACCTGAAACAAAAAAAGAACGCCGGCTCTGCCCACCCGGGCAAAGCGCCGTCCATCAACCGGAAGAGGACTACTCTTCCCGCCAATGGACAACGGCGTTCATCACCAAAAACCTTCCGTTTCCCGGCAGGAAGCTACTCGCTCAGCTTTTTCCGGCCCTTTTGACGGCGGCGCGCCAACACTTTACGGCCATCCGCCGTTTTCATCCGTTTCCGGAATCCGCATTTGCGCTGACGTTTCTTTTTGGATGGATGATATGTCATCTTCATCGGCTTGTCCCTCTCTGCAAAGGGCGACAAAGTACCATTTCCCGCTTTTCTGTCAAGCTAGAGGTAGTGTATATATGGCGGACGTGATTCAACCCTACTATATTAGAGGCGCCCGAATCCTCGATCCTGCTTCAGGAATGGATGCCGTTCAGGATCTCTTTATTGAAAACGGCCGCATTGCGAAGGTTCCCCAAACCCTTCCTCCGGAGACCCGGGTCATAGATGCCCGCGGTCTTGTGGCGGCCCCTGGTTTCATGGATCTGCACGTCCACCTCCGCGAACCGGGACACGAGGCGGCGGAGACCGTGGCCTCCGGATGCCAGGCCGCCGCCCGGGGTGGTTTCACGACTCTCGTCGCCATGCCGAATACCAATCCGCCCCTCGATACACCCGAGCAGGTCGAACACTTATTGACCCGCGCCAGGAACACCCATTCGATCCACGTCCTGCCAGCCCCCTGCATCACCAAAGGCCGCGCCGGTGATGAGGTCGCCGATCTGGCCGCCCTTGCGAAAGCCGGCGCCGCGGCCTTCACCGATGACGGCGGCACGGTATCAAACGCATCCGTCATGGAAACCGCCATGCGCACCGCCGCCCGGCTTGGACGCCCCCTGATGGATCACGCCCTCGACCCCAAACTCGCCGGGTCTGGCGTCATGCACGACGGACATTACTCACAAACGCTGGGTTTGCCGGGAATCCCCTCGGAGGCGGAGACCGTCATCGTTGACCGCGACATCCGCCTTTCCCGCGATACCGGATGCGCCATGCATATCCAGCATCTCTCCGCATCAGGTTCCGTTGACTTGATCCGCGCCGCACGCCACGAGGGACTTCGCGTCACCGCCGAACTCACCCCGCATCATCTGGCGCTGACCGACGCCGACGTCGATCCCGCCCGGCCCGATTGTCATAAGATGAATCCGCCCCTCCGCGCAGAGTCCGACCGTGCCGCACTGATCGCCGGTTTGTTGGACGGAACCATCTCCTGCTTTGCCACCGACCATGCGCCCCATACGGCCGAAACCAAGGCACGCGGGTTCAAAGGGGCGCCGTTTGGCGTAATCGGTCTTGAAACCGCCATCGGCGTCACCTATTCCCGGCTTGTTATCAATGGCCTGATGCGGCCGCTGGACTGGGTGGCACGGTGGACTGTGGAACCCGCCCGAATTCTGGGACATCCGGTTCCGACGCTCGCGCCCGGCGCCCCGGCCAACCTTGTCCTTCTCGATCTGCATTCCGAATGGGTCGTCAACGCCTCTGAGTTTGCCTCGAAATCCCGCAACACCCCGTTTGAAGGCTGGCGTCTCACCGGTCGCGCCGTCAAAACCTTCTGCGACGGCCGCCTCGTCTTTGAATTGCAATCTCCAATCTCAAATCCAAAATCCAAAAATATTATCCTGATGGGCTTCATGGGCACCGGGAAGAGCACGGTCGGAAAAAAACTCGCGGCACGGTTTGGAATGACCTTTCTTGATATGGACACCGTGATCGAGAAACGGGCGGGGAAACCCATTCCCCGAATATTCGCCGAGGATGGCGAGCCTCATTTCCGGGCCATCGAACGAACGCTTGCCTGGGAACTTTCCCAGCAACGCGGTCTGGTCGTCGCCTGCGGTGGCGGCGTCGTGCTGAATCCTGACAATGTTCGTGACTACAGCCAGACCGGTCTGGTGGTATGCCTGACCGCCGCGCCGGAAACGATTTTTCAGCGAACCTCGCGAGCCCGAAACCGCCCTCTCCTCGAGGAGCAGGACCGCATGAAACGCATCCTTGACCTGCTCGAGAAACGCAAACACCTCTACGCGGCCATCCCGCACCAGGTGGACACCACCTCCCTTTCATCCGAGAGGGTGGCAGACTCAATCCAGGCAATGAACCTCAGGACTTCATGAGACTGTCCAGACCCTCGAATGGACTGACAATCGGGGAGGCCTTTTTCACATCGTGGGTGAGGGATCCGTCGCCTTGTGATCTCAGACTGTCCGGAGCATGCTCGTCATCGTGACAATAGATACACAGTAATTCCCAGTTGCTGCCATTGAGGGGATTATTGTCATGGTTGAAATCTTTGTGATGGACGGTCAATTCCTTCAGGCGCTTGCCCTCAAACTCCCGGCCACAGCGGCCGCAAACGTGCGGAAACAGTTTGAGTGCGCGCATCCGGTAGCCCGCCTGCCGCTCCGTGACCTCGCGCCGGAGTTCAGCCCTCAGGGCGTCATGGTGTCCAGAATCTGATCGGGTTGTCATGCCATGAATGGTAACGTACTCACCGCCCCCCCTGTCCAGTCGTTTTCCGCATTCAGCGCGCCCCCTCTGCTCATGGGAGGTCATTCACGGCGGCGTCATCCCTCTTGCTCTGCAGTCTCCATAGCGTCACCCATTCTCACCGCTTTCCGCTATTGAGTTCCACCAATGCATGCCAATTGATGGAACCGTCCTTTTCGCAGTACTCCTTGATGAATTCTCCCGTGAACCGGTTCACCGCCTTGTTCCATTCCTCCTCAAAACTTTGGCGATGGATTTCCGGGCGCCCTTTCATGGCGTCAATGATCTTCATGTAGAAATCGTCGTCCCCCGTAAGACGGCCCCAAAATTCCTGGCCAGCCAACTCCCGAAAAACCCATCTCCCTGTCTCCGCTTTTGGCTTTTTGCTCCCGTAGCAATACCCGACCAATGCCTCAAAATGCTTCTGCAATTTCAGCAGGCGCTTATGCAATGCCTGAAAATCCTGATCCTGGCGCCGTTTGCTTTGGGCATTAAAAACAGACGGCCCTGATTTTACAGCAATGGCGGTGTAGGAATCGACTGTTTCAATGGCAATATCCACTCCTTCCGACGGCGAAGAAACACCACCGGAGACAGCTTTTGCCAAAGGTTCAAAGAAGGCATCGCCGAATATCCCTTCATCCGAAGAAGACATATACGCCGCCAGAAGTTGCCCCACAATTTCAGACGCAGTCTGGGTTCCGACCGCACGGAAAAGATAGGGATTCTTCCGTTTCAATGTATCCTTCAACTTCAAACCGCTCAGTTTTGCAATCCGGCGGCAGTAGAAATCGTCGAGACACTTGCAGACAAGTTTTTCGAGGTTCGATTTCTTCATCACGCCTTCTCCCAATTCTTCAAGTAGTTAAGAACCGTCGTCCCGATCACATATCCAAGCCCGACTGGGACGGCATTTCCAATCTGCCGGTACCTGTCAACAACCGTGCCTTCAAATACCCAGTCATCGGGGAACTGTTGGACGCGGGCATACTCCCGGATCGACAAGGGGCGCAATTCCGTGGGATGGCACAGGCATGTGCTTTTCTGAGCAGGACTGGTTGGAACCGTGGGACTGGGCTCGGAAAACGACAGTCTCCGGAAAAAGCCAACACGCCCACCTGTCGAACCATAGGCCCCGCCTAGCGCATCTTTCTGTAATTCCGGGGGAAGGGAGCGCCAATTTTCTCCCTCTTTCAACAAGGAGAGGTATTTGGCCCGGTTCTTTGAGAAAGGGATAAACTCGGGTTTAGGATCCACAAGCCCAGCCAGCGCGTCACCCAAAGTCCGCCACCGGCGTTGGAAAAGACCCTCAACAGGCCCATAAGCGCCGACTGGCATCGGGACTTGGAGCCCATCCCGACTGCCAATAAAAACCACCCGTTCCCGTTTTTGGGGTGTCCCATAATGGGCGGCATTGACTAACTGCGCGGTAACGGTATATCCCATTTCGACAAACTTCTCATTGAGCATAACCAGAACAGACCCTTTTCCCTCATAGTCACTTCTGCCACCCCGATCAGCAAGAGGGACGTGGTCTATGGCGGCTGACAAAATGCCCCTGACGTTTTCCATGACGAAAAATGGGGGGCGGATATCGTTAACCACCTTCAGAAAGTCGAACATGACTTGCCCGCGCGGATCATTAAAGGACTGCCGCTTCCCGGCAGTGCTGAAAGAGGGACAAGGCGGGCCACCCACAATCAATGCAACCTCAGTCCCTTCCAACCCCAATTCCTTCAACAACAAACTACCCCGGTTCCAATCGCGGATATCCCCTTCCACCACCGGGATGCCAGGCCGGTTCCGCCTGATCGTTGCACACGCACGCTTGTCCATTTCAAGACATCCAGAGCAATGGAACCCCGCCAATTCCAATCCCAGATCAAGTCCCATTGCCCCACTGAAAAGCGAGATAAACTTTGGTTTATTGGTGACTTTCCCGTATTCGCCCCATCCCTCACGGGCAATCAAGCCATTCTTCTTGGCCTTGGGTGTTCCTGTTGCCTTAGGCATCTTTCCCAACAGATGGAACTTATTCTTATGCATCTTTGAAAATAGATTTTGGTTTTCAATTCAAGCCGGATAATGGATGGGACTTATAACACAGTATCCATAGGCCGTCCATTACGGCGAAATCAATCCCTCAACCTTTAACTTGATCTCATCCTGCGGCGTTCCGGCCCTGCCGCCTGGTTGTCTTCCGCGATGACCACCTCGACCGGTCTCCCTCCGAAGGTGCTTTTGTTCATGGCGGGCACAATCCGCTGGGCATCCTGTTTGGGTAACTCGAAGAACGTAACATGTTCGGTGACGTGAATGCGGCCGACCGGCGCCATCGGGCCGGGCGTCGCCCGGTTGATCAACGCCATCAGATCCGGCGGCGTCATAGAATTCCGGCGTCCCAGATTGATACGCAGTCGCGCCATGTTCGGATCACTCCGCTCCCTGACATACCCGGGGCGACGCGCCCCCTCCGGGCGATCCTGCCGGTCGCCTCGTTCGGGCCGGTCATGGCGTTCCCGCGATTCTCCCCTGTCGAACCGACCGGCTCGCTCCCCCGCGCCATGCCCGGACGGCGCATTCAAATCCGGCGCATCCTTGTAGTAGGCCAGCAGACGGTCGAAATCCTTGAGCACAAATTTCTTGATCAGGTCATCGCGGGAGATCTCCCCGAGTTGCTCGTGGATTTTCAGCATGTAGGAATCCAGCCGCCCGTCACTCACATCCACCGCTTTCACCGTCTTGAGAGAGGCGGCCAACCGCGCCTCGCAGACATCGCGGGCGGAGGGAAGGCGTTTATGCATGAACGGCTTCTTCAGGATCCGTTCAATAACCCGGAGCCGGGGTTCCTCGCGGTAATGGATGAGGACAACCGAAGTGCCTTCCTTGCCGGCCCGGCCCGTACGACCGCTGCGGTGGGTATAGAGTTCCGCCTCATCCGGAAGATTGTAATGAATCACATGGGTCAATTCGTTGACGTCCAGACCACGCGCGGCGACGTCGGTGGCAACCAGAAGTTGCAGATCGCGGCTCCTGAACGCATTCATCACCTCACCCCGCTGATCCTGGCTCATATCACCGTGCAGGGCGTCGGCGTGATACCCGTCCTTGTTCAGGTGATTGGCCACCTCCTGTGTCTCCAGGCGGGTTCGACAGAAGATGATCGCATAGAGATCGGGAGTGGAATCGATGAGCCGTTTCAGGGCGGCATACCGATCCTTGGCGTGAACCTTGTAACATTCGTGCCGGATGGTGTCCGAACCGGAGTTACGCTTTCCAAGAACGATTTCCTCCGGATCCTTCATGTACTTGCCGGCCATGGACGCGACTTGCCTGGGCATGGTCGCCGAAAACAACAATGTCCGCGCGGCATCCGGCACGGCCCCGAGAATGGCCTCCATCTCCTCCTGAAAGCCCATGTTCATCATCTCGTCGGCCTCATCCAGCACCACCCACCCGACACTGGACAGATCGGCCTTCCCCCGGCGCAGCATGTCGTGGAGCCGCCCCGGCGTGGCGACGATGATATGGGCTCCACGCCGCAGTTCCCGGATCTGGTCTCCGATCGAAGCCCCGCCATACACGGCCAGACCCCGGATTCCCGGCAAATGCTTCGAGTAACTGTCCAGATCGCGCGTGATCTGGAGACACAATTCGCGGGTTGGACAAAGGATCAGCGCCTGGGTCTGGAAACGGGAGGAATCCATCATCTGGAGAAGCGGCAACCCGTAGGCCGCCGTCTTGCCGGTTCCGGTCTGGGCCAGGGCAATCAGGTCGCGGGTGCTCTTCAGGAAGATCGGAATGACCTTCTCCTGCACGGGAGTCGGAACCTCGAAACCCAGTTCCCTGATGGCTTTCAAGATGGGGGGCGTGAGCCCAATGGCGGTAAATTCTTTCATGGCGGCCTTTCTAACCAGTAGCAGGAACGTCAATCGCACCCACCTTGAGCAGAGTGGACTTTGTCAACCGGCAAGTCAATCAATCCTCACAAAACGGCCCACGTCACGGCGGCGTTAGAGAAACAGAACCGTGCATCAGAAGGCGCATCCGACCGCAACATTGGCGCTGGCCGTCGCGGAGGAGAACGTTTCATCAATTTCCCCGTAGAATCCAAGGTTATCCCCGCCATATCCTCTTTGCGTCTGGGTTCCGACCGCCTGAACGGAGAGTGCCTTCACCTGCCCCCGGACAAACAAATTCTGTGTCAGGTCATACTGAAGGGTGGCCGAACTCTTCACCCCAATCCCGATCAGTTCCCCTGTTAATCTTTTTTGCACCAGCATGTGGTTATCCTCGTCACGGATCAATGCCGGCCCGGCGCCGACCATGATATGGCCGCTGAGCGACTTGTATCTCGCCATGATGCTCACCTCCATGCAGGGCATCAGGATTTCCGCCATGTAGGTTCCCACCTGCCCAGGCTCCCGGTCATGAGGCGCCTTCGGGCTGGAAGGACGCCATTGATCCAGATTGCCTACTGTCCAGTCCGTTCGTTGATAGACAAGGGTGGGCCCGAATCCCAAGGCGCAGGCGATCCGGTTTGACACCGTACGGTCGTGAATCCAATACCGAAACCCCACATCCACGGCCATGGCGCTCAGCGTGGCATCCGATTCGGAATAGACATCCAACCGGCCCGCCGTTCTCGAACCGAACAAACCAAAGTCGGAATCCGTGACTGGGGTTGAAGGATCCGTCAGGTTTACCATCACCTCGCCATGCAGTTCGAACTGCTGCCGGTAGAAGAGACTCCCCTCCACAACCCCGCAGGCCACATTCAGGGGAAACTTGAGTTCACTGATCTTGTCCGGTAATTCAACCGCCCCATCTTGCGGACTCCAAGCAGACCCACCGATTGAGTAAGTCGTTGTCCCCGCCCAATATCCGACACCTCCCTGCACTTGTCCCTTCCAGGGATCGGCCTGTCCGGGAATCGCCATGCAAACAACCACTCCACCCACCCACCCTACTCGCGACAAGCAATTCATGCTTTTCCTCCATTGATGTCTTGACTCGAATAATGCGCGTCTACCCGCCCACCGTCAACGGCAGTTTCGTCGTTCCCATCATTCCAGTGTCCGCGATCCATAATACCTTATTGCCAAACCGCCTCCCGCGGCGTAGTTATGCGTCATGCATGTTCTTTACGGGTTCACGATCGTCCGTCCGGAGTTTGAGAGCACACAAGAGGCCGCCTTCGAGTGGCTGGCTCTGGCTCATACACAGGCGGAGGCGAAACGTTGCGCACAGAAAAAGATGGGTTTTGAGCCGAAGCCATTCGAGGACACCCTGCGCAAGGCATTGAAACGCTATGGCTGCGGATCCGGGCACATGGGACTCGAAGGGACGGGACTCGAAGGGACCGGGACTCGAAGGGACAGACTATCTGTTGCGCCAGGAAAGAATCGGCGCCAGCCAAAGATTACGAGTCTCGGTCGTTTGGGATGCGTTTCCCTTCATGCCAACTGTCTTCTGGGGGAAGGGAAGAGTAGTTATTGGTTATTTGTTATTGGGTGTTGGCGCTGGTTCAGGTTCGGCAGGGGTGGTTTCTTGCGGATCGGAAGTTGCCTGTCCGACAGGGTCTGACACCACGGTTCGGGCATCTGAATCGATTCAGATGGCGAAACGGGGGATTCTGACTGACTCTCAGTGGCCGGAATTTCGGGACTCGACACGGAGGGGATCCGGCGCGGCTGGAGCGAAGTCAGCGGTTGGCGTTTCGGGTGGCGGGATCGTGCTTCCGCAGCCTCAACCGGTGCCACCGGGATGACATTCAGGGCCGGTTCAAGCAGGAATTCCCCGGTTGGTATGCGTTGAATGGGGACCACCACAAGCTGAGTATCCTGCCGAGAAGAGACGACCCACTCTCAACCCACAACCTTCTTGTAGATCATAAAGAGTTGGGACATTAAGTTGTTTGCATGCTGCAATGGCAATGAGAGCACAGGCACGCGCGTCTTCTTCAGCATCGTGGTGGACAAATTCGATTCCAATTACATGGGCAATATGATCAAGAGCATAAGTTGGGTAATCTGGCCAGGCTAACTTCGCGATCACCCGTGTGCAGAAGTAGTCTGTTTCTGGATACCGCAACCCAAATTGCTCCAAGGAGCGGCGTAGAACGCTCATATCGAACGAGGCATTGTGTGCTACAAGCGGACCGGACACATGGGACCAAAGGTTAGGCCAAAACTCACCAAATGTTGGAGCATCCGTAACATCTGATGGCTTGATACCATGGATAGAAATATTGAAGGGGTCAAATATAAGAGGCTCCGGGCGTATCAGTTGGCGTACACGGCCAATAACTTCACCGTTTTCGATCATAACCAATCCAACTGCGCAAGCGGATGACCTGTCAGCGTTGGCAGTCTCGAAATCTATGGCTGTAAATTTCATGTTTAACTGCTGGCGGCCATCGGAAAGTGCACCACCCCGAGGCGATTGGTAATGTATAATTGATGGGCGGCAGGGAGGCAAGTGTTGTCTCCCGCCGGTTGCCCGGTTGACCAGCGCCTCCCCGAAGAACTGGGCGTGGGGCGCTTTGACCAGTTCAGCGCCAGGCATGTCGCGGCAACTTCAGACCGCCATAAACTCATCACACAAACAGCAGCGCCACGCCCAGTACCGCAATGAGGGCCCCGCCTATGGCTCGCCAGCTCACCTGTTCCTTGAACACCAGGGCCGAGGCGGGAATGATGATCACGGGTGACAGGGAGACAAATGTCTGGGCCAGTCCGGCGGGGATGATCTTCACCGCAAACATCAGGAGCGATACCCCCAGGAACGGCCCGGCGACCGCACCCAGTGTCATGGTAACCATGGCTCGCCTGTCACGAACAGCCCGGAGAACCTGTTTCTGCCGCCCCATGATCGGGATCAGAACCAGAAAACAGGCCAGACCCGCCAGCAACCGGATCTCAGTTGCGGCGACCGGCGAGGCCATATCACGCATCCCGATCTTGGAGAGCACCACGGCCAACGCCTGGGCCAGTGTCGCCGCCAGGGCATACAGTCCACCCCGCCAGGTTATACTGAAGCGGCGTCCCTCGTCACCCCGCTTTGATCCAGGGGACTCCAGCACAACCCACAGGATGCCCGACAATGTGGTTGCCATACCGATCCAATTCCAGCGCGTGAGTTGTTCACCGATCATCAGCCATCCCAGAAGCGCGGAAAAGGGCGGCGCCAGAGAGAAGATCAGCAGGGCCAGACGCGGCCCGATCAGCAGAAAAGAGCGGAAGAAGAACAGGTCGCACAGGAAGAACCCGATCACCCCCGAAGCACCCAGCCACAGCCAGGCGTGGGATGATGCCGAGAGCGGAATCGCCTCTCCCAGCAGGAACTGGCCATAAAGCAGAAACATCGGGAGGGCAATGATAAGGCGGACGATATTTACCGCCAAAGACCCCACCCTCCGGCCCGCCGACGTCCAGCACAGGGCGCTTGCCGTCCAGCAGAAGGCCGTCAACAGGGCGGCCACCTCGCCCACATAGGGAACATCGGTCATGGCGGGAAGATGTCAAAAGGCTCGGATGGGTTCAAGACCGATCCCAATAAACCACTATTGCTATCCCGAATGTTCAGGTTTCGGGGTTCATGCATCGGTGCGCCACAACGCGCAACACGCTGAAGCCTATAAGGTTGGATCTCTGTTGCTTTGCGCATGGCTGCAAGAAAACGCCACTTGTCGCATCAAAAATGTGGCGCAAACTGGCGCAAACTTTTTATGGATAAATGCGGCGTTATGACGTCTGTTTTTCCCATCGTCGTTTGACCGTTTCGGCAAAGGTCACAATCTTAGGTTTATCTCCCGAAACAATGTCCTCGAACTCCGCCATGAAGCCATATTTCCGCCCATGCGCGGAACGAACGGTGTCCTCCACAGCCTGCCATTCATCGGCAAGTTTCGCCTTGATGTATAGATTACGGGCTTTTCGGAAATGAGAGAGAGCCTGATCGTAATATTTGCTCTTCTTGCTGTTCAAAATGCGAACGGCCAAGGCGCGGCATACTTTTGCGGCTGCGGGAATGTCCCTCTTGGCCATAGCATGGGCTACCGGCTCCAAATGACAGTGGCTAATGGCCTCCAGTGCCCCGTGCTCTGCCTCATGAACCTTTGCGGCGAGTCGACGCCATTCCTTGGCTTTCACACAGAGATCCATGAACTGCCCTATATCACCCCGTGCGGCCACATCCATCGCCTTGTCATGCCATTGACCTCGTTCGGCTTTGGGAACAAATCCCATGAAGGCTTCATATGCGAGTTCGGATGGATACTTTTCGAAATCCGCCCACGCCATGGATAAGGCTTCCCCGGTTCGCCCCAGCTTGCCCAAGACTTTGAGTTTCAGGTGATCAAGCTGGTAGCTGCATTCGTTATGCCAATCTCTTGCCGAGCCTAGCGCCAGTCCCTGGCGAACCCACTCCCACGCCTTGTCCCAGCGGCGCTTCTCGACTTCCATCTCAGCCAAATGCTCGCAGTCTTTGGGCGTTAACCCTATTCCCTCACATAGCGTCGCATACGCCCTGGAATCATTCCTGGCCCGATAGATGGCCTTGAGGCGGATGGCAGGCAGGCGGATATTATTCTCGCATTCAAAGATGGCTCTCGGCTTGCTGTCGCCGCTGGCCGACATGACCTGCTCCATTTGTGACGAAAAATGAGATGTAAATAATCGGAGTCCTTCCTTGTCGAGCACCTTGGCCACATCCTTCTCAATCTCAAAACAAAATCCATAATTGTCGCTCTCTATCCATCGGATGATCTGACGCACCGTCTCATCCTGCGAACATCCGGCGGCTTGCCTAGCCTTCACCCATCCACAAAAGGCATCATCCCAAAACATACCGAGGTCAGCCTTTGAATCATCGCATTCCTCTATTTTGTCGTAACATCCAGCAAGAAGAATCTCGTATAGCCCGACAGCCCGCGTTGCTTCGCCACCAGCGACAAGCGCTTCGATTTTTGACTGAACTTGATCCAAGTCACGCGCGAAATCACTCATGTCGTCATATCGGATGTAACAGCCGGGGCAAAGCGCCAACTCGATGTCGCGGGCAAGTGGATCGATCTTTCGCTGCTTGCTCATATCGGCGGCACCGCCTCTTGGTTGCCCCTCCCCGTTTCACAACACTTCTTGAATTTCTTTCCGCTGCCGCATGGACAAGGAGCATTGCGTCCCACCTTCGGCTCAGACCTGACAACCGTATCAGAATTGGGTGTCCGTTCCCTTGGGTGGGATGGGTCTGTACGCAAGCGAAGTTCACGTTTGGGTTTGAAACAGTGCCACCAGTTCATTTCATTGACCACATCGGAGATTAATCCGCGACAGTGCTGCCGCGATCTGGACAACGCCGCCTCTTCCGTCATGGCGAAAGCCTCATTGACCTCCCTTGGTTGCATGTATCCAGGGGAAAGCAGTCCGGACTCATAGGAGGCATGGATATCCTCTGCAAGCGTCTTCGCATAGAGATCGACGGCTTCGGATGCCAACACATCCCAGATATGCGAATACTCCTTTTCGAGCTTCCCGTGAAATAACTCGGCGAAATATGCGATGACATCAGACCGAGGGATCATTCCTGTGTAAACGAGTACGGCCAGAGAACGAAGCGCCGAACCGCGGACGTATTCATCCACAGATGCATCCTCAACAATCGATTTGATAGGAGTGACATTCCCGTCGCATACCGATGCTATCAACCGCGACAATCCCTCCGTTATCGTGTCACCCAACAAGTCATCCAGTGTTTCACGGGGTAATCTACAAAGTTCAATTATGAGCGGATAGGCGCTCTGTTCACGGAACTGCGCGAGCAGGTACATGGAATATAAGGGCAGGAAATAGGCACCGTCATCCCTCGGCTCACCCACATGAAGAGACGCATCCTTAATCGCCTGAAGTAGGCGGGGCGTGATTTCGTCACGCATCTCAATCGCCGCCCTAACAGCCTCGACAGGGAAATAGCCACGGTTCTGTGACAGTTCACCCAAAATATCGTTAATTTCAATCATAACTCACGTTCTGGTTCGGATCCGCTATTTTTCAACCTCCGAAAGGGAGTAAAATTGCTTGTATTTTCGCGCCACATATCAGATATTGTTAGTGCAGGTTCGGCTCAGGGACTGCTTCGGCGGTTCCAAAAGCGTTACCTGCTTTTTTATTTCCCCCGTCTCGTCTCATACGGATCGGGAATGTAAACAATCCCGTGCATGGGGTATACCTGTCCGCTCTTGTAACCATCGCCACTAAACTGAAGGCCTCGAATGTCAGACTCAAACGCCCCGGAGATCTCCGGCCTCACATCAGCATCCATGCCAACAGACGGCAACCTGAATCCCCAGTTGATTGCATAAATACAGAGGTCCGCCACCTGTACGGGATAAGCCATATCCGAGGAAACAAAAAATGGCACCGGAACAATCCTGGCCGTTCGTTGCTTTCCAGTCAGTGTTTTGGTGAAATACCTATGCATCTTACTCACGAACGCACGGTCTTCGACGCGCTCGGTCTCATCCATTACAATCAACCCGGTCTCTTGCTCTCGTTCGAGAAAATAGAAATACCGCTCAAAAAGGAAAACATGATCCTTCCGCAAATACTCTTCGGTTTCAAGTGAAGACGGGCGGGCCACTGTTCGCGGAATAGCCGTTGCAAAAATAGTCCCCCGATGTTCGCGAAGCAGGCGAAGCACATCCCCCATAAAGGAGATGCAAGCTTGGCCATAGCCTGTGAATTCTGGCCTCGTCGGCGTCTGCTGGGCGGCCCCTTTATTAAGAAACGCCAACGCCAAACGCCGCCGTTCCTCCGCCTCCAGCGCGGATCCTTGATTGGCCCACTTGAAAACCCTATTCTTGAGCAACTTCATGCCTTTGATCTCAGATCCGAATTGGTGCAGATGCCCTCCAAAGTTTGCCAACTCAGCGGCCTGAATGCTCCGGACAAATTGCCAAAGATCGGAATCATGCAACGCGATCCCGCCACGGACCTCGTACGGGACAACTCCGTGGTCATGCCCACTCTCATCCATAAAAAGAAGATAGCTCATAAGTTATTGGGAGAATGTCAAAAGGTCTGGATTGGTTCAAGACCGATCAGGGAATCAACTATCAGTCGAATTTTATATTTCGGGATTCATGCGCTTGTGCGCCAGTATGCGCAACACTATGCGCGATCCTTGACCGGGTAGTTCCACTCATGTATCTTTGCCCCGGATGTCATTGGAATAACGGTCTTTGCGATATATTTCACGAGGTTTGTTCTGCAGAAATAATGGCGCAAACTGACGCAAACACATCAAGCAATAACATTCGAATGCAGACATAAGTATTTGATAGTAAATAGGTTGGGCGAGTGGTGAAATTGGCAGACACGCAAGACTTAGGATCTTGTGCCGCAAGGCTTGGGGGTTCAAGTCCCCCCTCGCCCACCAACCCTCTCAATAAGTAACGACTCGGGTATTCAGAATTCAGGAGTCGGAATTCAGAATGGCCTGCGAATAACCCCTCTTTCGCGTTTCCCGGCAAAAACGCGCCGTGCTATTGAGTCGTCCGGCCCGCCTGAAGGGAAGCAGACGATGACGTCTCATTGGTCGCCGCCGCTTTCGCTTTGAGGCGGGCCTTGGTGTTAATCTGTTCGGCCATCATTTTTTCAATTTGACGCCGGAGCGGTTCGTGGGTCTTCTTTTCCGCATCGAGCAGTCGCTCCACCTCGTCCACCCGGTTGGACGCAACTCGCAGCGACTCCATCAGCTCCTGTATTTTTCTGGTTCCAGCCTCCACCTCGGCTCGCAGGGCCTGATCGCGGGACTCCAGCATACGACACTGCTCTAAACGCACGTCCGCCTCATTGTGCAACTTCCAACTCCAGGAACCATACAGAATCAAAACCGTCGTCAAGGCGGCGCCTGCCAGAATCCAGACCGATGATACCCGTGATGCCTTCATATACTCCTATCTCGGCGTAGTCGCCTGAATCAATTCAAACAACCGCCACTCGCCCCAGTCGCTATCATACAACGCGTCCTCCACTCCCTGCACATAGATGTTCGGGCATTTCCAATGAATGCTATCCATGGCATTGCGGTGCTCGGGCCGGTGAACGAGAAGATACAGAACCTGACCGTAGTAATCGCGCCGGGATTTGTCAAAGTTGAAGTCCAGGGCATGCTCGAAGATCGGACTGGTTTGGCCCTGCAATAAGGCGAAACTCTCATAGCCACAAACAAACACCTTTGCAAACGGCGCCCGGCGGCGCACATGCAATTCAAGATCCGGAAGCCAGGGGGCTTGCATCGCAGCAGGGGAATCGGATCGCCACCCCAGGAACGCCGACGGAACAAGATCGACCATGATCAGGGGCATAAGGGCCAGAAGCCAGACCGTGCGGCGACTGAAACGGCGGGGTGCATTCGCCCCGTTTGCGACATCGGCTCGTTCCTGATGAGCCATCCCGTACCCCAACGCCATAACGGCGGCGGGTAGAAGCGCCAGCAGAAGCGGCGCCCCGTCCCACAGTCGTTCTCGCCAGGCCATCAGGCCCGCCGCTCCCGGCAGGGCCAGACCGAGCACGGTCAGGCAGACCCCGCCCCGGTCATGCCCTCGCAGCGCCAGCGCCAGCATCCAGCCCACCAACGCAGCCAACCCCGCATAACACCACCAGAGACTGTCCGGAAGAATCAGGGCGCCGCCCGGCCCCGGTCCTGCCGCCATCAACGACCTCACCGCATAGAGAGGATCTCCCATGATCAACCAGCACATCAACACCCACAACACGGCTGTGTAAACCAAGGGTAGCAACGCCACCATCAAGACTGCCCATTTTTCCGTCCCGGACACCCGGCGCCGCCATTCCTCAATGGCCACAACGCAGACCGCCGCTACCACCCATCCACTCATCTCATAGCCGGTTCCGAATAGCAGGGCGCTGCCCAAGGCAAACCAAATCAAATCGAGCAATCGCCGTCCCTGGATCCAGGCTGTCACACTGTACAGGGACAGAACCAGCAGGCACGTCACCATCGGCAACGACGAACCGGCCCAGCACGGCTCCAGGAAATTTGGATTCAAAGCCACCCCCAGCACCAGCAGCCATCGCCAGCGTCCCGCCCCCCACAACCGAAACGCCTGCTCCATCAGAACCAGGGTCGCGGCTCCGAACAGCGCACTCACGAGCAAACTGGCGGGCAGGGACAAGGCGTCAGGAATAAGGAAGGCCACCGGCAGGATCACCAGCGTGGCGAAGGGGCCCCACCACACGGAACTGATCACCCCCTGCCGACCCGCCGTATGCCCCGCCAGGAGTTCCCGGCAGAGGTTCTCGCGGACAAGCCCCTCTGTCCCGACATCCCGCCCCAGGTAAAGCCCGGCGGCCAGAATCACGACCGTCAGAACCACCCCAAGGCCCCACCGCCACAGTATCGGATCACGTTTAGGATTCATCGGCCTTCCCACATAACCCATGACGGGTTTTCTCCCATTTGAATGGATCGGCAAAAAACTGGAAAAAAGCGCGCCATCCACTGTAACTCATCAAAATCCAATAGAACGGGGCCAGCAACGCATATCCCACCAGATCCCAGTACCGCCGCCGGTAACATCCGATCATTCCCAGATAGACAAAGGCGAAGTTCCCCGCGAAAAGACAGATCGCACCCATCGCGAACACCGAACCGGGGAAAAGACTCGTCAGGGCCTCAATACGAAAGAGAAACCACAGGATCGCCAAAAACCAGAAAAACGGGTTGAGCAGGGTTGCCAGCGTACTGCACCCCACGACCATCTGGAAATGCAGGAACCCCGCCACCCCCAACTCACTCAACAGGCGCCGGGGATGGCGCATATGCACCAGGTAGGTCTGGATGTAACCCTTGATCCAACGGGTTCTTTGTGGAATCCAAAACCGCAACCGGCTGCACGCCTCCTCCCAGGTGGTTGTGCGCAGCATGCGGGTTCCGTAACCCGCCCTCTGAATCCGAATACCCAGGTCACAGTCCTCCGTCACGTTGAAGGCGTCCCACCCCAGCAGTTCCTTGAGTTTCCGCGTGACAAAATGATTCGATGTGCCGCCCAGGGGAATCACGGCGCGCACCGCCGAAAGCCCCGGCAACGCCAAATCAAACCAGGCCGAGTATTCCGCCGTAAACAGACGGGTCAGCAGATTCTGGCGCGGATTATAGAAATTGAGGCGCGACTGCAGGCAGATGGTTTTCGCTCCAGCCCGGGAGAATCCAAGGACCGCCTTTTTGAGCTGATCCCGCTCGGGCCGGTCTTCCGCATCATAGATCACCAGGTATTCCCCGCGCACCGAATCCAATCCGACATTGCAGGCCTTGGGCTTCGTGCGCGGCTGGGAGACCGGCACAACGGTAACCCGGAATCCATGCGGAAGAACGAGCGCCTCCACCGCCGAACGCGTTTCAGCGTCGTCCGCCTCCAGCAGGAGTTGGACGTCCAGTTTGTCCGGAGGATAATCCAGTTGACTCAACGCCTGGATGAGGGACTTCACCGATTCGCGTTCATGGTACATCGGAACCAGGATCGAATAAACCGGAAGCGCCTCGTTCCGTAGCGCCGCCAGTTCGTCCGCCCCCACACTGAGTTCCGAGTTCACGGAAATGGAGAAACGAACCAGCGCCAGTTTGTAGAGGGCGTGAATAACGTAGAAAACGGAGGCCGTCAGAACAAACGCCCGGGCCGTCAACCAGGGATGCCAGGCGCACAGAAGCAAGAGCCCTCCACACACGGCCATCAGAACCGTCCTCTGGACTCGCGTGATCGGAACCCGGGCGCTCCACTCGGGCCGTAACCGGCTGAGCGCCAGGGGATCGCCAACCGTTCCATCGGGATCAAGTCCATCCCGGCTTCTGACTTCTGAACTCTGACTATTGAACTCTGACACCTGAACCCTCTTTCTCTCACTCCCCCATCAACGCCCGGACAATCTGCTGGCCTGCCAGCCGATGCCCCTGATCCGACAACATGAGGGGATTGTCCTGAAAAAAGACATGCCGACCATCATCGGCGCAACGAAAGGCCGTGAACAGATCAGCCACGGGGATTCCCCGCGCCTTCGCAACCCGGCGGATCGCCGCCGCAAACGCCCGGCTGCGTTCCGGGGCCGAGGGATAGGGGGGCGGCGTCACCCACACCGTCCTCAGATTCATCGACGACGCCACCACATCCGAAAGCGCCGCCGCCTGCCGCTCGAAACTGTCCATATCCTTCGCCGCAAGAATGTCCTGCAGCCCGATGCTGAGGATGGCGATATCGGCCCGCTCCCGACTCAGGGCGGCGGGCACATCAACCAGTTTGCGCAACGGGCCGTATGACTCCGGGAAACGATCCCATGCCGGAAGCGCCGCATAACGAACCTCTTCCATCCGGCCCGTCAAGAGGCGGGCCAGAATGCGATCAAACGGTTCACGGCCAGTCTCCACAAGTCCGGCCACGGCGAGGGAATCATCCACGCATACGAGCCAGTCACGACGACGAACCGGAACCGAAGTCGCCTGCCTGAACGCCGACACCCCCTCGTCGGGAACCAACACCAGACGGGCACCCCGGGCGTCATATAGTCTGTCCCCTTCAATGCGGGCAGGCAACACAGCGAAAGGAGCCCTCACAAACCGGATTAACTCGTCGCCCAATCCGGTCTGCCGGTGACTGACACGCCAGCGCAGGGTCTCCACGTCGCCGACGGCCATCGGCGAAAGGGGGATGAACTGTGCCTGGTTCCGCGGCGTACTCTTCCGCTGGCCCCGCTCCAGAATCCCTGACCGAAGACGAATCTCCCACTCCACATCAAGGGCGACATCAGTCGGCGCGCTACCCTGCAGTCGAAGAAAGGGCGCCACCTTGTCCCGGCCAAAACACACGGCGGGCAATCCGGTCATGTCGAAAGACACCGCATATTCCTCGGGTTGAATCTGACGGCAGTCCACAGAGGCGCTGCAACCGGCGACAAACCCCAGCGCGTCCCGAACCTCGAGCGAGGCTTTGAAAACATCGGCGGATTTGTAAACATGGATCGGATTTTGTTCTTCACTTTGCGTTCCGTCGCCAAAACGCCAAAGCGAGTCCATCTTGGTCGGGATCCAATTCTCCGTGATATTGTCAAATCGCACCACCCTGAACACGGAGGAGTTGCCCCTGAAGGAGTAGGCCCGAACGGGGGTCGCCGCAAATCCCGGCTGGAGCGTCCGGTTGATCCGTTCCACCCTGGTTCTCATCGCTTCGTACGGAGCGATCAGATCCGGCGCCGTCAACGGCACAACCTCCCTGCTCCCCGGCGGCATCCAGCCCACACGAAGTTTCGGCCAACCCTCAAACACCGTGAACATCTCCAGCCGGTGTGCCCCCGCCTTGAGGGAGACGGGTGCCCCCAGTTGCCATTTCCCCGACTCGTGTTCGCCGGGCCAGGCGGCAACCAGTTCGCCGTCCACCACCACAAAACCCGCATCCCTGCAATCCACCGCGAAACGATGCGCCCCCCCCTGCGGACAGAGCAGGACTGACCGCACCAGAGCCACCCTCACGGCCGGTTTGTTGCGACGGCCATCCTTCTTACCCGTGGGTTCCGGCTCGGATTCGTCGTTTTTAATAAGCGCGTTTCTGATCTCATCAAACCCGGTTATCCGGTACGGGGTTTGAATCGGATTAGGAAACGACTTCAGCATATACCTCAGACGTTCCCAGGAGGAGGGAATGGCGCGCCCCTTCAGCGGCATGAACCCGATGGCAAAGGGATTCGGATCCGCCACCGCCTCCGGTGATGTCACCGGCTCATTGCTAAGACTTCCCCCATAGTACACCGCGCAGGAATCCGACTCCTTACAAGGCGCTTCCAGGGCGAGAACGACTCCGCTTTCATTCGCCTGCACGACGCGTAACGGCAAGGGAACTCCGTTGGAATCACACGCCAGAAACCCGTCCCGGGTCACCGGCATGGCCCCCACGCGATCAATGGCGAGCATGATATTCGTCTGCGCCACATCCGTCACACGGAACACCGTGCGCCAGGGGAAAGACGGGAAACGCCACTCCATCGCCGGAAGCGCCTGTACAGGCGTCGCCAGTAGTAACAAGATCAATGCGCAATACATCATCTGAAACAATCATCCTCCGAACCGTGCCAACAACCGTCCGGCCACTAAACTACCCTCCCCCGGCAAGAAAGTGTATCAATAAATCAGGATTATTTGTTTGTAGTCCGCTTCACAGTGGAGTATTTTTTGACGGATTCTAATAAGACCAACAAGGCGTAAGTTATTGGGCATCAGATGATCTTAACCCGGAATAGCATAAAAGGCTTTACCCTTATCGAACTACTCCTGGTCATCGCCGTGATCGGCATGTTGGCCGCGTTGTTGACGCCGGCCCTGCAATCCTCCCGTGAACGGGCCCGCCAGACCGCCTGCAAAAACAACCTCCATCAACTCAGCATCGCCCTGATCATGTACAAGGACGACATGAAGGATTTCCCGAACTGGTTGTCCGATCTTTCCCCCCGGTACATTGGAAAGGGAAGTGAAGGAGCCTATATCTGCAAGTCTGACCGGTTGCGCGGAACAGATCAGTATGCCTGCAAGCCGAGGGAACTCCTGGATCTGAATCAGTCGACGCCCCCCTGTGATGCAAACTATAAGAAAGTCAGTGACAACGACAGCAATCCCCTGCGCAGTTCCCCCGAGATTCACGCGTGCAGTTACATGTATGAATTTAGCGTGGCGCCCTGCGATGCCTGGGGTTGGTACGGTTATGTGAACGACCCCTACACCAACCTTTCCTCAAATGCCACATGGAAGGAAGTCAAGAAATGCCAACTTGCCTACGGTGTCACGATTAATAGTACCATCATTACTTACTCCGAGAGTCTTTTTCCCGTAATTCGGTGTTACCATCACTGGAAGGAACGTACCGTGGAAACGACGGACACTAACAAACCCAGGGATGGACTGACCCTGAATGTGTCTTACGCAGGCAACATCTACGAGGGGCCGCTGACGTGGGAATATACAAAATAATGGAGCAGACTATATGATCCAGAGAACTGTGCCTATCCTGGTTGTCTTATTGATCG
>JBAWZH010000023.1:0-23140 GCA_037143135.1 bacterium
AAGTATGCTTTACCTTACCCATAGTCAAAAGAAAAACGGGATGTCAAACCACCAGGACTTCCTTCTCCTTGGCCGCCAGGGTGGCGTCGATCCGGGCGATGTAAGAGTCGGTCTCCTTTTGGATTTGCGCCAGCCCCTTATCCCGCTCATCCTCAGTAATTGTGCCGTCCTTTTGAAGCGCTTTGATCTGTTCGTTGGATTCCCGGCGGATGTTTCGAACCGCCACGCGCCCCTCCTCAGACATCCGTTTTGCGACCTTGGCTAGTTCCTTGCGGCGTTCCTCGCTTAATTCGGGGATGACAATCCGGATCACGCGTCCGTCGTTCATCGGCGTGACACCAAGGTTAGCCCCTAAAATGGCCTTTTCAATCGCAGGCAGTGCGGTGGGATCATAGGAATTGATCACCAACATTCTCGGTTCAGGTGTCGAAATCCCCCCGATTTCACGTAGCCGGGTCATCGTCCCGTAATAGGGCACCATGACGTTTTCAACCAAACTTGGCGAGGCCTTTCCGGTGCGTAACCCCGAAAATTCCTGATGCAAGAAGGCAAGGCATTTCGTCATCTTGTCATCGGCCTCCAACAACACATCATCGACTGAGTCCATATTCTCCTCCTACTCTGACACAATGGTTCCGATGGAATCACCGGCCACCACTTTTTCCAGGTTCCCGGCCTTAAAGAAGTCAAACACAATGATCGGTATTGAGTTCTCCATGCACAGCGCAAAGGCGGCGGCATCCATGACCTTGAGTTGTTTGGAAATGGCGTCCTGATAACTAATTTGTTTAAACCGCTTGGCCCCGGGATTCTTGACGGGGTCAGCGGTATAGACCCCATCCACTTTCGTGGCCTTCAACAACGCATCGGCATCCATCTCACTCGCACGCAGGGCGGCCGCCGTGTCGGTACTGAAATAGGGGTTCCCTGTTCCTCCCCCGAAAATAACCACGCGCCCCTTGGACAAATGCCGCATCGCCCGGCGCCGAATGAAGGGTTCGGCCACCTGGCGCATCTCAATGGCCGTTTGGACACGCGTGTCGATGCCCTCCTTTTCCAAGGCATCCTGAATGGCCAGCGCATTGATCACGGTGGCCAGCATACCCATGTAATCCCCTGTATTCCGGTCAATCCCGCGGCTTTCACCCACATGTCCCCGAAAAATATTTCCGCCTCCAACCACGATGGCAATTTCAACTCCCATCCGTCGAACGCTTTTAATCTGACGAGCAAACCCAACTAAAACCTCGGGGTCGATACTCAATCCACTGGCCTTGCTCTGAAGGACTTCGCCGCTGAGTTTTAACAGGACGCGCTTGAACTTACTTTTCCGGACGACTGGCCGTGACATGTTGATCACCCCTGTATTGATTGTGAAAGACTCGTTTGAAATCGGGCAAACGATAATCCAAATAGAACGTGAAGTAAAGGGAAGACAATCACCGTTCTTTCGTGCGAATCACCCTTTCCGCCGGAAGCTCATCCAGGCGGCCCGGCCTTCAGACGTATCCTGCGGAAAATCAAAATGAGTTTCAAACAACTCGACGAAATAGGAGCACACCGTTTCTTCGTCATCCCCTGTAACCTGGACCCGCACGGTTGCTCCAGCCTGAAGCCCCAGGGAAACCAATGACAAGAGGGAATGTAAATCGGCCTCCCCAGCCTCCGACAACACCCGGATCTGGCAGGGAAAACGTATGGCCTCCGTCACAATTTTAGCCGAGGGACGGCAATGAATGCCCTGCTCGTTGCGTATGGTGGCCATCTTTTCAATCATACAGACAATCCCGTCCAGAGAGTCTTGTCACTCTACACCCCGCCCATGCCTAAATCCATAACCAAAATCCGACTCCTTCATAACCAAAACTCACCAAGAGCCCTGATTGCATTGTTCGTCGTATTTGAGTATGCTCACCGGACATTGACAGGATACGTATGAGAAACCTATGGACCGCCAATCTGACACTTGCCAACCGAATTACCATCGGGCGGTTTCTGCTGATCCCAGTCTATATCCTGGCAACACTTTACTACATGAAAAGCGTGAGCGAGAACAATCCCAGCGAGTTATTCCGTTGGATCGCCCTCATCCTCTACGTCATCACATGCCTGACGGATGCCCTCGATGGTTATTTCGCCCGATCCCGGAATGAGCGGACACGACTCGGAACGCTTCTGGATCCCTTGGCTGACAAGACGCTACTCATTTCATCCCTCATTCTCCTGACCGGCCCCTGGGGACAACTCTGTTTTAATCCGCACCTCCCGTTGTGGTATGTGTTTCTGGTCATCAGCCGCGACTCCCTGTTGGTCATGGGCTCCATCGTGATCCATATCGCGGTGGGACACGCGGAGGTAAAACCTCGCATCTCGGGGAAAATCGCCACATTTTTTCAAATGGGTCTGATCCTATGGGTTCTCGCCCAGGCGCCTGCCGGAGGCTTCCCGTGGGTTCTTGGGGTCGCCGCCTGTTTCACACTGATCTCTGCGTACCACTATATTTCAGACGGAATCCGTCAACTCGAGAAAACCCATGCCCGCGAAACACAACCCTGACCAACCCATCGTCTCCTCCCTCCCGCTCATCGCCATTGTGGGGCGCCCCAATGTGGGCAAATCCGCGCTCTTCAACCGGATCCTCAATCGCCGTCAAGCCATTGTCCACGAGGAATGCGGCGTCACACGTGACCGTATCATCTCGAGGACGGAGTGGAATGGCAAGGCATTCGATCTGGTCGATACGGGTGGACTTCAGGAGTTCAACCGCGCCTCCTCCGCCGACGCCATTGCCACTGGCACACGGGAACAATCCGAGGCCGCCATCGAGGATGCAACCCTGGTCGTCTTTGTGCTGGACGTGGAGACCGGAATCCAACCGCTGGACGAGGAAGTGGCGCAACTAATCCGCCGAAAGGGCGTCCCTGCCGTGGTGGCGGTGAATAAGTGCGATAATTCCGAGCGCGAAACCGAAATCTCCGCGTTCGAGCGATTCGGATTTCCCGTCTTCAGCGTCTCGGCGTTGCATAACCGGGGACTTCAGGAACTGCTTGACTATGTGGTAGAAGAGATGCCGTCAATCACCTCCACGCCAACTTCAGACCCTTTGAAAATCACCGTCGTCGGTCGCCCCAATGTCGGCAAGTCATCGTTCATCAATCGGATCATCCGCCGCCAGCGCGTTATCGTTTCGGATGTTCCCGGAACCACACGGGATAGTATTGACGTCCCTTTTGCCGTCGGCACGGGGCCCACAGCCCGGCATTATCTTCTGACCGATACGGCTGGTATGCGAAAACTCGGAAAAATCGACGGCGCCGTCGAGCGCTACAGTGTCTTCCGCGCCGAAAAAAGCATTGAGCGCGCGGATGTGGTCGTCTTAATGCTGGATGCCTCCCAGGGCCCGACCAGCCAGGACAAGGCCATCCTCAACCTAATTGAGGAAGCTGAAAAAGGGTGCGTCCTCATCATCAATAAATGGGATCTCATGGGGCATGCCACTCAAAAGCAGTATCTCGACGCCCTTGAGCATGAAATGCCCTATCTTAAGTGGGTTCCCATCGTGTTCGTCTCGGCCCAGGACGGTTATAATATCCGGCAGTGTCTTGACACCATTGACAACGTGGCCTCCCAAATTCAAACCCATCTCCCAACGGGAATCCTGAACCGCACGATCATGAATGCCTACGACCGGGTTCAGCCGCCCATGATCAAAGGCAAGCGATTTAAGATCTATTATGCCACACAAATGGGCTCCAAGCCGATACGGGTCGGCCTGTTTGTCAATGACCCCAAACGTCTGACATCGCCCTATCGCGAATTCTTGATTAATTCCCTTCGCCAAGCCTTTGGACTTGAGGGCGCCCCCGTCAAGCTGATTGCAAAAGAACGCGCCCGAGCCGATTTTGTTGCAAAAGCAAAGTAATCTACCTGTTGTGGCGTGTATTGTTCCTATCCACTATATATTGTATTCCGAAAAAGATGAAAATTTAATCCTTTTCTCATTGCGAACCACTATAGGTGGTGGTATCGATGAGGCAGTCGTTGATCGCAGCCCAACATTTTGTGCCGCCATATCAATTTAAGTTCTGCATATAATACTGAGTGACCGTAAGGAGACTGACCATGCTAAACGTTATTGAAACCGTCGAAACCCCAAAAAAGACAAACGGATCTAACCCCAAGCCGACATCCAAACGGCATACCTCCCACAACCACACCACCAAGGGCATGCCTGTCAACCGGGTCTTTACACAATCGGGTGCCGACCCGTTTGATGGCATCGAGTGGGATCTTCGCAAGGCATCTATCACAGACGACAAGGGGGCTGTCATCTTCGTTCAGGAGGATATCGAGGTTCCAAAGAACTGGTCGATGCTCGCCACGAACATCGTTGCTTCCAAGTATTTCTACGGCGGACTCAAGACCAAGATCAGGGAAAAGTCTGTTCGCCAACTCGTTCACCGCGTCGCGCGCGCCATCGCGGATTGGGGCAAGAAGGAAGGGGTCTTCGCCTCCGATGAGGATGCCGAAACATTCTACTCCGAACTTGCCTTCATGTGCATCAACCAGTACGGCTCCTTCAACAGTCCGGTTTGGTTTAACGTTGGCCTTCACGAAGCCTACGGAGCGACCTCCGACAGCCGATCCAGTTATTTCTTCAATTCCGAGACCGGCAAAATCGAATCCTCGCGCGACAACTACAAGCACCCGCAAGCCTCCGCCTGTTTCATCCAGTCGGTGAAGGACACCATGGAGGACATCATGCGCCTCGCGGGAACCGAGGCGATGCTGTTTAAATATGGATCGGGAACCGGAACCGACCTGAGCACGTTGCGCAGCAGTCGCGAAAAATTGTCCGGCGGCGGTACTCCCTCCGGCCCCCTCAGTTTCATGCGCGTCTTCGACCAGGTCGCGGCCGTTATCAAGTCGGGCGGTAAAACACGCCGAGCCGCAAAAATGCAGAGTCTGAAGGTGTCCCATCCTGACATTGTGGACTTCGTCACCTGCAAAACCAATGAGGAGAAAAAGGCCTGGGCGCTGATCGACCAGGGTTATGACGGTTCATTCGGCGGCGAAGCCTATTCCTCCGTCATGTTCCAGAATGCCAACCTCTCCGTGCGCGTGACGGACGAGTTCATGAAGGCCGTAGAAAACGATGGCGACTGGCAGACCCGCGCCGTCACCTCGGGAGAAGTGGTCGAAACCCACTCCGCCAGCGACCTCATGCACATGATCGCCGAGGGCACGCATTTGTGCGGGGATCCAGGAATGCAGTATGATTCAACCATCAATCGCTGGAATACCTGCATCAACAGTGGCCGCATCAATGCGAGCAATCCCTGCTCGGAATACATGTTCCTTGATAACAGCGCCTGCAACCTGGCCTCGCTGAACGTGATGAAATTCATGGATGCCGACGGCAACCTGGACATCGAACGCTTCAGCCACGCTGTTCGCATCTTCATCATCGCCCAGGAAATTCTCGTTGGTAGCGCCAGTTACCCGACCGAGGAGATCGCAACCAACTCGCACCTCTTCCGGGCGCTCGGGCTGGGTTACGCCAATCTCGGCGCTGTGCTCATGAGCCTCGGTCTCCCGTATGACAGCGATGAGGGCCGCGCCTTTGCCGCCGTAGTCACGTCCATCATGACGGGCCATGCCTACGAGACCTCCTCCGAACTGGCCGCCGTACGAGGCCCCTTTAGCGAATTCGAGAAGAATCGCGAGCCCATGCTGAATGTCATCCGCATGCATGCCAACGCCCTTCTCGATGTTGACAGCGCTCTCTGTGCTCCCGAACTCTTCAAGGCCGCCGGAGCGATCTGGAGTCAGGTCCAAAAGAGCGGGGAAAAGCAGGGGTTCCGTAATGCCCAGGTGACGTTGCTGGCGCCCACCGGCACCATCGGGTTCATGATGGACTGTGATACGACCGGCATCGAACCCGACATTGCCCTCATTAAATACAAACATCTCGCCGGTGGGGGATTGATCAAACTCGTAAACCGAACCCTGGAGTCCGGACTCCGGAAATTGGGATACAACGGAAATATTGATAGTATCCTGAAGTACGTGAACGAGCAGGAGACGATCGAGGGGGCCCCCGGCCTGAAGGAAGAGCACCTCCCCGTCTTTGACTGCGCCTTCAAGGCGAAAAAAGGCTCCCGATGCATCTCCTACCAGGCCCATCTGAAGATGATGGCCGCCGTACAGCCCTTCCTCTCTGGCGCCATCAGCAAGACCATCAACATGCCCAAGGATGCCACCGTTGAGGATATCATCCAAGCGTACATGGATGGCTGGAAACACGGCCTCAAGGCCATTGCCATCTATCGTGACGGCTCAAAGCGGACGCAACCTCTCAATACCAGCCGATCCGACGATGGCAATGCCAAGACTGAATCGGCATCAACCGACGGAAGCGTACCCCGAACCTTCCGGGCCCGTATGCCGGCCACACGCCGTTCGATCACCCATAAGTTCCAGATCGCCGGACACGAGGGATATATGACCGTCGGGCTGTATGAGGATGGCCGACCCGGTGAACTGTTCATCACCATGGCCAAGGAAGGCAGCACCGTAGGCGGCATCATGAACGCCTTCGGCACCGCGATTTCACTGTGCCTCCAGTACGGCGTTCCGCTTCATGCCCTGGTGAGTAAGTTTTCTCACAGCCGGTTTGAACCAAGTGGTTACACCGATAACCCGGACATCCCGATCGCCAAATCCCTGGTGGACTATATCTTCCGTTGGCTCGACATCACATTCCCGAATGGCGCGACGCCGGATGCCGCCCCGGTTATCAAGAAATCCGCAACTGTGGCAGAAACTGACAAGGAAGAGGAAGAATCCAATGCCTCGCGACAACTGAGCCACATTCAGAACCAGGAAGATGCGCCGGTTTGTGATCAATGTGGACATATCACCACCCGCAACGGCGCCTGCTATCGTTGCCACAACTGCGGTAATTCAATGGGATGTTCGTAAGAGGCCGGCATGTTCACAGGAGAAAGCCACACATGAGTAGTATGGAAGATGTCAATGCGGTCATCCGACGCTGGCGTACGAATGTGAAACTCAAGATGCGGGGCAACGCGTCATTCGAGGAGCGCGCGCAACTCCGTTTCGATGCGCTCAAGGCCCAAACGCACTCGAAACGCGTTCGAGTAGATAATTGGATGTTGCGGACGGCCCGGTACGAGAACCCCGGAGAGTATCGGTTTCTCGACCCGGCGTGGCGCCCCATCAAGGTCGGCCAGACCTGGGGCGGCGAGGATATGACCGGCTTCTTCAAACAACGCATCCGTATTCCCATCGATTTGGCGGGAGAGAAAGTGGCGTTGCAGATCTTTCTCGGTGGCGATTCGCTGGTCTCCATCAACGGCGTCCCCTGGCACGGCATGGATATCTTTAGAAACGAATTCCCCCTCACTGGGAAGGCGAAAGCCGGCGAGGTGTTCGATGTCGAAATCGAATCGTACATGAATTTCCAGGGTATCAACGCCAAGACCAACGAACTGCTCGCCTCTGACCTCGTGGTCATCGATCAGAAAATGCACGACGCGTACTGGGATTTGTGGTGCGTCGCCAAGTTGTTGCAGATCCCGAATCTCGATGCCAAGCTGCAGGAGTTCGTCGAGTATCATCTCTGGGAGGCGATGAAACTGATCCCGCTGCAGGGCGCCACACCGGACGAGTTCCGCGCCGCCGCGCTCGAAGCCCAGCGCCGTGTTCGAGCCGACGTGTACGGATCCAGCCGGTTCAGGGGCGACGGCCTGATGCACCTCGTCGGGCACTCGCATCTCGACATCGTCTACATGTGGCCGTACCGGGAATTCGTCCGTAAAGTGGGGCGAACCCACGCCACCATGTTGCGCCTGATGGAGGAGTATCCCGAATTCAAATTCGTCCAGAGCCAGGCGAAAATCTACGCCGACATGAAACAGTACTTCCCCGCCATCTTCAGGCAAGTCAAACGTCGCGTTGCCGAAAACCGATGGGAGCCCATTGGCGCATTCTGGATCGAACCAGACTGCAACCTCATCTCCGGTGAGTCATTTGTCCGCCAGATTCTGCACGGACAACGGTTCTTCAGGGAGAACTTCGGACGCACCAGCCAGACCTGTTGGCAGCCGGACGTGTTCGGCCTGAGTTGGGCTATGCCGCAGATACTCGCCCGTTCAGGCATCCGTTATTTCATGACCAACAAGATGGTTCCTTGGAACGACACCAATCCCTGGACACTCAATACCTTCTGGTGGGAAGGGTTTGACGGATCCCGGGTTCTCAGCATTGTCCCGCCCGGCCACTTCATTGGCACCGTGGATCCTGATCTGATCGACAAACAATGGCGCAACTTCTCCGACAAGGCCGACATCGGCGAAACGCTGCACGTCTACGGATGGGGCGACGGCGGTGGCGGCGTGGATCCCGAAATGCTCGAATCGGCCAGGCGCTATGCCGACCTTCCCGGCCTTGTTCGCATGAAGTTCAGCACTGCCGAGCAAGCCTTTGCCTCCATCGAACGCAAGGCCGTCCGCACGCCGAAGTTGCCCGTGCTGCGCGACGAGATTTATCTCGAGGAACACCGCGGCACCTTCACCCACCGCGCCCGGCTCAAGAAACTCAACCGGCTCGCCGAACTGCTCTACCGCGAAGCCGAACTCCTCGCCGCGCTCTCATGGACCACAGGCAGCCAATATCCCGAGAAACTCCTCGATTCCGGATGGAAAGACCTGCTCATTGCCCAATTCCACGATGCCCTACCCGGCACCCACGTCGACAAAGTATACCCGGAGTTGCTGGCCGACTATGACCGCATTTTCGCCGCCGGCAACGAAGCTCGCCGCCGTGCACTGCGTTCTTTTTCCGGCAGGGAAACCTCCGCGCCGGACGCATTGATCCTCTTCAACTCGATGCTCTTCGAACGAGCCGACTACGCCAGCGTTCCGGAAACACAAGTCAAGAACCGCGCCATCGCCGGGGTCCCGCAGCAGACCGTCACGGATCTCGACGGCACGAAGCGGCGTTTGTTCCGCCTGCCGCCGACCCCGCCTGTGGGCTTTCGCATCGTGCCGTTCGCGGAACGGAAACCGCGTGTGAACAGGGTCGTCTTCGTCACCGCCAATTCGCTTGAGAACGAACACCTCCTCGCCCGGTTCAATGCCGACGGTGAACTCGTTTCGCTCCTGGACAAGGATCATGACCGCGAAGTGCTCCCGTCCGGCGCGGCAGGCAACCAGTTTCAGATGTTCGAGGATACACCCGGCAAGTACGACGCCTGGGACATCATTGAGAGTTACATGGATCATCCGATCAACATTGCGGGCAACGCCACTTTGCGGGTGGATGAACGCGGGGCGATCCGCGCCTCCCTTCGCCTGGAGAAGCGGATTGGTTCGTCGAAACTCATCCAGCGCATCAGTCTCTGCGCCGGCAGCCGACGGATCGAGTTCGAGACCCAGGTGGACTGGGTCGAACGGCAGCGCCTGCTCAAGGTGGCATTCCCGGTCGAGATCAATGCGGCATATGCAACATACGATATCGCCTACGGCAATATGCCGCGCCCGTCGCACCGCAATACGTCGTATGACCGCGCCAAGTTCGAGGTGCCGGCCCATCAGTGGATGGATCTGTCGCAGTCCGATTATGGCGTCAGCATCCTCAACGACTGCAAGTACGGGTGCGACGTGTTCGGGACGATGATGCGCCTGACGTTGCTCAGGGGATCGATCAGCCCCGACCCGAGGGCCGATATGGAAACGCATCACTTCACCTATGCGATCTATCCGCATGTCGGCGACTGGCGTATTGGCCAGACGATTCCCGAAGCGATGACGCTGAACCATCCGGTTCTGGTTCAACCCGGGCGGGCCAAATCCGCGAAGATTGATGACGGGGAGTCGCTGTTTACCTGCACGGCATCGAATCTCACGCTCGAAGCCGTAAAACGCAGCGAGGATGGACGGAGTCTGATTGTCCGATTGGTCGAACGCCACAACGCGACGACGAATGCCGAGTTAGTATTCTCTCGCCCCATCAAGGCCGCATGGTCGTGCGACCTGATGGAGAAGAACGAGAAAAAACTCACGGTCGTTAGTGGCCGCGTGCGCTTCGCCGCCCGGCCCTACGAGATCGTGACCCTCAGACTGCAGATGGGTGTTCCGTCCTGATCAATCCAAGCCGCTGGTTATTGCTGATGATCTTATCGATCACTTCATAAACAATCACTGAGCAAGTTTAGGCTTCCATTGCGTCACCCAAGTTCGTGCTTCTTCCCGTTCTTGAAGGGAAAGTGATGACTTGAGGGCGCTTAATGCTGATGAGGCGTCTTTAGATCCTCCATTGGCTGCTAAGAGAAGCCATCCATAAGCCGCCTTGGTGTTTTTGAGAATACCCTCACCATTGGCATAAGCGATGCCAAGGTTGCATTGCGCTTGGGCAAACCCTTGTTCCGCTGATTTTCGCAACCACTGGAGCCCTTCGCCAGGATTCTTATTTACGTTGGAACCAATAAAGTAGGCCATGCCAAGATTATATTGAGCTGCCGGGTACCCCTGTTTGGCGGATTTGGTCAACCACTGGATAGCCTCCACCGGATTGATATCTACCCCTTGACCTCTAAAATAACAAATACTGAGGTTATATTGAGCCTCCGCATGCCCCTGTTCTGCCGCCTTGCGATACCACTTGGCTCCCTCCTTTAAATTCTTATCCACCCCTTCTCCATGAGCATAGCGGGAACCTAGATGCATTTGCCCTGTAGCATTTCCTTGATGAGCCGATTTTTGCAGCCACTTCACAGACTCAATAAGGTTTTTTTTAATACCGGAGCCGTCAGCATAGGCGATTCCCAGAGCACACTGGGCATCAGGATGGCCTCGTTCGGCCGCTTTACGAAGCCACTTAACAGACTCAGAAGGTTCTCTATCTACGCCATCACCATTAAGATAGGCCAGGCCAAGATTGTATTGTTGTTCAACGCCAGCTATTTCTGAAGATTTGGTAATTATTTCGACCGAATCGATAGGCTGCGGCGCCTCTTGTTTTTGTTCCACGGCAGGCTTCCATCCTTTCGCCCAGGAACGTGCTGCTTTCTGTTCGTCTTTTGATATAACCCTTCCAAGAGCGACCAAAGCCTTTTTAGCGGAATGGTCGCCTCCATCCGCTGCTAAAAGTAGCCAGCCAAAGGCCATCTGTGAATCTTTTGTTACACCCTTGCCGTATACATAGGCTAACCCGAGATTACGTTGTGCTTTAGCATGTCCTCTTTCCGCAGCTTTTCGGAGCCATTTATTCGCTTCCGAATAATTCTTCGAAACCCCATACCCAATCAGATGGCAGGCGCCAAGAGTATAGTCCCCCTCTCTGTTCCCGTTCTCTGCTGATTTTCGATACCATTGAACGGCCTCAGATAAGTTCGTGGCCACTCCACTCCCCACCAAATATGCGTAGCCAAGCATATACTGGGCCAGCGAATTCCCCTGAAGAGCCGATTTTCTATACCATTTTACAGCTTCAATTGGATCCGGTGCAATCCCTTGTCGGAAACCAAAATACGTCCCCATTCTGCATTGTGCATCAGCATTTCCCGCTTCCGCCAATTTTCGGTCTAATTCGAGGGCATCAACTGGTTTGGGCGCCTTGTCTTTTACTCCCTCCCTGCTTTGGACATCTTGTTTTAATTGAGATGCAGGTTCGGCTGACCCTCTCCATGAATTGACAGCTTGTTGCTCTGCAGAAGACAACAAGGTATCAGGAAATAATGCCTGATTCGTCCATTGCGATGAGCAGCCACATGAGACAAGAACAATGAGCATGAGAATAACTGATTTCATGGAACCTCCTTTTATCTACGCCATGATGATATTCGCTTAAAAGGCTGGTGCAAGAATAAAAGGAGTATTTTATCCCGTTAATCTTTCATCGGGTCAATCCGGTGCCCTTTATTAATGAACTCGTGGCATTGAATCGAGCGAGCGAACTCAATGACTGTTGAGTTGACGCGGCTTGGACTGCCATGTAAGTTCAATTTGCATTTATGATTACGATCCGCGAAATTAATGACATTGAGGAATTAGAGCCCTACCGCTCCGCCTGGCATACGTTATTGAGTCGCACGAAGGCTGCGTCCTTTTTCCAGACGCTGGAGTGGTTGGAAATCTACTGGAAGCATTACGGAAGCGAAAAAAAACTGCGCGTCCTTCTCGTCGCAGAAAAGGACGACCTACAGGGGATCATTCCACTCCTTGTCCAGCGGGATAAAACACGGGGCGGAACCCTTCGTTTTCTCACCTATCCGCTGTCCTCCTGGGGATCATTCTATGGGCCGATTGGCGCCAACACCGAACAGATTCTGGCGGCGGGTCTGCATCACATCCGACGGACGCCGAAAGATTGGGATGTATTAGAATTGCGTTTTGTCGATGCGGAGGGAACAGATGGCGGCGCGACAGAACGGGCGATGAAGGCCGTCGGATTGAGCGCCTGCCGAACGACACAGGGGATGACATCACTCATTGACATGCAGGGGACGTGGGATGACTACTTTGCGGCCAGAGCCAAAAATTGGCGCAAAAACTTTCAATATTGGGAGCGGAGCCTGCGCAAGCGGGGGGACATCCAGTTTGTGCGGTATCGTCCACGAGGGGAAGTCCACGGTGACAGCGACCCTCGCTGGGATCTTTATGATACCTGTGTCGCCATTTCCGAGAAGAGTTGGCAGGGCTCCTCGACGGATGGAACCACCTTGTGCCATCCGGAAGTGCGTGGGTTTCTTAGAGAAATGCATGCAACTGCGGCGCGTCTTGGCGCCGTGGACATGGAGATTATCTCGCAGAATGGAATCCCGTTGGCTTTCGGGTATAACTATTATTGGGATCACCGCCTGATTGGTCTTCGCGTGGGATATGATCCCAGCGTCGCCGGATCATCTGGCGCCGGAAGTCTGCTCAAGGCGTATATCGTTCGTGATGGTTACGAACGGGGCGATCACATTTACGACATGGGGCTGGGTTCGCTGGACATCAAGCGACATCTCAGGACGCGGACGGCGACCATCTTCCGGTATAGCCATTTTGAATCCCTTTCTCCCAGGATCCAACTTATGCGGTTGAAACGGTGCTATGACCAATGGAGGGAATCGCGGTGAAGATCACACGCATTACCGATCCAAAGCAATTCCATACTCTAAGGGAGCAATGGAACAACCTTCTCCGGAATTCGCCGGAGAACAACCCGTTTATGACCTTCGAATGGTTAAGTACATGGTGGGATGTCTTCGGCGAAGGCAAAAAGCTATGCGTGTTACTGGTCGAGGACAGGGAAGAACTGGTGGCTATTGCCCCGTTTTACTCTCATACCCGGCGTATCGCCGGTGTTTCCCTCCGGGAAATCTGTCTCCTTGGCAACCAGCGGGTAGGCTCGGACTTCCTTGGTTTCATCATCAAGAAAGGCCACGACCGAAACGTCCTTGCGGCCATCGGCACTGAACTCAATCATGAGCCCCACTGGGATAGGTTGGCGTTGGATGACGTGGACGGCGATTCGCCACTACTCCAGTACTTCCACAATCTCGGCAAGTCAACCGGATGTTACGTTTCCCAACGTCCGGCCTCCACATGTCCGGCTATGACGCTGCCCGCCACATGGGATGAGTTCATGGGTCAGCCTGACAAAATCTTCAAGCGGATCGTGCAGCGGGAGTGCGTGAAGAAACTCCACAAACGGCATCAGGTCGAACTCCTGTTGTCGGTTGGGGATCAGCCGCTCGCCCCCTGGCTTCAGACGCTTTTTGAACTGCACACTGATCGATGGCATTCCGCCGGTCAAGTCGGGGCCTTCGATGACCACAGAATGAAGGAATTCTATAGCCGGGTGTCGGCGCTGTTCAACCAGTGTGGCTGGCTGCGCTTATCCGCGCTCCGCGTGGACGGCAAGGTGGATGTCATGGAATATGGCGTGGTCTATGGCGAGACCTATTATTCCCTTCAAGGAGGGTGTAGCGCAATAGGGCTTGAACTCAAAGCGGGACATGTTTTGCAGTATCACATTTTTGAATCCCTTGTGGGTCACATTCACGAGTTTCGATTCTTGCGGGGAGCCGAACGCTACAAGTACCAATGGGGTTGTGCCGACAAATGGACTGCGAGTCTAGCCCTTCATCGCGGGATCAAAGCACAAGCGGTTGGCAGAGGCCAGAATGCAACCCGCGTCATCAAGGGGTTAATTAAAAAGATCGCGCGATGCAACCGGCAACCTCGAAAATGATCCCGAATGCTTCTACCACCGCCCTGACAGTTTCAAAGCGAAGAGATCAGCCGAAAACCGACCGTTTGAGCCGGTAAACAGCGCGCCATTCACATTGATTCGACGCAATTCAAATGGGCTCGTCCAAGCCGTATTGATTCCTTTTCTGGTTGTCGCGGCGAGCCGGTATCCTGCAGCCTTCAACTCAGCAATCGCATCGTTGTTATAATTACCGTTGGGATACGCGAAAGTCGTCACCGGCGCGTCCAATATTGTTTCGATCTGCTTCTTCGATTCCCGGACTTCCCTGGCAACATCAGCCTGGGAAAGTGTTGTCAGAAGATGATGGGAATGGGCATGCGAGCCGAATTCAATGCCGGCGGCATGCATTTCGCGAACCTGGCGCCAATTCATGAAACCATTGGCATGAAGGGGAAAGGGCGGGTTCTGAAGTTTCTCATTCAGAGCACTGAGCAGGGAAACACAAAGATTGTCATCCCTGTCCTTCAGGCTTTCAATCAGGCGCAACACCTCCCCCCCCCTATGACCGGATAAAAGGACAGTCGTTAGCGCTGGGGGAAGTTGTTGTGCTTCTGTCGCCTTGATTTCTCCGGACTGCAAGCGCCGCTGCCAAACCTGAAGCAGATATACCATTTGTTCCTGCCAGAAGGCTCGCCCGGTTCCAATGTAGGCGGTGCTTAGAAATATTGTGGCAGGGATTCCCCGTCGCTTCAGGGCGGGGAACGCATAACTATAATTGTCTTCCCAGCCATCGTCGAACGTGATGACCGCCGTCTTTAAAGGCATGGCGCGTCGTTCCTGTCGGGCCTTCTCGAATTCACCCATGGAAAGGATGTGGTATTGATCGGACAAATAATCCAGTTGCGCCTCGAAGTGATCGAGGGGAGTGACAATTTGGGGCAGAGAGCAAATCTCATGGATCGTGTGCTGCGGAACAACTCGATGATAGAGCAGCATGACCGTTTGCATGGATCCGCAAAAGGGATGCCGGAGACCAAGGAATACAGAAGGAAACCTCAGCTTGCGGCTTAATCCGGCCACGGTTTCTTTACATCGTTTCTTGAAGGCAGGATTCATGCCGGTAATTCTCCTGCGAGGTACCGGCGCCGTATCGCCCATTCCGCACGGGCGTTCCGCAACCATAGAAGGCCCCGCACCGTTCCAGCAAACCGGGCTATCATTCCCAGACCTTCGACTATGGGAAATATCAACAGCGCTCTGGATAGATCCTGGGTTTCAGGTTTTTCCCGCCGGCAATACGTCCTCAGCGATTTAGCAGTCTGAAGAGCCAGTTGAAAGCAAAAGCCCAGAGCGACAGGAATCCAAAGGAAAGGAATGGCACAGGCGGCGGCCATCAAAACAAACAACAACACACTGACAAACAGATTTTGAAGCCCGCAACGCAAAGTAACCGGGTCATGAAATGTGTTGGCCGCCCGGTGGATCTGACGACGAAGGACGTGTCTTAATGTCGGCCCTAGTTGCCAGTCGAGAATGGCGTCAGGTGTAAAGCTGATCCGAGGCTTAAGTTGCATGACCCGGCGCACATAAAGAGGATCCTCTCCATAGCGGAGCCACTCGGGAAACCCGCCTGACTTTTCCCATATCCAGCGCCAATAGGCGACCGAAGCCCCGCCTGCAGGCGGGCCATCGGAACCGTCCCGAAATTCTGTCCTATGCAACGATGCCCCATATATAGCCCCCATATCCATAATCCGGCCCAGGATGCGGCGACGAACCGGCATGATCGCCACGGCGCCCATCGAATAATCCGACTCGCCGTGCAGAATCGGCGCGACGAGATTGGGCAACCAATGCTCATCCGGATGATTCCCGCCGTCTATCTGCGCAATGATTTCGGCGTCTGTATGCCGGATTGCAAGGTTTCGCGCTTTACCGGGATAAGCGCCTTCGGAAATAAGAAGTCGAATGCGCGGATCACGGGCGGCATAGTCCCGCAACGCGCCCTGAGTGCCGTCCGAGGAGCCGGCATCCACAAAAATAATCTCATCTCCCTCGGAAACCTGCCTTTGAAGGGAAGTCACAAGTCCCCCCAGCCCGTCGATTTCGTTTTTTACGGGTACGACAACAGCTATCTTCATGGAGTTGGCTTCCTCCTTGTGCCGCGTTTGAGATACCACAGGCGAAAATGATGCGCAAGCAAGCACACATCGTCTTTACGCAAAATCAGCGCTTGCGACCACGATACACCGGTATGGCGGAGCACGAAGAACATAAGAAGAGCGGTGGAGAGAAGGTAACAGACCGACGAACTGATTGCTGCGCCGACGGCGCCAAATCGGGGGATGAGAAGGAAATTCAGAGCCAGATTGCAGATCATGGCCAGCACGGATACCCAGGATATCAGCCCTGGGCGGTTCATGTGATAAAGATCGGCTTTCACGAACTGGTAGAGGGAAAGTCCCACGATGCCGGGCAGGAGACATTGAAGCGGCAAGAGGGACGGAAGAAAGGCGGAACCGTACAGAGTCAGGATCAGCCATTTCCCGATGATCGCCGTCACGAGACAGACCAAACCCATGATCGCTAACATGTATTTGAGGACGAAGGGAGAGAAATGCCAGCCTTCCTTCTCCTCCATCTCCATCCGGAGTGGCAGGAAGGGACCGGAGACCGCGTCGGGAAGCGTCAGGATGATCTCGGCGATGGAGACACTGGCGGCATAGAAGCCGACGGCTTCCATCCCAGCAAAATGGGCGACAAAGAGAACATCGATCCGGCGTACGACTGCATTGGCCCAGGTATTGACATTTCCGCGGAGCCCGAACGAAAACGCCTCCCGGAGGGCGGGATACGACACACGCGGCGTTCCTCCAGCCCGGCGATAAATCCGGAACATTCCAAAAAGCGTGATGCCGGCGTTGGTTCCGAGCCAGGCCCAGATGGCCGCCATCAGCGCGTTTCCAGTAAACCACCAATATAGCAGCAGTACAGCAATGGGGAAAATGGCGAACGTGACTGTCAATATGTTGGCGAAATGGATTTCCTTTAGGGCGCTCAACAAGTCGGAGACGGTGTTGTAGGCCAGAAGCAATGGGATGCTGACCAGCAGTAATACGGTAAGATGGTTGCCGCTTAGAAAATCCTGTCGAATCGGAGTCGAAACCTGTAGTGCGACATAGCCGACGACGGTCAGAACGGCGCCCAGGACAACCAGATAAAGCAGCGTGTTGCCCAGAATCTCACGGAGATCACACTTGCGTTTGGCCACCAGGTAATAACATCCCAGGCCAAACCCGAGATTACCGAAACTGACGATAAAACCGGGGAGCGTGCTCAGCAAACCGTATAGTCCCCGGCCTGCCGGTCCCAGCAGGCGCGTGAGAATCACATTACGCGCCATGCGTAAAACAAACTGAGCCGCCGTTGCGGCCAGGCTGGATAGGGCATATTCACCAAGGCTTTTCAGGGCCGATGTTGATGGTGGAGCATCGGTATTCATCATGAAGGCAGGGTGAAATCTGGATCCTTGCGCTGATCGGCTTTCATCATTCCCACATAGACCTCCTCAAGTTTCCGGACTTGAACCTGAACAGAAAAGCGGGTTTCAACGGTAGTCCGCGCCGCGCGCCGGAGTCGTGCGGCGAGAGATTCGTCCTGCCGAAGCGTCACGATTAGCGAGGCCAGATCACCGATGTTTCCGGACTTTGCCAGCAGACCGTCCTGCCCATGAGTAATGATTTCCGGCACCCCACCCACGGAAAAGGCGGCCACGCAGACCCCCATGGAGCACGCTTCGAGAATCGACATTGGCAACCCCTCGCAGCGGGATGGTAAAACAATCACGTCCATGGCCGGATAGGCAAGTTTGAGGGCTTCCGGCGACTGATAGCCTCGAAATTCGAAAATTCGATTTAACCCTGCGGAGGTCACCGCTTCCTTCATTGCTGGCAGGTCAGGGCCTTCACCCACCACAACAAAACGGCTGTCAGGCTGCTGAAGAGCAACCGCGCGCGCCGTTTCAACAAATTCCAAGGGGCCTTTCTCCGCGCTGATGCGGCCAACAAAAGCAATGGTAAAGGGATCGTCTTTATTTCTCGATTCCCTCGACCCTGCCAGCGGCCATTCATCCGGGTCAATGCCGTTATGAACTACGACCACGCGACGAATACCATGGGCCCGGGCAATCCGAGCCGTGTGTTCAGAGACGGCGATGACGACATTGAACCGCCTGAGAATGGTTTTGTCGAGACGGCTATAGATCCTGCCGCGCCTGGTCTTTTCGGTCCACCCATGCAAGGTACTGATAAGGATCAAGGAGGGAAGCGTCAGTCGAAGCAGAAACCCATACAGATCGGCTTTCGCATCGTGACAATGTAGCACGCGAACCTTGTGTTCAATAACAAACCGCCGAACCTCAAGAAATTGCCGGAAATCAAAAACGCTGCGGCCCGGCATGGCACGACAAAGAAGACCTCGCTGACTCAATGGATTGACGAGTCCGCTCACATCTGATCCCGGCTTGACCAGATAGAGGACGGCATGGCTGAACAACCCGGCCTGGAGCCACGGGATCGTATTCAGAATAACACGGTCGGCGCCCCCCCCACCGCCGGAGGCACACCGTAGATGAACTATAATCGTATCTGTTTTCATTCAGGGTGTTGGTGTGCACCGTGAAAAAAACCGGCCTGCCACCAAACCTGCACTCATGGCCACAAGGAGCAAGCCCAAAAAGCCAGGATGCCATAACAACCACACGAATCCGGCAAACGGCAGGGCAGCGGTGCTCCATCTACACCAGCGGGTTGCATAGAGCGAACAGGAGGTGGTGGCACGGGCGATCAGAAAAGCCAGCAGAAAGCCTGTCCCCAGCAGGATTGCAAGCCATGTTATAAGTTTGATAGTCCACATGCGGGAATAGTGAACCGTCCAGTAAGGCCCTTGAGGATAGACTCGCTGGAGTACCGTTTCCGGCAGCAATCGCGACAAGGCATGGCACAGATAATATGCGCGATACCGTTTGGCACCAAGATCCTGAATCTCCTGGCTGGCTTGGCTGAGGGTAAGAACCCGTAAATCGCGCTGTTGGGAGACCCACGCGAGTTGGGCGTTAAGGTCAGCGTAATGGATGTATCCTCGAAGGGCATCTTCCTCAATAAAATCATAGGGGTGGAACAGAACAACAATCACAGGCTGGATATCCCCTTCACGACGGGCAGCCTCGACGGCACTCTGGATCTGCATGATTTTACATGTTCCAGGAAGATAGTGAATCGGAGTCGCCTCGTCGGCATGACAATACCCGCCTGCAGAGAGCGTGACAAACCCCGCAGAGGCCAACACTCGCACCGTGTTCACATCGTAGCGATTGAAGGGGGGACAAAACGAAACCATGGGGCGGCCGAAAAGTTCCTCCAACAGCGTTTTCCCCTTTGAGATCTTGGTTCGCTGGACATCAGGAGGAAGGCCCGAGAATTCGCTGTTGCCGGCCAGTCCTCCTTGAATGATCGAACGGTGTGAATAGCCATGTTGAGCAATTTCCAGCAGTCCGGCATCAAGGGCGGGGCGGAGTCGGTCAGCCGTGGTCACAGATAACGGTTGATCATGATTGGGTTGGTCAGCAAGAATGCCTTTCCCAGGCAGGTACGGTATGACGCCAAAAACGACAGGCAGGCGATACTGCCTAAAGCCACTCAGAACGACTGACTCCATGTTTGAGGAAATGGCTTCAGAGTAATCATCCATTCGAAATACAACGGTAATCACCCGACCCGTTGAATCGGCCGCAAACGCTGGCAAGCCTGGTTCGGCCAGTGCTATCAGACTGACGCCCTGAAACACAACCGAGGCCAATGCCACAGATACTAATCGCGACAGTTTCATGTGAATCTCTGTTTCGAACTGCTCTGAAGCCCTGTTTTGATTTGAAACTATAGGCCACAAAGTTGTGCCGCTGCAAGCTTTCTGTCCGCAGTCTATACGGGCGCATCTGCGATTCCTGGCGGTATCATGGATATAAGGCCTGACGACTTTATTCCCTTGGGGCTAAACTGTTACGAGTAAGACTTCATTTGCAGAATATGGAGACGTGACCCCGCTCGTGAGCAGCTCAATTGCTTAGGGGCTAAACTGTTACTTCTACTCGATTATTGGCGGATGTAGATGCAAGACTGATCCTGTCTTGGTACTCGGTAATTCCAGCACGGGTTTTGACCAAAGAGTCCTTGTGCCATCGCATTCCACAAGGGCACCCTTTGGCCAGGGAAGTTCTAGACGCAATGCGGCGCCTGCCAGACTGGTGATTGTGAGGTGTTGTACAGATCCCTGGCAGATTTTGGCGCTTACGAGGAAAGCACCTTTGGCGCGCAAATTCTCAAAGGTGGCCTCACGATGATGCGGCCAGGCCGGGAAAAGACGGATCGTGCCATCCCAACTTTGCATCAGGGCCTCAGCCAGCACCAAGGGCAACGATGTGTTTTCAACCCAGATGCCCATTCCCGCCATGAAGTCGAACTCTGTACCATCGCCGTATCGACCACCTGTGGAGAGTGCCAAATCGGAGCATGATCCATTGGGTAAGCGGCAATAGCGAACCTGGCGAAGGAATCGTTCCAGATCCAGAGTCCCTGCTCGTGCGGCCTGAACATGACGAATGACCAGATCGTTTCCCCCTTCGTTTCGCGCAGTACGAATAGTTCGTCGAATCAATTCCAAGTCCTCGGCCGAACTACCTAGTCCAACGGTTTCGCCAGGAAAGGCCGGAAAACCGGTGACGGGAAGATTCTGTACAACGTCAGGGTGCGAATCCGGTTCGGGGAGGTACACCAAACCATCCGCAGTCTTTGCCTTGGGATCATCAACCAGTTTTTCCAGGACATCTTGACAGTCAGCCAGAAGGGCTGTCTCCGTTTTTACTAGGCCTAATTCATAAATTGCACTGATGACCGCCCGCAGGAGATACCGTCCAAGTACCAAAGTCACCAGACAATCACTGTTATGTCTCCATCCCGGACGCATGAGGTACAATTCTGGGGCCACTGTTGGCCACACATGATAGCGATTATCTGCAAAACGTTGGCAGGAATCAGGACGCCTGACGAATGCAATCAGAAAACAGGCGGCTTCTCGCAATGCGGGCCAGGCGCGAGTGGCGAGGAAATTTCGATCACGAGTGTATTCCCAATGCCACCACAGACTCTGAACAACCCAGGGAGTTTCACAGATCTCCCACCCCACAACCGGAGAAGGATATGGGTTCACCGTCATTGGCACCGGGTAGGCGCTATGCAGATGGCATTCACCAGGGAGTTGAAAGAAATCTTTGGCCCAGATCCTGGCAATCGGACGTAGCCGTTCGACCAAATCCACATACGGTAGGTGTTGTTCTACATGATTACTTGCAAATGCCGCCCAAAACACTTGCTGGGTATTGTAATTCAGGTGATAATCACCGTGCCAGGCAGTACCGATGTTGTTATATGACCAATTTGCAAAGAGACCGGGCGCGGTTGTACCAGGGGCGCAGGCGATGCGGTTGAGATACAGTTGTTGATACCACAGCGCTTCCAACTCTGGGTCGTCCAATTGCACCGCCGAGGCCTGCCACCAGGCGGCCAAGGCGGTTGAAGTCCGTTGCGCTGCCAAAAACCAGTTTTCAGCAGTGCATGGACAAAAGACCGGTGAAGTTTTCTCTATTGCCGTTGCCAAACCATGGTCGAGTTGAACCTGGAGGATAAAATCCTCTGTGCTTTTCGGATCACAAGTACCCCAGAGTGGGCCTTTGTCCCAGGTCAGACCATCAAAATCCATCAACGAGGTCCGCTGCATGCGGCGTTGGGTACAAAGGCTGAGACGAAAAGCACGATCCTTGGCCGGATCGACAGGCAATTCAGGCACCGTGCCTGTCAAGGTCTGATGAAAAAACATTTGTCCTTGGGTCAGATCCCCATGTTCAATTCGCGGAGGAAATTCCTTGGGTGTCGATGGATCGGCAAACATGCGAATCCGATCAATCGGCGCTGCGCAGGGTTTTCCAGAGACATCTTGGGCCGCAATCCACAGACGATCAGATTCCCATTCAACCAGACAGGCAAGAAACAATCGTTGGCAGCGATCAACTTCCAATTCCACCCGCAGAATTCCAGTCGAAATATCGACATGATGGCCCAAGACCTCGACTCGTCGCGCATCCCATCCAAGAACAACACTACCACAGGGAAATGGGCGTGGATACGGCTTCTGATAACTTGCCTCAACAGTTTGGACGTACTGCTTATACCAAGCATCTTGCTGCAGGTATTGAGTGTCCGAGGCAATGGAATCGATATGAGCAACGCCTTCAGCGAATGTCCCAATACTGTTGGCGTGCCTTTCATCAAGACGGACATCCCAGACGGCATTGTGGCCGAAGTGCAACAGCAAGCCATCGGGACGACTGCGTACAACCACCCCCATACCACCATTACCAAGCAATGAACCTTGGAAAAAATTGATTGCTGGTCCCTGATGAAGAATCGGGTGACGGGCGGCAAGCGCAACGGGATCAAGCGACAACATTGTTCTCTCCTGGAAAATAAATCTTGGGGGCGAATTTCGCTTTTCTGGCGGTACGGGCACACGCTCTTTGAGGCCGACCTGAGACATCGTTTACATGGTGGAGATCATGCGGAAAGCTGGCGAGAAGGTCAAGATCGGAGGTGTCTCAGGACACGTTCGATACTTTCCGCTTTTGCTCGCTACAATTTTTCCGCTTTTGAAAACTCCACGGCACCCGTCAATTTTTCTCTGTCGTCAATTTTTCTCTTGCACGGTTCCAACTCTTCTGTAATTCTCAATTCTACGGGGAGATCGGGGGAGATCGGGGTCACGTCTCCACTTTCTGCATTTCACGAATACACCTTTCCACCATTTT
>JBAWZH010000024.1:0-22173 GCA_037143135.1 bacterium
GAACCAACGATCTGATCCAGTATACCCTTGCCGTGGATCGTGTGAACGACCGGGTTTCCTATCTCTATGAGCCCACCCATCCCGCCGTCCTGCGTTTGATGAAGACCACGATTGATGCCGGCCATGCGCAGGGAATTTGGGTCGGCGTCTGTGGACAAATGGCCGGGGATCCCCTGATGACCCTTTTGTTGCTGGGTCTGGGGATTGATGAATTGAGCATGGCGCCGTCCGCCGTGCCCGCCGTGAAGGACATGATCCGGAGTGTGTCTAGGAAGCAGGCGGAATCCCTGGCCCAATTTGCCATGACCGCCAAAACAGCGGCTGAAGTCCTGCAATACTGTTGTGATCTGACTGGCCAGGTCGCGCCCGAAATACTTGAATTAGTCAAATAATTCAGGTAATGTTCAGGGTTTGTGCGAAAAGTTGAAGGATCAAATAAAAGGGGAAACTATGTCTGATCGTTATTTATTTACGTCCGAGTCGGTTTCCGAGGGGCATCCCGACAAGGTTGCCGACGGAATTTCAGATGCCATTCTGGACGCCAATCTGGCGGAGGATCCCAAGGCGCGCGTGGCGTGCGAAACCCTTGTAACAACAGGGTTGGTGGTCGTCGCCGGCGAAATTACGACCAAGGCGATTGTCAACTTTGCCGATGTCGCCCGGGCCAAAATCCGCGCCATCGGGTACACCGATCCCGATCTGGGTTTCTCGGCAGACAGTTGCGCGGTGATGGTAACCCTTGACCGCCAGTCGCCGGATATTTCCCAAGGAGTCACCGCCGGACAGGGGTTGTTCAAGGAGCAGGGCGCCGGCGACCAGGGGATGATGTTCGGGTATGCCTGCGATGAGACCCGCGAGTTGATGCCGATGCCGATCATGTTCTCGCACCGGCTTACCCGGGCCCTGGCGAAGGTTCGCAAGAGCGGGGAACTTCCGTTCCTCCGTCCGGACAGCAAGTCCCAGGTGACGATTGCTTACGAGGACGGCAAACCCGTCCGTATTGACACCGTGGTGGTGTCGTCCCAGCACAGTCCGGATGTTTCCTACAAGAAATTGAAAGACGCGATCATCGAGGCGGTCGTCAAGAAGGAACTGCCGGCCAAGTTGCTGAAGCATACACGTTACCTGATTAATCCCACCGGTCGTTTCGTCATCGGGGGTCCCCATGGCGACAGCGGTCTGACCGGACGCAAGATCATTGTGGATACCTACGGCGGCATGGGTCGTCATGGTGGTGGCGCGTTTTCGGGGAAGGATCCGTCCAAGGTTGACCGTAGCGCCGCCTACATGGCCCGCTATGTGGCGAAGAACATCGTTGCGGCCGGGTTGGCGCGTCGATGCGAGATTCAGCTGGCCTATGCCATCGGGTTCGCGGATCCCGTGTCCGTTCATGTCGATACCTTTGGGACAGGAACCGTGTCCGATGCGAAGATCGTCAAGGCTGTGAAGGCCGTTTTTGGTCTGAAGCCGGCTGAAATCATCAGGCAGTTGGATTTGCTTCGCCCGATTTATGAAGCCACGTCCTCCTATGGGCATTTCGGGCGCACAACGGATCTGAAGTCATTTACCTGGGAGCGGGTTGACAAGGTCAAGGCGCTGCAGGATGCGATCTGAACTCAATCAAGGATAAGATCATGGCCACATTTGATATTCAGGAAATCTTGAAACTACTTCCCCATCGATACCCGTTTTTGCTGGTGGATCGGGTGATCGAATGCGATGAGCAGAAGCGCATCGTGGCAATCAAGAATGTCACCATCAATGAACCCTTTTTTCAGGGACATTTCCCCGGCGTGCCCGTCATGCCGGGAGTGCTCCAGATCGAGGCGATGGCCCAGGTGGGTGGTATTCTGATCAACCGGATTGCCAACGCCGGGGAACGGGTTCCCTTTTTCATGTCGATCGACAAGGCCAAATTCCGCCGGGTGGTGAAGCCGGGTGACCAGTTGCGGATTGAGATCGACATCACAACCCTCAAGCCGAGGGTCGCCAAATTTTCCGGCAAATGCCTGGTGGAGGGTGAGGTGGCCTCCGAGGCCGACCTGATGTGTATGTTGACCGACCAGAAGGTATCGGCATGACGAGTATTCATCCCTCAGCCATTGTACATGAAGGCGCCCAACTGGGGGCGGACGTTGAGATTGGCCCGTACAGTATTGTCGGCCAAAACGTCAAACTCGGGGATCGTGCCAAGGTCATGGCGCAGGTGTTTCTCGACGGGTTTCTCTCGATTGGCGCGGATTGCACCATCTTCCCGTTCGCCAGCCTCGGCAGCAAGACTCAGGATCTGAAGTACAAGGGCGGAAAGACCTGCGTCGAGATTGGATCCAGGACAACCATCCGGGAGTACGTAACCATCAATTCCGGAACGGTGGATGGCGAAGTGACCCGTGTGGGATCCGGCGCCCTGATTATGGCGTACTGTCATGTTGCCCATGGGTGTACTGTCGGTGACCGGGTCATCATGGCCAATCAGGCCTCGCTGGCCGGTGATGTCCTGGTGGAGGATGATGTCGTGATCGGGGGGATGACCGGGATCCATCAATTTACGCGGATTGGCGGTTTCGCCATGGTTGGCGGGATGGTCAAGGTGACTCAGGATGTGCCGCCGTTCATGCTCGTGGATGGTACGCCCGCCGCCGTGTTCGGGATCAATTCCGTCAAATTGCAGCGGTTGAATGTGCCGGAAGACACCCAGTCGCTACTCAAGAAGGCGTATCGTATGCTGTATCGGGATGGCTTGTCCACACGTCAGGCGCTGGACAAGATGAAGGCCGAACTGACGATGTCGCCCGAACTGGAGCGCCTGATTCATTTCATTGAAACATCCAAGCGGGGCATCATCAAGTAACAATCGCCACGGGGCGTGGAGCAACATGGATAAACCACTTCCTCACTGGGGCGCCGGACGCAGAGCGGCGGGTATCGGATGTCAGGTTGTGGCCATGATTGTGCTCGCGGTTTCAGGACTGGCGGGGGAAGAACGTCCGCCCGCCCTCTCCACTCCCCAGGCGAATGTCAACTTTACCTTCAATCAGGTCGATGTTCGCGTCTTCGTTAAAGTGATCGGCGAATTGACCGGTCGCCGGTTCATTGTGGACGAGGGCGTCAAGGGCCAGATTACGGTCATGGCTCCCCGTGTGCCCGTAGCCGAAGCCTATCCCCTGTTCATCAGGATACTGGAGTCGGTGGGGTGCGCCGTGGTCGAGGATGGCGGCCTGAACCGGATCGTGGTCTTGCCCGCCCGTTCCACGGTCTCCGCCCCGGTCGTGGGCGAAAACGACAGGATATTCGGGAGTGGACTCATCACCCGTGTCATCCGCCTGAAAAACACGAACGTCGCCGATCTGCGCAAGGTCATCGACCTGCTGGCCGGGCGCGAAAAAAGCGGCTCGGTCGCGGTTCTGGAATCCTCCAATCACATCATCCTGACGGATACGGCGGACAATGTGCGACGGTTTGAGCAGTTGATCGCCGAGATCGACAAGGCGGGGGCGGGGACAACCAGTGAGGTGGTGTTCCTGAAGTTTGCCGATGCGCGCGAGTTCGTTCAGCAGTACACCCAGGCGGCCAGCGGCCAGCGCGTGATGGTCCGGGAAGGGGTTGCCACCCGGAGCGGGAGTGATCTCGTCATGCTGGCCTCACCGAATTCCAACAGCATTATCCTGATCGGCCCTGCGGCGGCGATCTCCGAGGTCAGAAAAATCCTTCAGATGGTGGATGTTGAGACAACCGCCGGACAGGGCAGTCTTCACGCCCTATTTCTCAAATACCTCTCCGCAGAGGAGGCGGCGAAGAGCGTGAACGCATTGCTCGAGCGGTCGTTGGGCAAGGATCCGCCGAAGGCGGGTGAGCGGCGCCGGCTTTCCGTGGAAGCCAGCGTGGCCAACAATGCCCTCCTGGTGGACGCCTCTCCCATGGATTTTCAACTGATTAAGACGCTCGTCGAGGAACTTGACCGGATTCAGAACCAGGTGTTGATCGAGGTGGTCATTGCCGAGGTCAGCGCGGATGATTCACTCGATTTGGGGGTCGAGTTCACGGCGTTGAATGCGCCCGCCAAGGTGGGCGATTCCGTTGTGCAGGGCAGTACCCGTCTGAGCGCCAATTCGAGTTCGATCAATGATGTGATCCAGAACGGTATATTTCCGCAGGGAATCATGGTGGGCGTGGCGCACGGAAACCGGCTGGACAGCAGCGGCAATGTGGTGGCGAGTTATCCCGGCCTGCTCAACCTGACGGCGCTCCAGAAAAAAGGCAAGGTCAAGATCCTCTCCAGCGTACCACTCGTCTCCCAGAACAATAAGGAGGCCACCGTCAGCGTGGTGGACAATATCCCGATGCTGAAATCAACGATTCAGGGCGGGTCGGGGACGGCGCGCGATGTGATCCAGAACATCGAGCGGGTCGATGTCGGCATCAAACTCAAACTGACGCCGAGGGTCAATCCCTCCAATGAGGTGTGCATGGTATTGAACCCGAGCATCGAGGCGATCATTGATGCCGGTGTGGCGGGGCAGTACACGCCGACCATTGCCAAACGGGAGGTCTCCACGACGGTCACGGTGCCGGATGGCCGAACCATCGTGATCAGCGGACTGATTCGTGAGGATCACTCGAATGTGGTTCGTAAGATTCCGGTGCTGGGATCGATACCCCTGATTGGATTTTTATTCCGGCACACGACGGAAAGCAAACAGCGGACAAACCTGATCATATTTGTAACCCCGCGTGTGATGTCGAACAACGCCTCCGCTTCGGCGGTCACGGAGATGTGGAGCCGGAAAACGGGCCTGAACGCGACCAACACGGATGCGTCGGCGGTGTCGCCGGTTCCTCCCCATAAACCCTGAGCCCCGATGGACATTCCCAAGGATAGTTTGGAGGCGGCAAGAGGCCGTGCCCTGGAGTACGGATTGGCCTTCGTTGAGGATCTTCCGGCGGAGGCGCTTGACCCGGTTCTGGTTCAGGGAATTCCCGTGGAGTGGGCTCGAACCCAGGGTGTGCTTCCGGTTCGTTTGGACGGGGATCTTTGCCTCCTGACGGCGGATCCTGCGAATGTCGGCACTCAGCAGGACGTTGGACTGCTGGTCGGGAGTGAATTGCGCCTCGTGGTGGCCCCGCGTGAAGTCATTCTCACATGCATTGAGCGTTGTTATTTCAGCCGGCGTGAATCGACCGAGGATTTTCTCCGTGATCTGGATCAGAAGCCCGGGGCAGTCGGGAAGTCGGGGGAACCCCGTTCAGATGACCTGTTGAAGACGGCGGACGAGGCGCCGGTGACCCAGTTGGTGAACCTGATTCTGCTCGAAGCCGTGAAGTCACGGGCCTCGGATATCCACTTTGAGCCTTTCCTGTCCAGTTTTCGGGTGCGGTATCGGGTGGATGGGATCCTGTATGAACAGGCGAGCCCGCCGAAGCGCATGGAACGGGCGCTGGTGTCGCGAATCAAGGTGATGGCTCACCTGGATATCGCCGAGAAGCGGCTGCCCCAGGATGGCATGGCGCGGGTCAGGGTGGGGGAGCGGGAGATCGATATCCGCGTGTCAACGATTCCTGTGGCGGAAGGCGAACGTGTGGTGTTGCGCCTCTTGAACCGTGAGTCCTCGATCATGACCATGTCGGAACTGGGGATGCCCCCCTCGATGCGCCAGTCGTTTGATGCCCTGGTTCATGAGGCCAATGGATTGATCATTGTGTGCGGACCGACCGGTAGCGGCAAAACGACGACCCTCTATGCGGCCATCCAGAAACTGGATACCAAGGGTCGGAATGTGATCACCATCGAGGATCCCATTGAATACCAGTTGGCGGACATCGGGCAGATGCAGGTGAAGCCGAAGATCGGACTGACCTTTGCCCGAAGTCTCCGGCATATTCTTCGGCAGGATCCCGATGTGGTCCTGGTGGGCGAGACGCGTGACAATGAGACGGCCGAGATTGCGGTTCGCGCCTCGCTGACGGGCCATCTTGTGTTTACCACCCTCCATACGAACGATGCGGCCGGCGCCCTGATCCGAATGATGGACATGGCGGTGGAGCCCTATCTTCTGGCGGCGGCGTTACGGGGTGTATTGGCCCAGCGTCTGGTGCGCCGCCTGTGTCCCGTTTGTCGTCGGCCTGTCACTGTGACGGCGCGGGAAGTGTCCCTGATGGGGATCGCCGGGAGGCGACTGGAGGAAAAGACGGTGTATGAACCCGTCGGGTGTCCTGCCTGTCTTGGCGGGTACAGGGGACGCGTGGGGATTTTTGAGTTGCTCGTGGTAAACGGGGAGACAGAGGACGTCATTCGTGGCGGGGCCTCGGCGGCGAGAGCGCTTCGGATCCTGCCCGGTGGGGAATCCCGGCGGACGATGCTGGACGACGGGGTTGAGAAGGTTCTGGCAGGCGATACGAGTCTGGCCGAGATCCTCTATGCACTGGGAATTTCGGGAGCGTAGTTCGCAGCCATTCCTATTCATGCGCACATTTTCATACAAGGGCTTTGACAGCGCCGGGGGTATCAAGCGGGGGTTGATTGAGGCCCAGGATGTAAAGGAGGCCCGCGAAAAACTGACGGCACGAGGGATTCTTCCTCAAGACGTTGCGGCCTCGGACTCCGCCCCGGGTTCGTCCTTGTCGTTCCGCCAGGATGCCTCGTTCAAAGTTCCGAATCGAGTTGCCTTTTACCGGGAATTGGGGGTTCTGCTGGGGGCGGGTCTGCCCCTGGTAAACGCCCTGGAGATTCTTATGGAATCGCCCGAGTTGGGAGTCTCCGTGCGGCTTCTGGCCGGTGTCCGGGATCGGATTCGGGAAGGCGCCTCCCTGGCCGTGGCGTTGGGCGCGGCGATCCCGGGGATCAAGACATATGAGCGGGCCATTCTTGAAGTGGGCGAAAAATCCGGCAATCTGGAGGGGATGCTGGAACGGTTGGCCGTGTTTCTTGAGGAACAGGAAACCCTCCGCGAACGAATCGTCTCGGCCTTGATCTATCCCGGCATCATTTTGTCCTTTGCGGTGGTGGTGGCCGTGGGATTGCTTGGATTCGTCGTTCCGGCGGCGGCCTCGGTGATAACCGAGCAGTCCAAAATTCCGCTTCCCCTGTTGACTCGGGTGATGATGCTGGCCGGTCGGATTATGATGGTTGCCGTGCCCGCGCTTCTCCTTGCGATGATGGTCGCCCGCGTCTGGTTCAAACGGAGAATGACGGAGAATCCGGCGTTGCGTGTACGTTTGGATCAGTGGCTTTTCAGGATTCCGTTGGTGAGGCGCGGATATACCATTGTGGTGAATCTCCGCTGTGCGCGGACGCTGTCCATTCTCCTGCAGGGCGGGGTGGGACTGGTGGAGGCCATGTCCCTGTCGGGTCGGTCGAGCGGAAGTCCCTGGGTGGCGAGCCTGATGGATCGCGAGGCCGAGTCTGTGAAACATGGAGGAACCCTGGCCGACGCCATGCGCCGCATTCCCCCACTGGCTGGATCCTTTCCGGCCTGGATTCAGGCAGGGGAGGCGAGCGGGGCGTTGGAGAAACTATTGGACACCGCCGGCAGTGCCTATCAGCACCAATGGAATCGTTATGTATCCCGCACGATGAGCTGGCTGGAACCCACCTTGATCCTGTGCATCGGCTTGTTTGTCCTGCTGGTCACCCTCTCGGTTCTGCTTCCCATCATCTCCTTGAACAGGATGTTGGGTTGAGCGGCGGATATTTCAGTTCTTTACACGGTTTTCTGAATCAGGTATACGGTGTTTCCCTTTTTGAGGGGCGGTAGCTCAGTTGGTAGAGCACCACGTTCGCAACGTGGGGGTCACGAGTTCGAGCCTCGTTCGCTCCACCATCCATCCGTCTAACTCCGATGGGTTGGCACCACGAATATCTTTTTGCAGGACGGGCAACTGACCGTTTGTCCCCGTAAGGATTCGTCTCCCTCAATCGGCTCATGGCACTGGGGACAGGGGACTTTGATCTTGATCTTCCTTTTCATGACCATGACTGACAGGGAGAGAGACTCTATATGCGTGGGTTTATCTAGGCGGGGCGACGTTGGGCAATCTCATGCTCAACCCGGTCAAGCCAGGGGTAAAAATCATCAAGATCAATCGGTTTGATGAAATATCGCGTCCCGTATTTTGCCATTTTGGTCAGATCGGTTTCCCGGAAACCCGTCCCCGAAATGAGGGCGTAATGACGGCATTGGCATCCCCTCTTGATGGATGACTCCAACAACTCCACTCCGCTCACCGGGGACATTCTGTAATCAGAGATAACCAGGTCGGGGCATTTGCCTTTGAAAGGACAGGGACACTCCGGCTGTGCGTAGAGGGGTGACTTGACGGGATCGTCGAAGGTCTGGACAGCATACCCCCTGCGTTCCAGAATCTGCCTGATTAAGGACAGCACCGAGGGTTCATCATCAATCAACACGGCTTTAAGAGATCTCTTCATTGTTCCCGCAATTCCATTCAAACTTACTTTTGTTTGGCCGGATTGTAGTCGTGCGCTCTGGAAACTGTACATCAGGGAAACCCTGAAAATAGATCAGGGTTTTTCTGATGGAAGGGGGGTGATAATTGTCCTTGTCGGGTCTCAATGGGGGCTTCTGCGACGAACTCCCAGGGCCTATGTCTGCCAGTGGACGAAGATTTTTTCGGCCAGGGCGCGATCCACTGTGAACTGACTTTGGCCGATTGTGAAAATGTAGGAGGGAAACAGGCGTGTCAATTGGATGTCAGATCCGGGAAGGATTCCCATCGCCATCAGTTTCTGGATTTCGCGGTTGTCCCTCGTGCTCAAGTAGGCCACCACGCCCGATTGTCCGGCCCGGCCATCGCAGAGGGCTCCGACTTCCTGGACCTTGTCATTTGCCGCCTTCAGGCAACACTCGCCCCGGGGAATAGGGTGTCCGTCGGGGCAGAGCAGGGGATGTCCGAGCAGGGTGCAGATCTTGTCTTCCAGTCCGGGTCGCAGAATGTGCTCAAAAGAACAGGCATCTGCCTCGGCTTCCTCGCCGGTGACTTGAATGACGTCTTTGAGCAGACACTCGGCCAGGCGGTGCCTGCGGACAATGCGTTTGCCGGCCTCCAGTCCGCTTTCGGTTGCGAACGGTTGGCCCTCGGTCAGTATGACGAGTCCGGCGTCACGGGCGGTGCGCAGGGTCTCGTCGGTCACGGGCCTGACAGGACGTGCGTGATGTTCTTGTCTGAGATACAGATCTTCCACCAGTTCATCGATGTTGGGGTCATTCATGCTTATTCTCCCGCCCGGTTTTCTTAAACAGGGATTTGAGGAATTTGATTCCCCCCGGTTCCCTGGGTGATTCATACCCGCAGAAGGGGCAACGCACGTTGTGGCACCCTCCCCCCGAAGGACACCCTTTGCAGGCGTCAACCGCCCTGGTTTCATCAAATTCACGTTGGCAGAAAGAGCATTTCATAGCCCCACCCATAATAATACTCGGTGCGTCAGATATCCGACGGCAAAGGCGGTGACAAAAACGCCGCCTGAAATCCAAAGGGTGACCTTGGTGCCCCGTTCCTTCTGCATCACGAGGAACTGGGCTATGCAGGGCAGGAACAGGGTGAGTGTGATGGCGGCCACCGTCAACTGGTGGATACTCATGGTTCCGGTTTTTTGAAGGTCATAGAGACCTGCCGCACCGTAGTCTCGACGAAAGAATCCGAAGAGGAATGCCACTGCGGCCTCGTTGGGAAGACCCAGGGCACGCATGAGCGGTTGGAGATTGTGAACCAGGATTTGAAAGAGATGGGTGATCTGCCCCACCCAGATCAGGAGACTGGCCAGGATGAACATGGGTAATATTTCCCGGAAATACCACACCATCCGGGTGTAGGTCTTCACCAACACGTTCCCGAGGGTTGGAAGGCGCAGGGGCGGGAGTTCCATATAAAACATGGGTTGCTCTCCAGGCAGGAGTTTGGCGGCCAACCAGCCGGAGAGAAGCATGATGGCCAGAACGACACCGGCCCAGATGGCGATGGCGGCGCCACTGCGCGACAACAAGCCCAGGATCACGCCCAGTTGGGCCGAACAGGGGATGGCCAGGGCCAGGAGCATCGTGCAGATGATGCGTTCCCGGCGCGTTTCCAGAGTGCGGGTGACGAGGGTGGCCATCGTGTCGCACCCGAATCCCAGCACCATCGGGATCACCGCCCGGCCGTTCAAACCAATGCGTTTGAACCCGCGATCCACCAGTAAGGCGAGCCGCGGCAGATAGCCGCTGTCCTCCAGGGTCGCAAAGACGAGGAAGAAAGCTCCGACAATGGGGAAGATGATGGCAATCGCGTAGCGGACTCCCAACGTGATGATCCCATAGTCCCCCGCGAGAAGGTCGCGCACCGGCGCCCAGGGAATCAGGTTCACCCAGCGGCTGACCCAGGGGATGAAATGACTTTGAAAGACGTTGACCTCCAGAAAATTCACACACGTGCCAGCGCCAAACTGCCCGACAAACTGATAAAGGCCGAAGTACAGCACCAGGACGACCAAGGGATAACCCGTGATGGGCATGGTGCAAAGCTGATCCAGCGCCCGGCGAAGGCGAGTCGGCGCCCGACGCGGGATGGTCATGCAGTCACCCAGTATTTGACTCACATGGGCGCGGAGCGACAGCGTGACGAAATAGTGGGGGGAGTGGTTGAGTTTGGTCCGGGTCGTTGCGACCAGATCCAGGATGATGGATGACGTTTTTTCGCCCGTTTCCATGACCAGACGTTCGCGTTCCCGAAGATCGCCCTGAAGGAGCATGCTTGCGCGGGCCCGCGGCGCAATGGGACTCGCAGGAGAGAGATGGCGGGCGATATCGAGAATGGCCTGCTCCAGAAGTGAACCGCATTCAATATGCAGAAGGGAGAGCGGGGGCGGGGTCTTGAGGCGCTGAATCAGGTCGCTTAAGCCCTCCCCGGTGATGGAGACGGTCGGAATGACGGGAATCCCGAGTCGATTGGAGAGTCTGACGGGATCGATCCGGATGCCCAACGACCGGGCCTCATCAATCATGTTAAGCGCCAGAACCATGGGACGCCCCGCCTCGATTAACTGGAGGGTGAGACCCAACATACGGTCGAGATTTTTGGCATCGACCACATGGATGACCGTGCGGACGCGGGGTGAAAACAGGATGTCGCTGGCCACCCGTTCCTCGTCTGTGATGGGGAGAAGGCTGTACATGCCAGGGGTATCGACAATCTCGACGTTCTGTTCCAGTTGCGGGCAGTGTCCATGGGCTACTTCCACCGTGGTTCCCGGATAATTCGAGACGGTGACATATTGGCCGGTCAGTTTGTTGAAAAGGGCGCTCTTCCCCACATTAGGATTACCCACAAGGAGCACCAGGGGCGCATTCGCATCGGGTTCAATGGACGACTCCCCGGCATTTACAGCGCCGATCAGTTTGAGAAATGTATTCACGCTCATAGGATCGGAAATGATAATGACACTAAATAGGTGTCATATTCAAGAGAGAAGTGGTTCCCGCCTGCGCGGTCATGTTTGTGAGCCCTGTTCTTGACAGTCAGCGCCCGATCATCAAGAATCACGCATCAATCAGGGGTAACTATCGTGTTCATTACCTTTCACTGTGGGACTTGCAAGGCGAAACTCGAGGTGGATTCCATTTCATGTGGAACCGGGATCGAGTGTCCCCGGTGTCACTCATCCCTTTCAGTGCCGCACAAAGGCCCGGAGCCGGGCGCGACGGTTGGCGGTTTCAAGATTCTGTCGTTGTTGGGCAAGGGAGGAATGGGGGAAGTGTTTCTTGCCCGCCAGTTGTCGATGGATCGTGACGTCGCCATTAAAATCTTGCCCCAAGCCCTGACGTCGGACAAGGAAGAGGTGGAACGCTTTCTGAACGAGGTGCGTCTGGGCGCCCGGCTTGAGCACCCCAACATTGTCACGGCCTACGAGGCGGGTGAAGATGCCGGGGTTTATTATCTGGCCATGGCCTATGTTCGCGGGGAAACGCTGGAGTCGCGCCTCAAGAGAACCGGGGTCATGACGGAAGTTGCCGCCTTGAAGATCGTTCGCAAGGTGGCGTTGGCGCTGGCTTATGCGTGGAACAAACACCACATGATCCATCGTGATGTCAAACCCGCCAACATTATCATGAACGAGGACGGCGAGCCGAAATTGATGGACATGGGTCTCTCCAAGACCCTTCATGACGGCAGGCCCATGACGACGGCGGGAACCGTCATGGGAACACCCAATTATATGAGTCCCGAGCAGGGGGATGGTTTCGAGAACCTTGATTTTCGGACCGACGTGTACTCGCTTGGAGCCACCCTCTATCATATGGTGACAAACCAACTGCCGTTTGCTGGAAAGACCTTGATGGAGACGCTTCGGAAACAGGCGTCGGAATCGCTTCCTGATCCGCGCGAGGGGAATGTGTCCATTTCCGATTCCTGCGCAAAACTGATCGAACGAATGCTTGTGCGTAAACCTGAAGACCGGTATGCGACCTGGGAGGCGCTTCTGGCAGACATGGATGTTGTCCTTTCCGGAGGGACGCTGACGGGGGAGGTTCTGCCTGCAGGCGTGTCGGTGTTGGAGTTGGTCTCCCCGGTTGAAGTTGAGGTTGTCGAAGACTCTAAACTAAACAGACTCTCGTCCCCTGCCTTCCGATCCGTCATTTTCGGAATGGTTGTTTTGGTCGTAATTGTGGGTGTGAGTCTCAGCGTGTGGTTTGCCGTGAGGGGAAAGACGCCGAAGGCGGCGACGCGGGCAACTGTAGTCCCTGCCATGGCGTCACCGGAGGCCGCGAAATCAGTCCCGTTGGCGGTTCAACCCGTTGTCACGGATGCCTGGCACACCGTGGTTTCGGATTCTCCCCGCGTTGCGTCTCCGCCCCGTCCGCGCCCGCTCCGACAGACTCCTGCTCCCAATCCCAATCCCACTCCCGCTCGCAATCCCACTCCCACTCGCACTCCCACACCGATTCCAACTTCTCCTCCGATTCCGCCCGTTACCCAGCCCGTTGTGGCGCCGGTTGGCGCAGAGGTCTCTACCGTTAACGTTGGAGAGCAACTTAAGACAGCTGCAGAGGGGCTCTTGCGGGGCAATCCCGCCGCCGCGCAATCTGCGCTGGAAGCAATCGAAGGAAAGGCATGTTCCGTCGAGGAGGCTGAAATACGAGACGGTTTGTGGATGCTTGTCCGGATGAAGGAAAGAGTTCTCGAATCGTTTAAGGCCGATGCGGGAAAGGAAGCTGACGTGGCGCTTAAGGGCGGTAAGGAACACGTCCAAATTCTCAGTGTCGAGGGGGAAACCGTGAAAGCCCGTCGCCAGTTCACCGGTGACAGTCAGGTTGCCGCTTGGGTTGACCGGTCTTTCACCTATGATGAGCTGGCCCCGACTGAGCGGGTCCGAAGAATGGGAGAGGTCAAGGAAACTGACCGAAATACGGTGCGCGCCATGTTTGCCCTGGAGGCCCGGAAACCTGAACAGGTTCGCCAATTATTGGCGCAGGCGGACAGTCCTCTCGGCAAACTGATGGCCTCCCGCTGTGGGCTTATGGCAAAACCCTCCGCCCCTGCAACGCCCGCAACAAACGATCTTGAAGCGGGCGCCGAGCGGGCGTTTCAAAGTCTGCTGGAGGCGGCCAACATGCCGACCAATGAGAACGATGAGGGAGCGCGGATCGTGGCCATTCAAAAGAGGAAGTTCGGAGAGGCCCAGGTCGGGAGAATCAAGTCGGAACTGGGTCTTTTCGACTCCAAATTCGGGAGTTCGGATTGCGCTCTGCGGAACAGGAGAGTACTGGAAACGCTCAGTTACATTCGGGTGAATGGCCCCCTTTACGTGGAGGATGCGGTTCTGGCGGATGCCTGGACAAGACTTCAAAGAGCGAATCCCGTCGGCAATGTGAAACCCGCTGTTTCCTGGAACGAAGATGGTTTGAGTCTCGATTTCTCCAAACAGAATAATCTCCTGGTCATCTCCCCTCTGGCGGGATTGCCGATTGCGCGCCTGGATCTCACCGGGACACAAGTCAGGGAACTGGCGCCGTTACGCGGGATGCCGCTGCGTGTGTTTCATGGCGGGCAGGGTGAAGGGTCGCCGGATCAGGATCTGGGCAGATTGGCGGCCTTCTCGCTGGTGGATTTTTCGTATGTGGGTAGTGAAATCAAATCCTTGAAGTGGTTGTTCGGCATGCCGTTGACCAACATCAACATTCGTTGCTCATGGTTCAATCATGTGGATCTGCGGCATCTTAAGGGGATGCGGCTGTGCCGGTTGGGTATTTCAGCCTGGGATAATCGCGTGGCGGACATTTCGGCCCTGAGGGGAATGCCGATCAGCGTTCTGGAGTTGAGTTCGGGCGTGCGCTTTCCTCTGTCGGATCTAGATCCTCTTGTCGGCATGAAACTCACTTCGCTTTCAGTCAGGAATTCAAAGATATACGACCTCAACCCACTGAAAGGGATGCCGTTGACGCGTCTGGATCTGTCCGGGACACTGGTTCGGGATCTTCGACCCTTAAAGGGGTTGCCTTTGAAATGGTTGAGCCTGGCCAGAACCTCGGTCAACGACCTCAGCGCCCTGGCGGGAATTCCTCTCGAGTACTTGGATATCAGCGGAACGCCGGTCACCGATTTCAGTGCGTTGAAGGACATCCCGACCCTCAAGAACGTCAACCGGTAGTGGGGGTTATGGTTTCGTTGCTTTCCAGGCATCATGTCTGTATGCTTCGGCGCAAATCACCCGCGATGGCTTATGGAACTTTCAGCACGGACGACAGTGGAGTATGAGTTTCTGGATGCCGGCGACGGATCTCGGTTGGAACGGTTTGGTTCGTATGTTTTCAACCGGCCCTCGCCAGTTGCCCTGTGGCGGCCCGAATGTCCTGAACTTTGGAAAGGGGTGGCCGGGGTCTATCACCGCAGTGCCACCGGCGGTGGGCACTGGGCCTTCAACCGTCAGCCGCCGCCCCAGTGGCCGCTGAAGTGGGATGATTTGACGTTTACCATCAAGCCGACCGGATTTGGGCACATGGGATTTTTCCCCGAGCATACCTGCCACTGGGACTGGGTATCACGCCAAGTCATGGCCGGTGGCCAACCCTGCCGGGTCTTGCATCTGTTCGCCTACACGGGGGCCATGACCTTGTTGGCGGCCAAGGCAGGGGCGGAGGTGTGTCATGTTGATGCGGTTCCCGACATCAATGACTGGGCCCGGCGCAATGCCGAGGCCAGTGGGCTCAAGGCGGCGCCGATCCGGTGGATTACCGATGATGTGACCAAGTTTGTCGCCCGGGAAGGACGTCGGGGACGCACCTATGATGCCATCATTTTCGATCCGCCCAGTTACGGCAAGGGGCCGGGCGGGGAGAAATGGATTCTGGAAGAGCACCTGATGTCCCTGTTGGAGGGTCTTCTACCCCTGATGTCTGATCGGCCGAAATTTGTCTTGTTCACCTGCCACACGCTGGGGTTTTCTCCGCCACTCATGAAAAACCTGCTGGTTCCCTGGTCGGAAAAGTTTGGAGGCAAAATTGAAGCCGGAACGATGGTGATGAAGAATTCCCACTGCAAACGCGTGCTGCCCACCGGCTTTTTCGCCCGCTGGAGCCGGGCGGAGTAAGAATCGCCAGACCGTTTGGCAAAGGAACATAGGGCGCGGTGCAAAAAGTGATCCCCGATATTTACAAGTTCTGTGGCGGAATCAGCCAGTCGAGATAGGCGTTCCAAATACTCGGGCCCCAGAGTAACCAGATCAAGGCGGCCAGGGCAATATACGGGCCGTAGGGAATTCGACTTTGCATCTCTTTTTTTCCGGTTGCGACCAGGGTGAGTCCCACGCCGGCGCCCAGAAAAGACGACACCAACAGGGTGAACAGGACAGACGGCCACCCCAAAAAAGCTCCGATGGCGCCCATCAGTTTAACGTCTCCCATCCCCATGGCGTCCTTCCTGAAGATCAATTTGCCCAGAACTGCCACAAACCACAGGATTCCCACGCCCACGGCGGCGCCCAGGAAGGCCGACAGGAATCCGCCGTACCCGTCCGGTTGGGCATGCAGGGCGGGTACAAGGGAACTGAACACCAGGCCGAGCACGATGCCGCCCAGCGAAACCCGGTCAGGGATGATCATGTGTTCGAGATCAACGAAGGTGCCCAACGCCAAACCGAATACAACCAGCCAGAAAACGGGAATGATCGCTGGCGCGAATACCGGGGTGAGCGCAAAGGGGGGAGGCATCATCAGGATTGGCAGTTTGAGCCAAACCAGCAGAAACAGCGCGGCCGTCATAGCCTCGACGATTACGTAACGCGATGAGATCGACTCCCCGCAATGGCGGCATTTTGCCTTCAGGATGAAATAACTGAACAGGGGCAGGTTGTCATACCAGGCAATCTCCTTCTTGCAGTGCGGACAATGTGAACGGGGTTTGATGACGGACTGTTCGAGAGGAATACGATAGATGCAGACATTGAGAAAACTGCCCATGCAGGCGCCAAAGCAGAAGACGAGAAAACTGATATAGGCATAATCGGCAGGATTCACGTTGACGGGGAAGTTGATCATATTCACGTCTGAAGCCCTCTCTTTTTGTGCGCATTATAGTCATCGATAGGGCAATAGCAATGCCGTGTGTGCGTCCTGATTGCGGTATTGCACAGGATGGGACGCCTGTCTATAATCAACGCTTTTTGGGCGGGGAAAGCCGGGAGGCTTGGGAGCATTAGCCGAAGGGGAATCAGTGGACGTTGACCGATGTGTTTCGGATGTTACGGGGATGATCAGGGCGGTTCTTGAAAAGACACCCTTGCGGCCCCTGTTGGATCAAGTCTCAGGCTCTCTTTACGGGGGAAAGATGCTCCGTAGTCGTCTTGCCTTGCGGGTTGGGGCTGCGACGGGCGTTCCTCAGGACACCTTGATCCGCGGGGCGGCGGCCATTGAGATGCTCCACGCTGCCAGTTTGCTCCATGATGATGTCATTGATGGCGGTCGTCTGCGCCGCGGCGCACCTGCCTTTTGGGTGAGTAGGGGAACGTCCGGATCGGTTTTGGTCGGCGATCTGATGGTCTGTTCGGCGTTTTCCCTGATCATGGAGACCGAATCGCAGGATTTGATTTCCGAGTTTGTCAACCGTTCACGGGAGATGTGCGAGGCGGAAGTCGAGCAGGAGTTGCTGAGGCGTGATAAACCCAACTGGGACATGTCCGTTCAGTTGGCGCGGAACAAGACGGGATCCCTGTTTGCTTTCGTCGGTTACCTTGCCGGAAGCCGTTCGCCCCAGTTGGCGGCTGTGACCAGGGAATGCGGATATATCGCCGGAACCGCCTACCAGTTGGCTGATGATATTTTCGACTCCTACGGGGATGCGTCATCCTCTGACAAAACCCTCGGTCTCGATGCCAGGAAGCCCAAGACCACGGCGGTCTCAGGCTGGCGGAATGATCGAAAAGGGGCTCCGGAAAATCCTGTGACCTTTATTCAGGAACTGCTGGCCAGACCAGAGACCCTTCTGAAAGATTCTCCCGAGGTGCTCAAGGCCTGGTTGGACTACAGGGCGAAAGACCTTAATCCCGCCATCGAGAAATTCGTCAAGACCTTCCGCACGCCATAGCCTGTTCAGCGCCTCGCATACCATCGATGGCTGAACTCACGATGCCGCCGGAATAGCCGGCGCCTTCGCCCACCGGATAGAGGCCGCGGGTGTTGACGGATTCTCCTTCAGGATGGCGGGAAATCCAGAGCGGACTTGAACTCCGGGTCTCGGGGGCGTAGAGGACGGCATCGTCCAACCTGACCCCATTCAACTCCTTGAGCATGGGCGGTATGGACTTCTCCAAGGTGTGGGTCACGAAGTCCGGCAGGATCAACCGGAACTCGACCGGCGTTAAACGGGAACCGGAAAGGTCGTCCGGCAGATCGGGCGACACCCGGCGTGCCAGAAAATCCACCAGTCGTACGGCGGCCAAGCCGTATTCACCGCCAGAGGCGGCGAAGGCGGCGCGCTCCAAAGTACGTTGGAACTCCACCCCCGCCATGGCCGGCACGGGATGCTCGGGATAATCGGCGGGGCCAACCGGAACCAGGAAGGCGGCGTTCCCCCGCGTCAGCGCTCGCGTGGAGTAACTCATGCCGTTCGTCGTAACCAGGCCGGGTTCAGACGCGCAACTGATGACTTTCCCGCCCGGGCACATGCAGAAACTGTAACAGGATCGAATTCCGTTTTCCTCCCGGCGGGTCAGTCTGAAACTGGCGGCGCCTAGAAGAGGACTCCCGGCAAATCGTCCGTACTGGGCGCGATCAATGGCGCCCTGAGGGATCTCCAGCCGGATTCCAACCGCGAAGGGTTTGGGTTGCAGGGCGACTCCCCGCTTCGCCAGCATGGCGTAAACATCCCGTGCGCTGTGTCCCACCGCCAGCACACAGCGCCGACAGGCGATTTCGACGCCGTTGATAACAACACCGCGCAGGTGACCGGCCTCGATCATGACGTCGTCCAGTCGCGACTGGAACCGCACCTCGCCCCCGGCGGCCAGGATGCGCTCGCGGAGACAAGGGACTATGTCCAGGAGGCGGTCACTCCCGATGTGGGGTTCGGCGTCAATCAGAACCGAGTCCTCCGCGCCGCAGTCGTGGAGGATTTTCAGGAAGTCCCGGATGCGCCCCCGATCCTTGCTCCGGGCCGTCAGTTTGCCGTCTGAGAACAGTCCCGCGCCCCCCTCGCCAAACAGCACATTGCTTTCAGGATCGAGAATGCCCTCATTCCAGAATTGCGCCACCTTCGCGGTTCTGGCCGGGGCCATTTCTCCCCGCTCGATGAGCAGGGGCCGGGCTCCCGCCATCGCAAGTTGATAGGCCGCCATCAGACCGGCGGGACCGGCGCCCACCACGATGGGGCGATCCGTGCCGGCGGACGAGTCAACCCGGCGCGGGAGTGACTCCCGTTCCGGCGCCCCCAGTATTTCCAGGGAGGGCCGATGGGCGGAGCGGGGCAGGGCGGGAAGAGCCAGCGTCAACTCCACGGTCAGGACATAGACCGGCTCAGGATTGCGGGCGCGGGCATCAAGAGAACGGCGCACGACGACGGGCTCCGAAAGGTCTGCTGGCGTACAACCGATTTTGCGGCTGGCACGCGACAGGAGGTCAGCCTCTTTATAGTCCAGGGGAACATTGATCTGTTGGATGCGCAGTCTCATCTTATGGTGTCCTGAGGCGTGTCCGCCTGATGGCGCCGCCTGTATACTGGCCGGCAAGGTAGGCGCCGATCATGACAGGAAATGTCGAGAGGTGGAACCCCATGCCGGAGAGAAGGCGCAAACCCACGATAAAGGGGATTGGCAAATGGACTGATAGAAACCAGGCCAGGGAGAATTTACGCACGCCCGCCCGCCAGAATCCGAAGGGCAGGTTCAGAAAGAAGACGGCTGCCACAACAAGGAGCAAAACGATCATGGGCTCCTCGCCGCCGCGCAGATGTGTTCCCAGTTCTCGTATTTCCAATCGACGGGAAAATCGCGGCATTGTTTGGGTTTGGCTGCCTGAATCCTGCAGGCAAACGGATCTCGCGCCAGGAAGATGCAGGCTCCGTCATGGGCGTCAATCAGAGACAGGCCGCGCCGGTCATCACGCAGACGGGTAAACTGCCCGGTGAAATCGGCCTCATCCATGCCCAACATCGCGGCAATCGATTCTGCCTCGCCCTCCGCGAGCCTGACTTCACCGGCATGACGGCAACAATTCCCGCATTGCCTGCACTGAAACTCACCATTCATAGTGGCGATAACTAAACACCGACGTCAATGACGCTGGGATCGTAATTGGAGGGCGGCTTGAACCCCAGAAGTTGGATACAGGTGGCCGCCAGACTGCTGATGCCCAAGCCGGGTTGAGGATTCAGTTTAAGATGCGCCGTTCCGGCTGGATCATAGATGTAAACGGGTACGGGATTCAGGGAATGCGCCGTTTTGACTTTGATTTTGCCGTTCTCGATCTTCGCCTTGCCTGTTTTCTTCTCGTGTTCATACATGTCGTCGGCATTTCCGTGATCCGCCGAAATGACGAGGATTCCGCCTGCGGCCTGCACGGCGGGAATGAGGCGGCCCAGACATAGATCCACGGTCTCCACGGCAATTTCCGTGGCCGCATAGACCCCGGTATGGCCCACCATATCGCCATTGGGGAAATTCAGGCGGATAAAACGGTATTTGTTCGCCTCAATGGCCTTGAGTACGGCATCCGTAATTTCCGCAGCCTTCATCCAGGGGCGTTGTTCAAACGGCAGGATGTCGGAGGGAATCTCCACATAGTCCTCCAGTTTGGCGTCAAACTTGCCTGAGCGATTCCCGTTGAAGAAATAGGTCACATGGCCGTACTTCTGAGTTTCGCTGATGGCCAGTTGGGAGATCCCGCTCTTGACGAGATACTCGCCCATGGTGTCGGCAATCGCGGGCGGTTCAACCAGATACTGCTTGGGCAATTTAAGGTCGCCGTCATACTGCATCATGCCTGCGAAGAGCGCCTTGGGGCGAGGGGAGCGGTCAAATTCTGTCAGGGCGTCGTCATCAAAGGCGCGGGTGATTTCGATCGAGCGATCACCGCGGAAATTGAAGAAGATCACGCTGTCATGATCCACGATCCTGCCGATGGGTTGGCCTTGGTCGACAATGACAAAGGCAGGGAGATCCTGATCGATCACGCCCGGTTTGGCCTTGCGGAGGGCCTCGATGGCTTCATGGGCGGAGGCGAACGGCGTGCCGACTCCGCGCACATGAGTGTCCCAGCCGCGTTTCACCATGTCCCAATTTGCGTTATAACGATCCATGGTGATCGTCATGCGACCGCCTCCGGAAGCGATCCGGTAATCCACGGCGCCACCGGCATTCAGTCCGGCGAGGAATGACTCGAAGGGGTCGACATACTCCAGCGCCGAGGTTTCGCCGACATCACGGCCGTCGAGAAGGATGTGTATCCGAGCCCGTTTAACGCCATCGGCTTTCGCCTGCGTCAACATGGCCTTGAGGTGGTCAATGTGACTGTGCACATTGCCATCGGAAAAAAGACCCATGAAATGAAGGGTCGAATGGTTTTGGATGCAGTGGGTTACCTGGGTCTTCCAGACGCCGCCTTGAAACAGCGCGCCGGAGGCAATGGCGTTACAGACCAACTGGGCACCCTGGGCGAAGACCCGTCCGCACCCGATGGCATTGTGTCCGACCTCGCTGTTTCCCATATCCTCGTCGCTGGGCAGGCCGACGGCCGTGCCGTGGGCCTTGAGTTGACTGTACAAGGCATTCGCCTTGAGCCAGTCCAGGTTGGGTGTAAGGGCCGAACGAACCGCATCGCCCTCCTCATACTTGCCGATCCCGATGCCATCCATGATAATCAGAACGACCGGCCCCTTGGGCCCGTGAAATGATGTTTTTTCCAATGCCTGCATGGTTGTCCCTTTCATGTGAAAAATGGCGGAAATCATACCCGGGAAGCGGCGGAGTGTCGAGCAACCTGTTCGTACACCCCGCAACGCCGTCACGAAGGGACTTCAAAAATGGGACTTGCCTGCTACCTCAGGCGGTGTATCCTCAAAGCAGGGATGTGGAGATTGTGGAGGCAGACATGGAGTTTCGATCATACAGTTCATTGAACACCGATGCATACCGGGCCGGGTATGAGGTGGGCTCGAATCTGGCATCCCTGAAGCCCGAGGTGCTTGTTCTTTTTTTATCCATTAATTACGCGGATTCCTTTGGGGATCTGTTTGAAGGCCTTCACGATGGTTTGGGGACGGTGAATCCTCTTATTTTCGGTTGCACGGGCGATGGGATTTATGAGACTGAGAATGTGCAGCATCACGGAATCGCCGCGCTTGGCCTGAGTTCCGCCGGGCGGATGCGATGGACACTCGCCAAGGCAAAAGGGGTGGGCGCCGATTCGTATTCTGCCGCGCAGTCCTGTGCCCGGGAAGCCCTTTCCAATCTTGGGGATGCCCCGTCTATCGCCTTTGTCCTGGCGGATGGTATTCAATCCGACGGGGCCAAACTGGTGGCGGGTTTCAGGAGTGTTCTTCCGATCCCGTTTTTCGGGGGCCTGGCGGGCGATGACCGGAAGTTTGGGCAGTCGTTTGTCCTGATCGACGATGAGGCCGTTGAGGATGCGGCCGCCATCCTCCTGGGAACCGGAAAGATCAATTACCTGATCAATGCCGCCAGTGGGTGGACGC
>JBAWZH010000025.1:0-21621 GCA_037143135.1 bacterium
TTGCCGGACTATGGATTTAAGGCGGCCCCCGCAGAAAACAAGTCAGCCGAACACGGTGCGGCCACCCCGGAGCCCTGGCCTGCCGTGAAACCCGGAACGTCCGTCTCGGGAATCGTGGGTGGAGTTCTGACATTGGTCTTGGCGGGGGGGATAGGCTTTGCTTTGAAAGTTCGTATGAAAACTGACCGTCACGACGACGGGCGGGGATATTGATTAATGTCGGCCGGCGCCGCATCGTTTCTTGAAGTAGGCCGACTGGATGAGTTGGCGAGGCTGGATTCGCCGATTCATCGTTTGGATGCCCGGGCGCAGGCGCTCACCACCATGGCGTTTATTCTGGTGGTGATGTCCTATCCGCGCTACGAGGTGTCGGCTTTGATGCCCTTGTTCGTCTATCCTGTCTGCGTGATCGCGGCGGGGAACCTGCCGGTTCTCGTCCTGTTGAGAAAACTGGCTGTGGCCGCTCCATTTGCCCTGTTTGTAGGGATCTTCAATCCGCTTCTGGATCGTCACGGGGTGATGACAGTGGGCGCCATTTCAGTAACGGGGGGCTGGTTGTCGTTCGCTTCGATTATGGTGAGGTTTGCCCTTACGGTCAGCGCCGCCTTGATTCTGATTTCCTGCACGGGCATTCACCGCCTTTGCGCGGGGCTGGAGCAACTGGGCATGCCCAAAGTTTTCGCTGTGCAACTGCTGTTCCTGTACCGCTATTTCTTTGTGATTGGGGACGAGGGCCAGCGGATGCGGCGCAGTGTCGAAATCCGCTCGTCCGGTTCGCGCGGCCCGGGGTTCAGGGTCTATGGGCACCTGATCGGGCATTTGTTGCTCCGGGCGATGGATCGGGCGCAACGGATATACCGGGCCATGGTCGCGCGGGGATTTGATGGTGAGATCCGCAGGGTACATCCGACGCAACCGGGGTGGCGCGAGGTGGCGTATGGGGTTGGCTGGCTGGCGTTTTTTCTGGTGGTGAGGGTTTGGAATCTTGCGGAGAAACTGGGTGGATACTTTTCTGAAAGCGGATTATGAGCCATCATCGTGTAGAGGTTAACGATCTGTGGTTTGTTTATCCTGATGGCACCGAGGCGCTGAAGGGGGTGTCTTTCCGGATCACGCATGGCGAGTGCGTGGCGGTCATCGGGGGGAATGGCGCCGGGAAATCGACGCTCTTGCAGCACCTGAACGGATACCTGATGCCGCAGCAGGGTGACGTGCGGGTGGGTGATTTTTCACTGACTCCTGAAACCGCATCCGCTGTGCGCCGATCCGTGGGGATGGTGTTTCAGGATCCCGACGATCAATTGTTCATGCCGACGGTTATGGAGGATGTTGCCTTCGGCCCGCTCAACGCGGGATTGTCGGCCGGGGAGGTGGAGGTGCGGGCAACCACGGCCCTTGAGCGGGTGGGGATGGTTCATCTCCGGAACCGTCCCCCCTACAAGTTGTCGGCCGGGGAGAAACGCGCCGTGGCGATTGCCTCCGTGTTGTCCAACATGCCGGATGTGCTGGTCATGGATGAGCCGTCCTCGAACCTGGATCCCCGTGGTCGGCGTCGATTGATGGAGTTGCTGCGGTCGTTCGAGCATACGAGGATTATCGCCACGCATGACCTGGAACTGGTGGTGGAACTTTGCCCGCGGGTCATCGTGCTGGATGCCGGCCGGGTGATGGCCGATGGGCCCGCCCGGGAGATTCTGGGTGACGAGGTTCTGATGCTCAGGCATGGACTTGAAAAGCCGCATAGCCTGAGGCATCATCATCCCCATTGAGGCGCCAGCGCCTCAATGAGGATGATGGTTATTCGTTAGGAGTTGTCAGTTAACTGATAACCGATAACTAATAACCATTATTCCGGCTGAACCGACATTTTGGCTTCGATCTTGTCGGCGCCGGAGGTGGCCTCGCAGATGGATATCTTTTCCTTGACCGTCTTCGTTTTGATCACGCCCACTTTGTTCACCGAACTGTCCAGCACTTCGCCGGTATCGGGATCCTTGGTGACGTCGAGCGTGCCGACAACGAAGGCTTGGCCTTCGCTGACACCCTCGCGGGAGCCGCGGTTGATGATGATCTTGCCGTTCTTGGAGGAGACTACGGTTCCTTCCCACGGGATCTTGTCGAGTTGCTTGACGAGGAACTCGACAGCCTGACCGACGGCGTCTTCCACGGCCTTGCCGACGTTGTCCTTCTTGAAGGCATCTCCGCCGCCGGTCAGTCCGCCGAGCGCGGAACCGGAATAACCAAGGCCCAAGCCTTTGCGTCCGGCTTTACCGACGACCTTTTTGGAGGCCTTCACCTGCCCGGTGGTGGAGTCCACGACATAAATGGTGACGTTGATTTCAGCACTGTCGCTGGATCCGCCGATATGGATTCCCCGGAAGTTCAATCCGCCGCCGCCGCCGGCCGTGGAGTTCTGAACGTGGGTGATTTCACCCTTCACGAGCAACTGGGCAGGAGTCATCTGGCCGATTTTGGGCGTCTTGTTGCCGCCCGCCATACGACCGGTGGTGCCCAAGTCCTGTTCGGCCATGGCCTCGCCGCGCATATCCTTTTCGCCCAGCACAATGAATTTTCCAGACCCCTGCAAGGCATCCGTCATGACGGCGCCCCAGGCATCGCCGATATCCCACTGGCCGGACCAACCGGCCCGGTTCTCGAACTTGGTAACGGTAATGGAATAACGCAACCCGCCCTTGGCGTCATCGCCGGCGAAAGCCAGACCTGCCGCCGCCAACACTGAAACCGCTGCCCATGCCATGATTGTCCGTTTCATAAACTCCCTCTCCTGTTGTGAAAACACGGTTACTTAAGGAACTGGCAGAAACTGTAGGACGGCGGCAGGAGGGAGTCAAGCGGCTTCGTGCAGCGGCTTCGTGCATTGCCGAAAACATGACTCTTGGCGGCTTGGTGAACCGGTTTGCGGTATCGGCCTGAAAAGAGGGCATTCTTGTCCCCATGCTCCACACAACCCCTTGCGGGTTGACTCCGTTTAGGCGCCAATATTTTGTGGTTTTCGGGGACAATTACACTTGCGGAAGCCCCCTGTTTTCGGTATCTTTCGAGCCGTAATGAATCCCCCCAGGGATGGCCTTGTTTTGGGTGCAAAGTCTGGCTTCTGGCGGGCGGCATAAGTTATTCCATAAGAACGAGTTCAAACTATGGCTGAACAACAGAAAAAGAGCGGGGCTTACGACGCGTCCCATATCACTGTCCTTGAGGGCATTCAGGCTGTGCGGAAACGCCCGGCGATGTACATTGGTGACACTTCGGTTCGCGGTCTTCACCACCTGGTTTATGAGGTTGTGGACAATTCGATTGATGAGGCGTTGGCGGGGTATTGCACCAACGTCCAGGTTCGGCTGAATGCCGACGGATCCTGCACGATCAATGACAACGGGCGCGGTATTCCGGTGGATATGCATCCCACCGAACACCGGCCTGCCGTTGAAGTGGCCCTGACCGTCCTTCATGCCGGTGGCAAATTTGACAATGACAGTTATAAGGTTTCCGGCGGGCTGCACGGCGTCGGTGTCTCCTGCGTGAATGCGTTGAGCGAGTGGCTGGAAGTGGAGGTTCGCCGTGACGGCCAGATCTACCACCAGCGTTATGAACGCGGCAAGCCGGTCTCGAAACTGGAAACCATTGGCAAGACCCGCGGAACGGGCACCAAGATTACGTTTCTGCCGGACACCCAGATTTTCACCGCGTCCATTAAGTTTGAGTGGGATATTCTGGCGAACCGTCTGCGCGAGTTGGCGTTTCTGAATGGCGGTATTGAGATCCACTTCTCCCAGGAAGAACCTCCCCGTGAGGAGCTTTTCAAATTCAAGGGCGGCGTGGTCGAATTTGTCGAGCACTTGAATCGCAGTAAGGTGGCCATTCATCCCAAGGTCATCGCCTTTGTGAAGGAGCGTGACAAAATTGAGGTGGAGATCGCGTTCCAGTACACCGACACCTACACCGAGACGATGCTGTGCTTTGCCAACAACATCAACACGATCGAGGGCGGCACGCACCTGAGCGGTTTCCGTTCGGCGCTGACCCGCACGGTCAATGCCTATGCGAAGGCCAATAAACTGATCAAGGAGGACAAGGAGAGTCTCTCGGGCGAGGATATCCGGGAAGGCATGACGGCCGTGATCAGTGTCAAGTTGCCCGGCCCGCAGTTTGAAGGACAGACCAAGACAAAACTGGGAAACAGCGAGGTGGAGGGGATCGTTGCCACAGTGGTGAATGACGAGTTGGCCACCTATCTGGAAGAGCATCCCCCGGTGGCCAAGCGCATCATTGAAAAAGCGTTGCTATCGGCCCGCGCCCGCGATGCGGCCCGCAAGGCCCGCGACCTGACCCGCCGCAAGGGCGCCCTGGATTCCGCAGCACTGCCCGGTAAACTCGCCGACTGCTCCGAGCGGGACCCCGCCCTGTGCGAACTTTACCTGGTCGAGGGGGATAGCGCCGGGGGTTCGGCCAAGCAGGGGCGTAACCGCGAGTTTCAGGCCATCCTGCCCCTGCGCGGCAAGGTCCTGAATGTGGAGAAGGCCCGCCTGGACAAGATCTTGAACAACAATGAAATCCGGACCATGGTCACCGCCATCGGCGCGGGGATCGGGGCGGATGAATTTGACGTCACGAAGGTTCGCTACCACAAGATCATCATCATGACCGATGCCGATGTGGACGGCTCGCATATCCGCACCCTGCTGTTGACCTTCTTCTACCGCCAGATGCCCCACCTGATCGAAAGCGGCTATGTCTATCTGGCCCAGCCGCCCCTGTACAAGGTCAGTCGCAAGAAACGCGAGGAGTACATCGATACCGATGAAACCCTGACCCGTAAGTTGCTGGAACTCGGCGCTGAGGACATGACGCTGAAGGTTGGCAAGAACAAGACCTTTGAAGGCAAGGATCTCATGTCGGTGATGGAATTGCTCCTGCAGATCGAGCAGGCCTCCAAGAGCCTCGCCCGCAAAGGCGTCAACCTTGAGGATTACCTGAAGAAGCGGAACAAGGCAGGCGGGTTTCCCCGGTATTATGTGACGATTGGCAAGGGCGAGGACGCTGAGCACCACTACATCACCGACGACAATGAACTCAAGGAACTCCGCGAGGCGACAGAGTTGAAGACGGGTTTGCAGCTTGAGATTTTCACTGAGAACGGGCATTCCCATGGCGCTCCGAACGACTCCGCGTTCCGGTGGCAGGAACTCTACGTCGCCAGCGCGCTGTCCAAGGTGGTGGAAGCCATTGAGAAGAAGGGTTTCACGTTGGATCACTTCAGCCGTCATGAAGACCCTGTCTTCACCCTGAAGGATGCGGATGACGGGGAGACGCCGATATTCTCCCTGCTGAATCTGCTTGAGGTGATTCGCGAATTCGGGCGCAAGGGCCTGAATATCCAGCGGTACAAAGGCTTGGGCGAAATGAATCCCGAGCAGTTGTATGAGACCACCATGAACCCGGAGAAGCGCAAGTTGCTCAAGGTCGTGCAGGAGGATGCGGTCAAGGCGGACGAAATCTTCACCATCCTGATGGGCGACGAAGTGGAGCCGCGCCGCAAGTTTATCGAGGATAATGCGCTTAACGTGACGAATTTGGATATCTAAGTATGTACACACGAAACGAAGTCCTGGCCAATATCAACATCGAAGACGAGATGCAGCGCTCGTATATTGACTACTCCATGAGTGTCATCATCGGGCGCGCCTTACCGGACGCCCGGGACGGGATGAAGCCCGGCGCACGGCGCATCCTGTTCGCCATGCGCAATCTCGGTTTGCTGCACAACCGTCCCTATAAAAAATGCGCGTACGTCGTCGGTGAAGTGCTGGGAAAATACCACCCGCACGGGGATTCGTCGGTGTACGACACCCTGGTGCGCATGGCCCAATATTTCGCGATGCGCTACATGCTGGTGGATGGCCAGGGGAACTTCGGCAGTATCGACGGTGATAACGCCGCCGCCTACCGGTACACCGAATCACGCCTGACCAGCATGGCGGAGGAGATGCTTGCGGATATCGACAAGAACACGGTTGACATGGTGCCGAACTACAATGGCGACCTCACGGAGCCGGCGGTGTTGCCCTCCCGCGTCCCCAATCTGCTCCTGAATGGCAGCACGGGTATCGCCGTCGGCATGGCCACGAACATCCCCCCGCACAATCTCGGCGAACTGGTGGATGCGCTGGTGCACCTGATCGAGCATGAGAATGCCTCTATTGATGACCTGATGAAGTATGTCAAGGGTCCCGACTTCCCCACGGGGGGCATCATTTGCGGACTCAAGCCGATTGCGGACATGTACCGCACCGGGCGCGGTCTGCTGAAGGTTCGAGGCCGGGCGGGTATTGAGGAGGGCAAGCAGGGCAAGGAAAGCATCATTATCACCGAGATTCCCTATGCCGTGAACAAGGCCACGCTGATCACCAATATCGCCTACCTGGTTCAGGAAAAGAAACTGGATGGAATCTCCGATCTGCGCGATGAGTCGAACAAGGACGGCATCCGGATCGTCATCGAACTCAAGCGCGGCGTGGTGGCGAAGGTGGTGCTGAACAATCTCTACAAGCACACCCAACTCCAGACGACCTTTGGCGCGATCATGCTCGCGATCGACCACGGTCGGCCGAAAGTCATGAATCTCCGGGAATTGCTGGAGGCCTATCTGGATCATCGTTACGACGTGATCAAGCGTCGGACCCAGTTCGACCTCGACAAAGCCGAGGCGCGCGCCCACATCCTGGAAGGGTTGAAGATCGCGCTCGACCATCTCGATGAGGTCGTCAAGATCATCCGCGGTTCCAAGGATCGCGACAACGCGCGGGCCCAGTTGATGTCCAAGTTCGGCCTGAGCGAGATTCAGTCCAACGCCATTCTCGATATGCGCCTCTATCAGCTCACCGGGCTGGAACGCGGCAAGATCGAGGCGGAGTATCTGGAGTTGATCAAGTTGATCTCCTATCTGCGTGATCTGCTGGCGAGTCGTGAGAAACTCTTTGCGGTGATCAAGGCCGACTTGATCGAAGTCCGGAAGCAGTATGCCGACGAGCGGCAGACCAGTCTGGTGCCCGACGAGGGCGAAGTGAATATTGAGGATCTGATTGCCGACCGCGGCTATGTGATCACGATCAGTCATACCGGTTACATCAAGCGCACGGCGGTGAGTACCTACAAGGCGCAACGGCGCGGCGGCAAGGGCGTGGCGGGCATGGAAACCAAGGAGGAGGACTATGTCGAGCACCTCTTCGTGGCCAATACCCATGACTATATTCTCTTCTTCACGTCGGCCGGGCGGGTCTACTGGGAAAAGGTCTACGAGATTCCCGAGGCGTCACGCGCGTCCAAGGGCAAGGCGCTGGTGAACCTGCTGAATGTCCAGAGCGGCGAAACCATTGCCGCGATGGTCAAGGTTCGCGAATTCGCCGAGAACCAGTTCATTGTGTTTGCCACCGAAAAGGGCGTCGTCAAGAAAACGAATCTCGCGGCGTTCAGCAACCCTCGCAGCGCCGGGATTATTTCCATCGCCATCGATGAGGGCGACCGGTTGATCGGCGTGAAGCAGACGGAAGGGCACAGCGAGATTGTGCTGACCACCCACGGGGGCATGAGCATCCGCTTCAAGGAAGATGAACTGCGTGACCAGGGCCGTGATACGCGCGGGGTTTGCGGCATCACGCTGGCCGATGACGACCGCGTGGTCGGGCTGGAGATCGTTGATCCCCGCGCCACATTCCTCGTCTGTACCGAAAACGGTTACGGGAAGCGCACCGGGTTTGATGAATACCGCGTCCAGAAGCGCAGTGGCAAGGGGTTGATGACGATCCGCACCTCGGACCGCAATGGCCCGATTGTCGGCGCCCATGCGGTGCAGGAAGGCGATGCGCTGATGCTGATCACGGCCCAGGGCCAGATGATCCGCATGCCGGTGGCCGATGTCCGGACAATCAGCCGTGTCACGCAGGGCGTGCGCCTGATCAATCTCGACGCCGGTGACAAACTGGTGGCCGCCACCCGGGTCGAGCCCGAGGATGACGAAGCGGGGATTGAACCGGTGGACGGCGGGGAGACGGCGGTTTAGAACTCCCAGCCCGCGTTGAACCAGACTTGAGCATCGTCTGATTCCGATGTCACGCCGAAGAGCGGGGCAATGTTGATCGTCATCTGGGGGAAGGGACGATACTGGACGCTGGGTCCGAGCAGGACGTTGTTTTCAAAGGCGCCCCGGTCTTCCTTGGTGTCGGTGAACGCCGCCTTGCATTCGGCTCCGACGGCCAGTTTATAGTCCCGCACGGCGTAACTGAGGCCGCTGCAGAACTGGTATTCCCGTTCCAAGTCGCCGCCGGTCTGGCATTCGGCCACGAAATTCACGCCCCAGTGCCAGCCCTGCGCGAGTTCGCCGCCGAAGAGAATCTTGGGTTCGATCTGGTCGGGTTGATCCCGTTTGTCGTGACGGATCCATTCCAGATACAGGGTCGGGTTGCCGGGCAGTTTTCCCCAGTCGGCCAGGGCATAGCGGAGTTCCAACTGTTCGCTGTTATAGATTTCGCCGTCTCTGCCGTTCTGGTCGGTGCGGGCATAGATGTCGAGTTGGAACCGGTGCGGCAATCCGAATTCCGCCTCATACAGACTCCGGTAACTCGTGGTCCCGTCCTTCTTGAAGGTTGTCCTCAGCCAGTACTCCACATCCATTTTGCCTTCCGGAATGATGTAAACCCGCGTGGTGGGGAAGCGCCGGGTCGCGGTCCAGAGGGGTTGCTCGTAGGAACCGATCAGCCCTTCCTCGCGCAAGGCCGGGAGGCGGGTGGCGTTGACCTGGATGACCGGGTACTCCCAAGACCGGAGGCGCTGCTCGACGGGTTGCGGTTGCGAAACGGGCGCCGCGTTCCGCATGGCGTCGGCGGGATTGGCGACTTGGGCCAGACTGGTTCCCGTGGCGACCATCAAGGCGATTGCGAATACCGTCACCGTCCTGAACTCTCTTGCTATTTTCATGGTTTCTCCTGATAAGTTTGACGGTATAAACGGCGCCAGACACAAGAAAGTTCGCCATGGAACAAATATTCTTTTCGTAAGCCGGGCGATGCAGTGGCTGAATGTGAGTTACAGTGCGTGGTTCAACCGGCGGCGGCAGGAGGTGGGGCATGTCTTTCAGGCCCTCCCGGCTTGCCAGCGTCATCCCGGAAATGGTATCACCCCCACCTGATGTCCGGATGGAACCAGACCATGGAGTGGAATGAAGATCCCGTTTAACAGACCCTATGTTCCTGAAACGGCCCTGTCGCATATTGCCGAGGCCCTTTCCGGTCCAAGTTTATCCGGTAACAGCGTTTTCGCGGAGCGATGCCAGGATTGGTTGCAGCGGGAAACGGCCTGTGGGAAGGCGCTCCTGACGCCTTCCGGAACGGCGGCGCTGGAAATGGCGGCGCTGCTGGCGGACATCAAGCCCGGCGATGAGGTCATCATGCCCTCCTTCACCTTCTCCTCAACGGCCAATGCGTTCGTCCTCAGGGGCGGGATCCCGGTCTTCGTGGACATCCGGCCGGACACCTGCAATCTTGACCCCGATAGGATTGAGGCCGCGATCACCGACAGGACCCGGGTGATCGTTCCCATGCACTATGCCGGCGTGGCCTGCGAGATGGAGGCCATCCTGGCGATCGCGGAGAAACACGGTCTGCTCGTCATCGAAGACGCTGCCCAGGGAGTGATGTCGCGTTATCGCGGAAAATCGCTGGGAAGTCTGGGGCATATGGCGGCCTTGAGTTTTCATGACACCAAGAACCTGGGCGCCGGGGAGGGCGGAGCCTTGCTGATCAACGATCCCCGGTTCATGGCCCGGGCTGAGATCATCCGGGAGAAGGGGACGGATCGGAGCCGTTTCGTCCGCGGGGAGGTCGCCAAGTATTCCTGGGTTGACGTGGGTTCGTCGTTCCTGCCCAATGCCCTCACCGAGGCGTTCCTGTGGTCCCAATTGGAAGAGGCCGAACGTATCACCGCCATGCGCCTGGCCCTCTGGCGCAGGTATCATGAGGCCTTTGCCGACCTTGAAGAGGCCGGCAGGATGCGCCGTCCGACCGTTCCCCGCTCCTGTGAAATCAACGGGCACATCTATTACCTGCTGCTGCCGTGCCGGGATCAGCGCGATGCGTTTATCCAGACCCTTTCGGAACGGGGAATCTCGGCGGCGTTTCATTATGTTCCGCTGCACAACTCGCGGGCCGGCAGAACCTTCGGGCGCGCGGCGGGGGATCTTGAAAATACGATTCGGGTGAGTGACACCCTGGTGCGGTTGCCGTTATGGATCGGGATCGAGCCGCATGGCCCTCGTGTGATTCAGGCGGTCATCGATGCGGTGGAGTCCTGGCCGGCGCGGGAGGCCGGCGGGAACGGGAAGGACTGGTCATGAAGCAGATGGTCATATACGGAGCCGCCTATTTCGACGTGGTGAAATTGATCGATGCCATCAACCGGGTGTCACCGACGTGGACCCTCCTGGGCTTTCTGGACGATACCCCCGACTTCAAGGGCAGGATCCTTCACGGGATTCCCATCCTGGGCGGGCGCGAGTTGGTGCCAGACTTTGCCCGCCGGGAGGAGGTCTATGTCTTTAACAATGTGAACGGCAGCCGGGCCGGACACAGGCACGTGGCGGATCTGTTGAGCGCCCACCAGTGCCGGACGCCCAGCCTGATCCATCCGGGGGTGGATCTCAACTATGTCACGGTGGGGGACGGATGTATCATTCCAGAGGGGGTTGTGATCGGCGCCAATGTGGTGATCGGAAGCCAGGTCACGATCCGCTACGGATGCGTCATCAGTCATGATGTGACCATCGGGGATCATGTCCTGCTGGGGCCGGGAGTGACCCTGGGCGGGCGATCCATGATCGGGGAGGGATGCCTGGTCGGAGCGGGTGCGACGATCCTCCTCGAAACCACGGTCGGCGAGTACAGCACCGTCGGGGCGGGTGCTGTGGTCGTCAAGAATGTGCCGGCGCGCGAGACTGTTGCCGGTGTCCCGGCCAGGGTCTTCAGGAAGGGAGATCCATCGTGAAGAAACTCATCATTAATCTGGCTCCAACGGGGATGATTCCGACCAAGGAGTTAACCCCCCATGTTCCGGTGACGCCCGGGGAAATCATTGAGGACGCCCTAAGGTGCGCCGCCCTGGGCGCCTCGATGATCCACATCCACGCCCGGGATCAGGAGGGTGTGCCGTCGTTCCGGAAGGAGATATTCCAGGAAATCATTTGCGGCATCCGGCAGAAAGCCCCGGAGTTGATCCTGGTGGTGACCACAAGCGGGAGAACCTACAGCGAGTTCGCGCAACGCGCCGAGGCGCTGGACCTCACGGGCGATGCCAAGCCCGACATGGCCAGCCTGACGTTGAGTTCCCTGAATTTCAACAGGATCGCCAGCGTGAACAGCCCGGACATGATCCTGCGCCTGGCCGGGAAAATGAGGGAGCAGGGGATCAAGCCGGAACTCGAGATCTTCGACCTGGGCATGGTGAACGTGGCGCACTACCTCATCAACAAGAGCCTGTTGACGCCGCCGTACTACTTCAACATCCTTCTGGGAAACATTGCCGCCGCCCAGGCACGCCTGATCCACTTGGGATTGATCGTGTCAGAACTTCCGGCGGAGTCCGTCTGGTCCGTCGCCGGGATCGGTGATTTCCAGAAGCCGATGAACGCCCTGGGGGTCATTGCCGGCGACGGGGTCCGGGTGGGACTCGAGGACAACATCTGGATGGATGAGAGTCGCACCTGCCTGGCCTCCAATGCCGATCTGACCGGGCGTGTCGCCCAACTGGCCCGGGTCTATGGGCGGGATCTCTCCACCCCCGCGGAGACCCGCGCCCGGCTGGGGCTCTAGTGTTATTTCCCGAAGGGAGATCGGGCGAAGCGGCGGGGAAAGAAATCCGTGTAACGGTTGAAGTCCCGGTCGTAGCGTGCCTCAAGATTCTCCCGGTTCAATTCGCCCGGCGGGAATGGGGGCGTGAACGAACCCTCGGGCGGGCGCACCAACACCAGAACCTGTGCTGACCCCGGCGAACCCGAACGGATGGGGTGGCGGATTAACTCTGCCCGTCCGCCCGCATCAATCAGGAAGACCCGGTCTGCGTCCTCCCCGGGCACCAGTCCCAACTCGGTCGCGAGCGTGGGACGGATCCTCGCCACGAGGGGGCGGTCGGATCCGAATTCCGGGACGTAGACCCATCCTTTTTCCTCCGCATTCAGTCCGGAGAAGATGGCGAACGACATGTCGTAGCGGCTGCTGGCCAGGGTGATGGGGGTGTGCGGATCCCGCCGCCACAGACATTCCAGCCACCTGCGCACAACGTATCCCGCCGCCTTGGTTCCCTCATTGCGAACCACGGTTCCGCTCGAGCGGCGTTCAAACACGCGGCTCCAGGGTGAGACCGGTACCTTCCAGATGTAGGTCACGCAGGCCAGGCCCTCGAAAAACAGGAGAACAGTCAGGAGTCCGGCGGCGGCCCGGCGGCCCGGCGGGATCCGCTGTTGCAACAGGCCGACAAGTCCCATGATCAGAATGACGAGGGGTAGCAGCAGATAGATCTGGTAGCAGTGCTTTACAAACACCCGCTCCGGGGACAGGACATAGAAAAGGGTTCCGTAGGCGAGGGTGCCGCAAAGACCAAAGGTCGTGAGTCCTCCGGGCCGGCCCGGTTTGCCCGCCCTCCACCACACCAGCAGACCGGCGGGAACAAGCAGGGGAAGCATGATGCCCATGAGCAGCGAGAGACATTCCGCCAGAAAGACCGGGGATCGGATCGCCGGACTCCCGTGGCTGATCCGGGGTGCATGTTCTCCCAGAAGGATCGTCAGGGGCGTTGCCAGACCTTTGGTGTGGGCCAGCCAGGTGCCCAACAGGAGCAGGGCCACGGTCATGATGACCGGAACCGCAACCGGGGCGGAGCGCAGGCGGCCCAGGGAGTTCCTCCAGCCGGGGCCGGCGGTCACAGAGGCGACCAGGAGGAGGGGCAGGGTCACAAACCAGATGACATCCGAGAGGACAACCTGGGCCAGGGCAAACCCCATCCACCAGCGCGGTCGGTCATTGCGGTTCATGGCCTCCATCGCCAGGAGGGCAAGCAGGGTCGAAAAAACGGCGAAAGGGAGGAAATAGGTGGCAAGTCCCCGGCTCGTTGCGGTGAACACAGGCGAGACCATCAGCAGCAGCGCCCCCGCGACACACGGGCCCGGACTTGCCTGCAGGTTGCGGCGCAGGAGTCCATACAAGAGCAGTACCGAAGCGGCGCTGATGACGCCGACGGGAAGATGCAGCAGGGACAGCGAAAAAGGAGCCTGGATTTCAGTGCAGACGGCATAGAAAGCGGCGTGGAGGAGGGCGGGCAGAGGGGCGTGGCGCGGCGAACACGCGACGACTCCGGCAAGTTGGTAAAGACTGGTTCCGAAAGCCGTGACGCTGCTGAAGTCCAGGTCATGAAGGGCATCGGTGATCAACGCGAAACTGGCGGGATAGAGATAGTCGTCGTCCCCTCTGAACTCCGGGTTCCGCCCCAGGGTGTACAAGGCAAACGCCGTGAGTCCGAGGATCAGGCAGATCAGGCCGTCGCGCACGGCCGGGGATAGATGGCGGGGGCCCGACCGGAGAAGTGGCGCTAGCGGGGACATGCCATCAGATCCTTTCCCCGCGTGATGGAGCGAATCGCATCCGTATAGTCCGGGTTGATTGAGGAGACCTCGTCCAGGCGGCATTGCCAGGCGCACCGGATGGCTCTCAGTCCGGCCTTCAATCGGAGACGGGAGGAATAGCCGCTCGTGCCCGAGGGCCGGGGACTGCGTTCCACCGGGAGACTGATTTTCCGGATGGGCAGTCCGCCCAGCATGGCCACCACGGCGGGTGTCCGGGTCTTGATCGAGAGGAGTTTGTCCTTCACTCCGGAAGGTGCCACGAAGAACATACCCGCATCGCGCGGCACCCCGGTGAGGGCGGACAGGAGCGTCTTGTACAGTCGGGAGGTCCACAATCGTGACGTCGACTCGTAGCGCCCCCTTCGTCCGGCGAACACCACCGCCTGCGTCGCGGTGGCGAGGTCGAGCAGCGCCGGAAGATCCTCCGGTGCATCCTGAAGGTCCGCGTCCATGACGGCAAACCACTCGCCCGAGACGCAGGTCAGTCCGGTCAGCACGGCCCGGTGCTGCCCCCCATTCCGCTTCAACTCGACGAGGATGAGGCGCGGATCCTGCGGGAGGAGGGCCTGAAGCACCTGGAGGGACGCGTCCGGGCCGCAATCATTGACGGCGATGATGTCGTGCCCGATTCCGCGGGTGTCCAGCGTGTGGTGGAGTCGCCGAATCAACTCCTCGAGAAAGTCAGCGTTCTTGTAGACGGGCAGGATGATGGAAATCATATCCCGTGCAGTATTGTTTTCGGGACAGGACATGTCAATCCCCTGAATCAGTCTGTTGTGAAGGCGGGAGATTGGGGCGAACGCCGTAGTAGCCGCCGTGTCGGCGGCGCGCTGGTCGCGGCTCATCCAGTACAGTACTGGATCCGGCGCCGTGTCCCCGCACCCGTTCATGGGGCGGATACGTTCCGGGCAGACGGGGGCTGACGGGGTCTCAGGCATGGTTCCGGAGCTTCAATTCGAGGGGGTGCGGGTTCAGGTAATACTGATCCTGCAGATACGCGATGCCGTGCTTGACGACGTAGTGTCTGAGCATGGTCACCGGCACGATCAGCGGCACGAGTTCCCGGTGGTAGTCTTCGATGATTCCGGCCAATTCCTTCCGATCCGCCTCGTCCACGCCCTCGCGCAGATATCCGAGCATGTGCTGGAGAATGTTCGTATGCTTGCGGACCGTGGCGAGAGTCTTGAGCGCCCGCATCAGTCTGGCCTCGTACTGCGGAATGTGCGCGCGTGCCTCTCTGGCCTTTAGCCCAGCCAGTTCGCGCCCCATCTCCCGCATCAGCGTTTCGTGGTGCGACTGGATGAGCAGCTTGTTCCGGGCGTGGAATGTCATCAGCGTGGCGAGCGTCGGGCTGGCGCGCAAGGCCTGGCGGAAGCGCCAAAGAGCAAAAACCCGTTCGATGAAGTTCTCGCGCAAGTCCGGATCGTTCAGCCGCCCCTCGTCCTCGCACGGCAGAGCTGGAAAATGCGCCATGAATGCCTTCGCGAACAGGCCCGGCGCCTTGCCGGCGAAGCCGCCCTTGTCGTTGTAGACCTTGACGTTCTCCATGCCGCTGCTGGGGGAGCGGGACTTGAAGATGAAACCGTGCAGGTCTTCCTTCTCCAGTTCCACGACACGCCGTGCCGTCCATGTCTGCATGCGCTCGGTGTGGTCAATGCCGGTGCGCGTCGTCATGAGGCGTGGATTGGCAGGGTCGCCGATCAGCCGCATTGACTCGCGCGGAACGCCGAGCCCGCACTCCACCTCGGGGCAGACGCCGACGAATTCAAAATACCGGCCGAGCGTGTCGGTGATGAAGTGATCGTGCTTGTGCTGTCCGTCGTAGCGGACCGGCTCACCGAGGAGGCACTTGCTGACGCCGATTCGTATCTTGTCCATGGGAAACCCTCCCGCTATCCCGTCCTTTCTGGGGCCGCCGCGGCCCCAGCCTCACGCCACTCACAGGGATCGGGCTCCCTTGGCCGGATCCCTCACTTCACCCGTTTGCCGACGGCGTGATCGAACGCGTACATGCCGCCGACCGAACTCTGGATCTTCTCCACCATCTGCACGTATTCCTCGGCCCACTGCTCTTCCTCCACCTGCTCCTTGACGAACCACTGGAGCATCTCGGTCGTAGCCGGGTCGTCGGCCTTGGAGGCGACCTTGAGGCAGGCGTGGATGCCGTTCGTGTTGGCGCGTTCGTGAGCCAGCGCGCCCTTCATCGCCTCCAGCGGGGAGGCATACTTCGTCTTCGGCGCCTTGGTGGCGGGAATCGCCGGCGACACGCCGCGTTCGAGCATGTACTCGATTATCTTCGCGGCGTGCGACATCTCCTCGCCAACGTGATGCTTGAACCAGGCGGCAAAGCCCTTGAAGAGTTCCTTTTCGAAATGGATATAAATGCCGTAGTACACGACCGCCGCATCGAACTCCTGCTCGATCTGCTTGTTTAGGATTGCTTCGACTTCCTTCTGGAGTGCCATGGGTCTGCCACCTTTCTTAACGGTTTCTCGCTTTACCGCGCCGACAACACCACCTTGATGCTGCAACACAGGAACAGTAGCTTTTTCTTCCGAAGAAAAGAAACACAAATCGCGGCCTCAGTCCGCGACGGTTCGCGACCTTAAGATCCTTTTCCACGGCCGCAGTGAGGTCCTTGTCGTCGGGCTTCGTACGCCCGCCGAACCTTCCCGCAATCGCGCCATCCCGCCCGATCAGGAACTTGTTGAAGTTCCAGGAGATCCAGCCGCCGAACTTGGGGGTGAACACCCAAACCGCATCGTGTTGCCGGCGCTTGACATGTTTGAGATGTTGGTGCACTTTCTGATCGTGTCCGGTTCGTTGGCGGGGCTCATGAGCCGCGCCGTGGTGGTGCTGGATTGTCAGGACAAGGTTCTTCATGTTGAGCAGGTTCCGGATATTGCGCAGGAACCGGATTACGCAGCCGCGCTGTAGGAATGGCATCAAGGCGGCGGTGGGACTGAAAGTGGCCATGGGTTGATGACGGCGCTGGGACTGCGACCGTAACGGCGCGACCTGTTCGCGGTGCAAGGAGCAAGGGATGAAGACCGGAGTCGTATCGCATGCCGCTCGCCTGCTGTTCGCGGGGCTGGCGTTCGGAGTCGTTGGAGGTGTTGCCATGGGAGCCGAGGAGGCGGCCTACACAGTGGAAAAGACGGACGGAGACTTCCAGGTGCGCCAGTATGCGCCCCAGGTCGTGGCTGAAACCGTGGTCGACGGGACGTTGGAGGAGGCCGGAAATAAGGCGTTCCGCCCCCTGTTCAATTACATCTCAGGGGCGAACCAATCGAAGAACAAGATCGCCATGACAGCGCCTGTTGCCCAGCAGCGCGAAGGGGAGAAGATTGCGATGACCGCACCGGTGGGGCAGGAGGCAATCAGCAACCGGTGGGCCATCACATTCATGATGCCAACCCACTTCACCCTGGAGACGCTGCCGACGCCCACGGATGAGAAGGTTCACCTGCGCGCCATTCCGGCACGACGCATGGCAGCGGTACGGTACTCCGGCACGTGGAGCCAGCAACGGTATGAGCAAAATCTCGCGCGGTTGCGGGAATGGATGAAGGCGCAGGGTCTGACGGCCGTTGGCGATCCGGTCTGGGCAAGGTATAATCCGCCCTTTACGCCGTGGTTCCTGCGGCGAAATGAGGTCCTCGTGCCACTCCCAGGTGCCATTCTAACCTGTCACCTTGTTCCCTTTTCAAACGGATGGCCGCGTCGCGTAGTTTGGCCGAAAGACCGGCGCTGAACCGGAACTTCGGCGAATCGAGAAGGAGATAACGGTATGTCAGGCGGTAGGAGTTGAACTTGAACGTTGATTCAAGAGGTGTACCGGCCGGAAACGTCGCGCCGTTGAAATCCACGACTTGGTCCAGCGTGCCGTCGGATCGCATCGTCAGGAACGCCGCCAGCAGGCCGAGGTCGTGTTTGTCGGCCAGCGTGACGGTGCAGCGCACGCGGAAGGCCGGGATTGTCTCATGCTATGAACTTCAATGCCCGGATGTTCCCCATGGGGATGGAACGCGCGAAGGCTTCGCCCCTTTTGATCCTGGGCTTGTGGGCCACCGAACGGGCTTCCACTTGCCCAGCGAGAACAGGCGCGGGGCAAGCATCTTGCGCAGCGTCTCGGTGACGAACATGCCAACGCCCAGGGTCATCGCCATGACCCATTCATAGGCGTGCATCGGCACGGTGTTGAACGGTTCATGCATGAACGGGAGGTGGATCACGGCTAACTGCAGAAGCACGGCAATGGCCAGGGCCAACAGTAGAGGACGGTTGCGCAGGATGCCGAGCCGGAAGATGGTCAACTCGTCCGAGCGCGCGTTGAAAGCCACGAGCCATTCGAACACCACGACGGCGGAAAATGCGGCCGTGCGCGCTTCCCGCAGATCGTAGTGGCGCAGGGTCCAGGCAAACAGCAGGGTGACTCCGACGCCCAGCAGTACCGCCAGAAAGCCGCTGCGCAACAACAGCCCCGGATACAACAGCCCCACCCGCGGATCGCGCGGGGTCTGGCGCAATTCGATACCCGTACGGGGTTCCAACCCCAGCGGAATGGCCATGATCGTGCCGGTGAGCAGGTTGATCCACAGAATCTGCAGCGGTTCGAGGGGCGCGACACCCAGGAAGAACACGCACAACATCAAGGCCAGCAGTTCCCCGAAGCAGGTGGTCAGCAGGAAGAACGTGACGTTCCGCAGGCGGTTGAATATCGAACGTCCTTCCTCGACGGCCGCCAGAATCGAGGCGAAATTGTCGTCGGCCAGAACCATATCGGCGGCTTCCTTGGCCACGTCAGTGCCCGTGATGCCCATGGCGATGCCGATATCGGCGGTTTCAAGCGCCGGCGCGTCGTTGACCCCGTCGCCGGTCATGGCCACGACTTCGCCCTGTCGCTTGTAGGCCTGCACGATCCGCAGTTTGTGCAGCGGCTCGATGCGGGCGAAGACCGATGTGCCGCGAACGGCGCCATCCAGTTCCTCCTCGTTCATCTGGCCGACCTCCGCGCCGGTCACGGGGCGGCTGTCCGGCAGTCCGATGCGGCGGGCGACTGCGGCGGCGGTGGCCGGATTGTCGCCGGTAATCATGACGGCCCGGATACCGGCCTCGTGGCATTGGCGCACGGCCTCGCGCGCCTCGGCGCGCGGCGGGTCGCTCATCCCGGCCAGACCGAGAAATGTCAGCCGTCCGCGCAGCGACTCCTCGCTGAGTTCGCCCGGCTGGCCGGCATAGTCGCAATAGGCCAGCGCCATGACGCGCAGGGCGTCCCCCGCCATGCGATCAACGGCGCTGGATATCGCCTGGTGCGCGGCCTCGTCGAGAGGAGTCGAGCCGCCGGATCGGGCCATGCTCGGGCTCATCGCCAGCACGCGCTCGGGCGCGCCCTTGACAAAGATCGTCCGCTTGCCAGAGTTGGAATGCAGCGTGGCCATCCACTGCCGCTCGCTTTGGAATGGAATCTCGTTGAGGCGCGGCCATGCCAGTTCCAGTTGCTCCTTGCGCAGGCCCGCCTTCGCCGCCGCCACGACCAATGCGCCTTCTGTTGGGTCGCCCAGAATGGTGCTGGCGGGCGGCGTCCCGGTGAGCAAGGCGTCGTTACAAAGCGCCCCGGCGCGAAGCAGGCATTCCAGCGTCGCATCGCCCTGCACCGAGACCGTCTGGCCATCGGCGCGCATCTCGCCTACCGGGTCATAACCGCTGCCGTCCACGTCGTAGAACCGCCCGTCTGCGTAGAGGCGTGAGACGGTCATCTGGTTCAACGTGAGCGTGCCGGTCTTGTCCGAGCAAACGACCGTGGTGGAACCCAGCGTTTCTACGGCCACGAGGCGGCGGATAATGGCCTGCCGCTTGGCCATGGCGCGCATGCCGACGGCCAGCGTCACCGTGACCACGGCCGGGAGTCCTTCCGGTACGGCGGAGACCGCGGCGGCCACCACCATCAGGAAGATGTCCATGGGCGGCAGCCCGCGGTACAATCCGGCCAGAGTCAGCAAGGCGCAGATGCCGGGCACAATGAACAGCATGACGTGGCCGAAGCGGTCGACGCTCCGCTGCAGCGGGGTCTTCTCCTGCGGCACATTCTGGATAGCTGCGGCGATACGCCCCATCTCGGTCTGCATGCCTGTGGCGGCGGTCAGTGCGGTTGCCCGGCCGTTGGTGACAACCGTGCCCATGTAGACCATGTTCTTGCGGTCCGCCAGGGCGACATCGCCGGTCAACGGCGCGGTGTGTTTCTCCGCGGGCATGGATTCGCCGGTCAGGGCCGACTCGTTGATCTTCAGATTGGTCGCTTCGATCAGGCGGCCGTCCACGGGCACCCGGTCGCCGGCTTCCAGGATAATGAGGTCCCCCGGCACCAGGTCAGCCGCCGCCACGGCGGCCACCTGGCCACCCCGGCGCACGCGGCTACGGGGCGTCACCATGTTCTTGAGCGCCTCCATGGCCTTCTCGGCGCGCAGTTCCTGCACGAAACCGATCACGGCCATGAGACCCAGCACGGCTCCGATGACGGCCGCATCGAGAGCGCCTTTGACGAACAGTTTCACGAGCGCGGCCGCCATGAGGATGTAGGCCAGCGGATTCGCCAGTTGGCGGAGGAACAAGACAATGAGCGGTGTCTTGGTCCGGTCCTTGAGCGCGTTGGGCCCGAAGCGGGTCAGGCGCGCGGCCGCTTCGGCATCGCTAAGTCCCGAGCGCGTCGCGTTCATCAGGCGCAGCGCTTCTTCGCCCGGCAACAGGTGTGTGTCGGGCGCTCTCGATGGCACAAGCAAATCTACGCAGGAAGTCGGCAAGGTCATGATTCTACACCACTCTGGGCAATCAGCGCCTGTCCCAAGGCCATGTCTATTTGTCTTTCTCCGCAAGCGCCGCCAGAACTCTGTCCAGTTTCTCATGCAATGCAGTCACCGCGACGTTGTTCCTGTAATTCATGAGGATAATCTTGACTGATACTAGGAATATCCCCGCCTCGAGGAAGAGGTCATGACTCAGTCCCTTTGCAAACAGCGCGGCAACAAACAGCACGAGAGTAATGACTGCCACAAGCATCGATCCGGTATCCATGAATCTCTTCATAATCCTCCAACACGCCCCTCTTACGGGACGTCACATCGGCGCCCTGAGCGCCTGTTCCACGGCCGCAATGAGTTCCTTGTCGTCGGGCTTCGTGCGGCTGCCGAACCGCCTTACGATCACCCCGTCCCGCCCGATGAGGAACTTGTTGAAGTTCCATGAGATCGCACCGCCAAAGTTCGATTCGGGCACACACCCGTTGAGTCCGCCCTGAACCATCTCTGAAACATCGTTTTCATGGCTGGAAGCATGTGAAAATCCGGCATGAAGGTCAAGATCGGTCATGGAACAAAAAGAACAAGGTGCCATTCTAGCCTGTCACCTTGTTCACGCGGGGTGGTTTGGGCAGGAACTGTACCGCCGGGGACACCTTCGACGGGTTCAGTGCAGGCGGCGGTTACTACAGGCGGATCCCCGCAGGTGTGGTCGTCTCTTGTCTTGTTACTTCCTCCGGCGGGCGGAGGGGTAGCGAGTTGTCTGGCTGCGCTTCTTCTTGCCAGTTGGCTTGTCGGGGGCGGGCGTATCGCCGGGGACACCGGAGGCCAGACGCAGTTCCTTGATCTGGTCGCGGAGCATGGCGGCGCGTTCAAACTCCAGGGCGTCGGCGGCCTCGACCATCTCGGCTTCCATCTCGCGCAGGGTAGCGTGAATGTCATAGTCGATGCCGCTTTCCTTTGCCACCAGATCCTCGATCTCGCGGCCTTTGTAGACGATGGCCAGGCTTTCCTGGATGCCTTTCTGGATACTCTGGGGGGTGATGTGGTTGACACGGTTGTATTCCAGTTGCTTGGTCCGCCTCGCCGCTGTCACCGCCATCATCCGCTTCATGGAATCGGTGATCTTGTCGGCGTAAAGAATGA